>JAYTZD010000222.1:0-15319 GCA_043742065.1 Oscillatoriales bacterium
ATGAGACAAGACGAACTGCAAATATATATTGATCGGAATTCCCCAACTAGATTTAACCATTTTCTCTAATAATTCCGGTGTCGGTTCACTTCCATCTTCAAAAGTATAGACACCAAAACCGGGATCTCGATACTTACCCCGACCGTTAATCGCGACTAGCAAACCTTTGGTATTAAAAACCGGGCCGCCACTCATGCCAATTTTAACCTCATTTGTATAGCCCAAGCTATAGGCTTGAGGCAAAGATTTGGGCAGTAGAAGCGAAATGAAGCCCCGCGTTACCGCCAAAGCTGCAACTTTAGAACCCGCAGGGAAACCGGCTACCAGCACGGGTTCTCCCACTACTGCTAGTTCCGTACTCATTGATGCTATTTTATACTGATTAGTGCTGCGAAACTGGACGATCGCCAAATCGGTATCGCCCAGTCGCCTGACTGTTCCTCCCAACGGCTGGTGGAGGAAGCCGTCGCTGGTAAGTATTGTGCGATCGCCCCTGTCGAAAGCCACAACGTGCCAGCTAGTAAGCACCGTATAGATTTGCCCCTGCTGTTTCACGATCGCCCCAGAACCAGAAGATTTCCCTGTCTCGATCCGTACCGTTGTTTGACGTGCCAAATTTTCTACATCAACGCCTGGAATTACCGATGGCCTTGAAAATTGCCCAAGCCTCAAGGAAGTTGGGATGATGGGGAAAAAAGGGGCTGTTTTACCATGTCATCATTATTTTCTCCTAGCTTCTCCCTCACATCTATGTAAGGAATTGCCATGCTTTCTTCCGCAGATGGCATCCCAACTTGTCCTTGACGCCAAGCCAACAAGTTATACAAAGAGCCGATCGGGTCTTGGCCTGGTTTGAGAGTATAAATCAAATTTTGGCACACACCATTAATTTGGTGAGCAGTGCAAATTACGTTTTGACTATTCATCACACCGACTGTAATGTACTTTAACTGCCGACCGCGACGATAGGATTCTAGTCGTTGGCTGACTAATTGACACCGAGTTTCAGGATTATAGCCAGAACCGGAAAAGTAATCCGAAGCCCACTCAATCCAAGGTTCTATAGCACCTTGAGGATTTTGATAAACAGTAACAGGCAGACCAGTGGAGGTGCTACACCAAAATTTGCTTTCTCCCTGATTCTGCCGTAAAGGTCTGCTGTGACTGGGTTGAGAAAACATTACTAGGCTAATGATGGCGATCGCAGTTGTCGCCCCAACTTTTCTTGATAATTGGTGTTTCATGATTATTTCACTTTCGTTTCAAAAGAATTACCAAATAGCTATTTAGCGCGCCAGCTCATATCCAATCCATTGATACCGGGATTGTTCTTTTCAGCACATACATATTGCCGAAAAAGTTACACAAAAATATCGGGAAAGTATTTGATATTACTTGCTATCGGGCCACAAGCTCGACTCGTTCGGCATTTTTAAGAATGACACCCATTAATCCGATAACCACTCGTATTGTACATGAAAGTGATGAAATGAACTAGCTTGTTAAATTTATTTTCATCTCCGTACTACGAATGCCGGAAAATACTTCTAACTAAGTGTAATAAGGGAGTAAATGCTATCTGCCACAACAGTATCCCTCAATACACTGACGTTTAGTTGAATATTAAAAATTATGAGCCGTATCTATAAACAGTTCGGATATTTAGCGATTGGATTAATCATGATTGCTGCCAGTAGTTGCTCTAGCTCTGATGCAGCTAGCTATAGTCAAAACCAAGACCAGATAACAACTAGAGCCAATCAATTCGTAAATTTACAGAAGACGCGCCATCAAATTGAGACCGCATCAAACCAAGTGGTACAGCCATTTAATCCTGTTCCCCCAGTTTTAGCTACTGAAACAGCAGCATTAGACAATACCGTCACAGTTATGGTCTACAAAGTAGACAATAATTGTCAAAGTCTTAACCCGGAAACAGTGACAGGTTCAGACAAACAGTTAATGTCATCCGCCGTGAATGAAGTATTAAAGCAGCAGGTTTTCACGAGCCTAGGTTTGGTTGGTTACCGACTAAAGATTGATCTCAATCTTGGTATCGCCACTGTAGATTTACGCACATCAGGAAATTCTCGGCAAAAATTACAAAATCTATCCAGTTGTCAGATGTTAGCTTTGTTTGGTGGTGTGCGTCAGACTTTAACCAGTTATGCTCCTTGGCAAATTAAATCAGTTCGTTTTACAGAGCTTGGAGAGGACATTTTGAGCGCCACTCGAGAATAAGCTCTTAACTTAAGACCTACGCATCAAAACCAAAGAAACCGGATTTTTTGCTTTTGATTTAGAATTATTTGATCAGACATTTCCCAAAATTCTTGTGGGGTAATCAGCATTCGGCTTGCCCCATGCCCCATTTCAAATTTCCTGTCTAAAATGTTTTGAGCCTTGGAAACACAGATGCAAACCAAAAGTGGGTAATTGCAATAGCCCTCTTGAGATCTCAATAGGGCCTGTCATAATATAAGGACATATGCATACCCTGTTATTCAGCAAGGGCGGAAGCGTGTAGGCAATACCTGCAATCTTCCGCCCTCTTTATTTTTGAGAAGCCATCACGTAAAAGCTTTGTCAATCCTCTGTTTTGAGGAATTCCGATACCGATACCGACTTCGGCAGACTCTCTAAATCTTGAATTTCGCTTTCGTGGGCAAAAAACTCGACTTCTTTATCATCAATCTCAATCTGATAGCTAGCGGTAGCCGTCACAATACGTCGCTTTTTTTTATCTTCTATTAGAACCCAACACACCACAGGTCTGACCCACCTCTCAATGTGCTGGTTTTGCTTGGTACTCCCAAAGGCATACCAACCTTTAGCTTCAATAATTTGAAGCACTTTAAAATCATTGTTTGCCATACATCTGCCGATCGCGCTAACTTGACTACTATTCTTAGATCAAACGAAATTATTATGTCTAACTCTTTGATTACGATCACGGTTAAACTTTTCGCCGCCTTTGGTGAAGCCTACGGTATTTCTGAACAAACATTGGAATTTCCACTACTCACCCCAGTGTCCCAGGTACTGGAGCGTGCGATCGACCAACATCCCCAATTAGAACAGTGGCGCTCGCTCACCCGCTTTGGCCTCAACCTGGAATTCGTCTCCCCTGACACCATCCTTCAAGACGGTGACGAGGTTGTACTGATTCCCCCTGTCAGCGGTGGGTAGGGACATAGGCAATTTTCGATTGTCGATTTTTGATTTTCGATTGGTAATCTTCATCGAAAATTGGATGGGCATTGGGCATTGGGCATCGTAAATCACCAAAACTAATGACTAATGACTACTGACTAATGACTAATGACTAATTGCCCGTTCTTAAGCAAATATTAAGTTTTGTAACAATTTTGTGGGCAAATCATCGTTGAGTGCGATCGGGCAAGAGATCCGGCCTCATGTTCTGCATTTCCCCGCTCCGTCAACGAACGAGTCTAATCCTTGTGGAGTATACTTTTCGCTAGTCCAAAGAAGCAAGTTAAATACACAATATTTTACTCTAAAATCAATCCCGACTAAAAAAATCGGGTATGGTTGACGGACTAATTTGACCGTGATAATCTGTGACAAGAATTGAAAACATCGCAAGACTAAAGAGTTGAGCTGTCAAGAACTCAGGGTTCAAGCCACTGAGTTTCCCACTTACGGAGCTTTTTTATGACCCAGGCGACCAGAACCCAATCAACAGCAGCTACCTTCACAGCCCTCAAGTGCAAAGAATGTGGCGAAGAGTACGAACTTCAAGCCAAACACGTCTGCGATTGCTGTTTTGGCCCGCTAGAAGTCAAGTACGACTACGATGCAATCCGTAACACCGTCAGCCGCCAAACCATCGAAGCCGGGCCAAACTCGATCTGGCGTTACCGGGCATTTTTGCCAGTCGCAACAGATAACGTGATCGATGTCGGCACCGGCATGACTCCTCTAGTAAAATCCCATCGCCTAGCGCGCAGGCTGGGTCTAAAAAATCTTTATATCAAAAACGATGCTGTCAATATGCCCACTCTCAGTTTCAAAGACAGAGTGGTGTCAGTCGCCCTCAGCAGAGCTAGAGAATTGGGTTTCACAACAGTATCCTGTGCTAGCACTGGCAATTTAGCTAACTCTACTGCGGCGATCGCAGCCTACGCCGGATTAGATTGCGTAGTCTTCATCCCCTCCGACTTAGAAGCAGGCAAAGTCCTCGGCACTCTGATTTACAATCCAACTGTGATGTCAGTTCACGGGAACTACGACCAAGTGAACCGCCTCTGTTGCGAAGTCGCCAATACACACGGCTGGGGATTTGTCAACATCAATTTGCGTCCCTATTATTCCGAAGGCTCGAAAACTCTCGGCTACGAAGTTGCCGAACAGCTTGGCTGGAAACTGCCAGACCACATCGTCGCTCCCCTCGCTTCCGGCTCTTTGTTCACAAAAATTTACAAAGGCTTTAAAGAATTCGTCGAAGTCGGCTTAGTAGATGACAAAGAAGTCCGGTTCAGCGGTGCTCAAGCTGACGGCTGTTCCCCGATCGCCCAAGCATTCCGCGAAGGTCGTGATTTTGTGACACCGGTCAAACCGAATACAATTGCTAAGTCGATCGCGATCGGCAACCCAGCAGACGGGATGTACGCCCTCGAAGTCGCCCGCAAAACAGGCGGTAACATCGAATCTGTTAGCGACACCGAAATCATCGAAGGCATGAAATTGCTAGCAGAAACCGAAGGCATCTTCACTGAAACCGCAGGTGGCACAACAATTGCAGTCTTGAAAAAACTCGTAGAAGCAGGTAAAATCAATCCCGATGAAACCACCGTCGTCTACATCACCGGCAACGGCTTGAAAACCCAAGAAGCCGTCCAAGGTTACATCGGCGAACCCATCACCCTCGAACCAAAACTAGAAGCCTTCGAGCGTGCCCTAGAACGTGCTCGGACACTTGAACGCCTAGAATGGCAACAAGTTTCGGTTTAATAAATTAGTCATTGGTCATTGGTCATTGGTCATTAGTTATTAAGCTGGTGACTAAAGACTACTGACTAAACACTAAGCACTAAAGACTACTTACTAAAGACTACTGACTAAGGACTAAAAAAATGACCGTTAAAGTTTTAATTCCCACACCACTGCAAAAATTCACCAACAATCAAGCCACAATAGAATGTGGTGGTGCAAACATTTCCGAACTGATTGAATCCCTCGAAACGCATTGTCCCGGCATCAAAAAAAGCCTGTGCGATGAAAAAGGAGCACCTCGCAGATTTTTGAATTTCTATGTCAACAGTGAAGACATCCGGTTTTTGGAAGGTACGGAAACTGCTCTTCAAGATGGTGATGAAGTGAGTATTGTGCCGGCGGTTGCTGGTGGTTGATTTTTGAGATCAGATTTAGGCAGATAAACACAGATGAACGCAGATAGTTATTAAATCTATCTGCGTTCATCTGTGTTTATCTGTGACTGAAATCAAAGAAATTAGGACACGGCAGTGCCGTTTCCCTACAATTAATCTGGGGTAGGGACACGGCAGTGCCGTGTCCTCTATTGAACGCAGATACAAATTAGGACACGGCAGTGCCGTTTCCCTACAATTAATCACGGTAAGGACACGGCACTGCCGTGTCCTCTATTGAACTAGGAAACTACGGAAGCCACTTGTACAGAAGCAGTCCGAGGACGACGACGACCTGTTACTTTATTCACAGGGGCTGGTACTGGGGATGGCAATGATGATGGCGATGATGATGCTAGTTTAGGTGCTTCAATCGAAAGCTGAGTTCTTTGCACAACTTCGGATCTGACTGCTTCTTCAGGAATTTGCATCAGGAATACCAACATCGGATTACTTTGCAATTGTCGGCGCAACACTCGTCCAATAGCCTTCTCTATTTGCGTTTGAACTCCTATCCAGTCGATATTAACTTGTGGGTCAGCAGCAGTAGCAGGTAGGACAAATTCTGACCAACGATCGCTCAAAACTGTTTCTATGGTTTGATTGATTAGTCCGATCACTTCGGTGCGATCGGCTGATGTTACCACACCTTTCAAGTGGACTTCTGGTTTGGCAACTAATTTGCCTTCCCAATTCAAAGCCGCCGCTACCGTTACCGCACCATCTCCGGCCAATTGCTGACGTTCCTTGAGGACGTTTGCTTTGACTACGCCCGATCGCGAAGAATCAACTAATTCAATTCCTGAAGGCACTTTAGTACCCAGTCGCATCGTATTTGCGGTCAACTCTACCACATCACCGTTGTCAATAATTACCATATTGCTAGCGGGAATGCCCATGCTTTGAGCAGTTTTGGAGTGCTGAACCAACATCCGGTGTTCACCGTGCACCGGCAAGAAGAACTTGGGACGAGTCATGTTAATCATTAACTTTTGGTCTTCCTGACAACCATGTCCCGAAACGTGAATGCCTTTGTCGCGCCCGTAGACAACGTGTGCGCCCAGCATCATCAATTTATCGATCGTATTTACCACTGCGATCGTATTTCCCGGAATTGGGTTAGCAGAGAAAATGACTGTATCGCCTTTTCTGATTTTTAGTTCGTGGTGTTCGCCGTTAGCAATGCGAGTCATCGCCGCCATTGGTTCACCTTGGGAACCCGTGGTTAAAATCAGCACCTTATCTTCAGGCAAATTACGAATTTCTTTCAGCGGTTTGAACAGACTATCTTCGCACTTGATGTAACCGAGATTGCGACAGTGAGCGATGACATTCAGCATCGACCGACCCACAACTCCTACATACCGATTGTTCTTCTTAGCCAATTCTAAAACAATCTGCAATCGGTGTACCGAAGACGCAAAAGTCGTCAGCATGACTCGTCCCGTTGCTTGAGCGATAATCCTGTCTAAATTCGGCGCAACAGAACGTTCTGAAGCAGTAAAACCAGGAATTTCTGAGTTAGTAGAATCGCTAATCAAACACAGAACGCCTTTTTCGCCGTACTCTGCCAGTTTTTGCAAGTCAAAATGTTCGCCGTCTACAGGAGTATGGTCAATCTTGAAGTCTCCGGTATGGATTATAATTCCCACTGGAGTGTGAATTGCCACCGTGAAACTGTCGGCCATTGAGTGAGTGTTGCGAATGTATTCAACTAAGAAATGCTTGCCAATTCTTACGGTATCGCGGGGACGAACTGTCCTCAATTCTGTGCGGTGAGAAACTCCGGCTTCTTCCAGTTTTCCAGCTAACAAAGCCATCGCTAAACGCGGGCCGTAAATCACCGGAATTTCAAATTGTTTGAGGTGATAAGGGATGCCACCAATGTGGTCTTCGTGACCGTGGGTAACGATCATACCTTTAATTTTGTGGCTGTTTTCCCGCAGGTAAGTCATGTCTGGGAGGACAATATTTACGCCGTGCATTCCATCTGTCGGGAAGGCCAAACCTGCATCCAAAAGAATTATTTCGTCGCCGTACTCGAACACACAAGTATTTTTACCGATTTCGTGCAGCCCGCCGAGGGGAATAACTTTTAGAACTTGTGCAGTTGTATTATTGATCATGCGTATCCTTTGTTAGTTATTTTTGTTATTTGTCTGTTGTCTGTTAACTGTTGCGGTGCCCTGAGCGTAGTCGAAGGGTCCGTTAACTGTTGTCTGTTGACTGTTGACGGTTTACTGTCGTCTGTCGTCTGTCGCCTACTGTCTAGTAGACCTATCCAATAATCCCTGTGGAACAGGCATCCTGCCTGTTCAAGACAAGCTTTTTGGGAGGTATCTACTGTCTGTTGTTTGTTGATGGGGGAGATTTTTTCCAAGATATTTGTGGAAAACTCCCCTACGGGGTTTCACTCTCCCGTACAGTCAGTTGTCTCCAATCCTCAATCAGCAATTCCTAATTATCAGCTAATAAACTCATAGCTCATAACTAATGACTGATGACGAATGATTGATGACAACCAAATATTTAATTGTCTGAAAACTCGTTCTCGCCTGCCTATCTAAATCTAGCTAGCTGATACCTGTGCTAGCTGATTCAGCACGTCCTTTAACTTTTGAGTCACCTCAACAGGAGGATCGCACAGGGGCGGACGGGTGGAACCTACATCCCAGCCTTGAAGTTTAAGAGCTGCTTTGACCGGAATGGGATTTGTGGTGAGAAATAGAGCTTTAAACAAGTCAAATAGTTGCAAGTGAATCTGGGTAGCGACTTGAACTTGACCCGTCTCAAAAGCTTTGATCATCTGTTGCAGTTGCTCTCCTACCAGATGGCTGGCGACGCTAACTACACCAGATCCTCCTACCGCCAGCATGGGCAAAGTTAGGGAATCATCTCCAGAATAGATGGCAAATTCCGGGGGTGTCAAGCATCGAATTTGGCTGGCTTGATCCAAGTTGCCACTTGCTTCTTTTACAGCTACAATGTTCGGAATTTCTGCCAATCTTGCTACCGTCTCCGGTAACATATTCTGGCCTGTGCGACCGGGGATGTTATACAACATTATAGGCAATTCTGGAGTAGATTGCGCGATCGCCCGAAAATGATTGTACAAACCTTCTTGTGGTGGCTTGTTGTAATAAGGAACCACCTGCAAGCAGCCGTCTAAACCGAGTTTAGCTGCTTTTTGCGTAGCTTCGATCGCCTCGCTTGTAGAATTCGACCCCGCTCCTGCGATGACTTTAGCCTTGCCTGTTACTGCCTTCTGCACCACCTGAAATAACTCGTACTCCTCATCCCAAGTCAATGTGGGAGATTCGCCCGTAGTTCCGCACAGTACCAAGCTATCCGTACCGCGATCGACCAAATGAACTGCCAACTGCTCTGCTACCGCATAGTTAACACTGCCGTCTTCCTTAAACGGCGTAATCATTGCAGTCAGAACTCTTCCAAACTTTACCACACTTTCTCCGATTTTAAACTTGTGATTTGTGATTTTAAATTTTTGATTTTAGATTGACCTGGCATCTAAAATCCCCCATTGCCATCTAAAACTGCGCTTTTTTGCGCTAATTAGAAGCGCCCACCGCCTGGGTTTGCAGCAATTTTTTTGCTACCAGCAACTCTGCTATCTGCACCGCATTTAAAGCCGCCCCTTTGCGAATCTGATCGCCGCACAGCCACATTTCCAAGCCGCATGGGTGAGAGATATCTTGGCGAATTCTGCCTACCAACACCTCATCCTTACCGCTAGCCTCCGCCGGCATCGGGAAATAATTAGCTTGCCAATCTTCTACTAGCTTAACTCCATTTGCCTGGTTTAAAATTTCTCTCGCCTCGATCGCACTAAAAGGCTCTGCAAATTCTAGATTAATCGCCTCTGAATGCGCCCGGAGTACGGGAACCCGAATACAAGTTGCAGAAATTTTGATTTCATCCGTACCAAATATTTTCCGAGTTTCGTTCACCATTTTCATCTCTTCCTCACAATATCCCAAATCATTAATCGGGGTGTTGTGCGGAAACAGATTAAATGCTAAGGGATAGGGAAATATATCTGTTTTGGGTGTTTCCCCAGCCAAAATTGCTCTGGCTTGAGCTTTCATTTCCTCCATTGCTCTCGCCCCAGCCCCGCTAGCAGACTGGTAAGTAGCGACAACTATGCGCTTGACTGGTCTAACTTGGTGAAGCGGCCAAACCGCCACGGCCATCAAAATCGTGGTGCAATTAGGATTAGCGATGATACCTTGGTGAGATGCCACAGCTTCAGGATTGACTTCGGGAACCACTAGGGGTACCGTCGCATCCATCCGGAAAGCACTGGAATTGTCAATTACCACTGCTCCGGCTGCTACTGCTTTCGGAGCCCAAAATTTAGAAGTAGAGCCACCAGCGGATGCCAGCACTAGATCTACGTTATCAAACGATCGCGCCTCGACTGCTTCCACCCGTAGCATTTCGCCACCAAACGGCAATTTTGAACCCGCAGAACGTTCCGAAGCCAGTAGCTTCAAGTCAGCCAGGGGGAAATTCCGGCTGTGCAAAAGTTCTAGCAACTCAGCACCTACGGCACCGGTAGCTCCTAGAATGGCAACTCGATAGGATTGAGACAAATTAGTTTCCTCCACAAAATAGATTGTAAGCGATCGCCATCTGGAATTTAAATAACTGCAATATTCAATATCAAACTTAATTAATCTTACGCGACATCAGGATCGGTTACGATAGCAAAGATGTAGTTAGCCGGATTTGGCACTCAAGCTTAACGGCTGGGAAAGAATCCTAGCCATTGCTAGTCTAGCACGGACTCCGAAGTGGCGATCGGCAACCACAAACAGCCGGCTGTTGACTTTGACATCCGAAGGCAATACGTGTTATGTTGCTTCGGCAATTAGTCGATTGAACCCCACAAAGTGTTCAGCCACCAAAAACCCAAGCAAAACAAAGACTTGCAGTCTTGTCCAGTAAAAATGTTTGTAGTTGTGTCAGGTTGTGCCTGTACGATTAAAAGCGTAGAAACTTAAAATGCAGGCAAAGTTAGATTTGTATGTATTTTATCTCATTAATTGTTAAATATCAAAAAAGCCGATGAAAGTAACCCAGGAAAAACTTCCAGCTAGCCAAATTGGTCTGGAAATCGAAGTACCATCAGAAAAGTCGAAACAGGCCTACGAGCAAGTAATTAAACAATTTGCTCGCGAGATAAACATTCCTGGGTTCCGCAAAGGCAAAGTTCCCCGCCAAGTTTTGCTACAGCGCATAGGCCATGCTCGCTTGAAGGCGACGGCTTTGGAAAACTTGATTAACGACTCCCTGCAAAAAGCCCTCGAACAAGAAAAAATTTCAGCCATCGGTAGCTTTGAACTGGCGATCGAGTTTGATGAGCTACTATCTAAGTATGATCCAGAACAGCCTCTGACCTTTACAGCCAGAGTTGACGTAGAACCAGAAGTCAAACTGGCTCAGTATACTGGCTTGGAGCTGAAAGCCGAAGAAGCTAGTTATGATGAAGCTCAAGTAGATGAAGTATTGCAAAAATATCGATCGGACAAAGCAGCTTTAATCCCCGTAGAAGGCAGACCAGCTCAACTAGGAGACATGGCTTTAGTTGATTTCTCCGGCAAATTTGCAGATACACCCGAAGGCGAAACACCCGCAGAAATTCCCGGTGGCGAAGCACAAGACTTCCAAGTAGAACTATCAGAAAATCAATTTGTCCCTGGATTTATCCAAGGCATGATTGGGATGAATTCAGGAGAAACCAGAGAAGTCTCTGTCCAGTTCCCCGATGAGTATAGCAGTGAAGAACTAGCCGGAAAACCCGCAGTCTTTACAATTACTCTCAAAGAACTTAAGGAAAAAGAATTGCCGGAATTGGACGACGACTTCGCCCAAGAAGTTAGCGAGTTTGAAACCTTAGCAGAACTGCGTGAATCCCTCGAAACCAGGTTCAAAGGAGACCAAGAGCGCAAAATAACAGCGAACAAGGAAAAAGCCATATTAGAGGCACTGGTGCAGCTAGTAGAAGTAGAAATTCCCGAAACAATGCTCGATCGCGAAGTCGATTTCTTGCTGAATCAACAAGCCACCCAATTGAAAAATTATGGCATAGACATCAACCAATTGTTTACCGAAGACAATATGGGGCCGATGCGGGAACGCTTGCGTCCAGAAGCCACAGATAAAATCAAGCAATCTCTAGCCCTAGCAGAAATAGCCAAGCTGGAATCTTTGTCTGTGGAACAAGCAGAAATCGTAGCAGAAGTAGCCAGAGTCAGACAGCAGTTTCCCAAAGGAAATTTTGACCCTGAAAGGTTGCAGGAATTTGTCCGAGAAGACTTGATCAAACAAAAAACCCTCACCTGGTTGGAAGAAAAGGGGACAATCGAACTCGTACCAGAAGGTTCTCTGACTCCCGCAGTAGATGAATCCGATGATGATGATGCGGAAACTTCAGAAGCATCCACGGTTGTCGATGTTGAAGTAGTAGGAGAAGAGTAGTACCAGAAGGAAGAGGGAAGAGGGAAGAAGGAAGAGGGAAGAAGGAAGAGGGGGAGAAGGGGAGAGTGGGAGAGTGGGAGAGTGGGAGAAGGGGAGAGTGGGAGAGAGACAGCTACTAACTCCTTGTTACCAATGCCCAATGCCCAATGCCCCATGCCCCATGCCCAATTCCCAATTCCCAATTCCCCAATCTCAGTCCTGGTAAGTCATAATAGTTAAAAGCTGGCGGCTTAATTTCAAGCAAAATCAGCCGTAAATAGTCTATAATCCTTGACTGGTGTCTTATGGTTGTATCTCAATCTTCTAACTACCTAATCACAAGCTATAACAATTTTGAGGTCAGCGACCACCCCAGCAACGTAGTGCCGATGGTACTCGAACAGTCGGGGATGGGCGAACGAGCCTTTGACATTTACTCGCGCCTGCTGCGGGAACGAATCGTGTTCTTAGGAACCCCCGTAACTGACGAAGTGGCAGACTCGATAGTAGCTCAGCTACTGTTTCTAGATGCCGAAGACCCAGAAAAAGACATCCAAATGTACATCAATTCCCCCGGCGGTTCGGTGACAGCCGGCATGGCAATTTATGACACCATGCAGCAAATTCGCCCGGATATGGTAACGATTTGCTACGGTTTGGCTGCAAGTATGGGCGCATTTCTGCTGACAGCAGGAGCTCATGGTAAGCGGATGTCCCTTCCCAGTTCGAGAATTATGATTCACCAGCCACTGGGAGGCGCTCAAGGTCAAGCAGTTGATATTGAGATTCAAGCCAAAGAAATCCTTTATCATAAGCGTAAGCTGACGGAATTGTTAGCCCACCATACAGGTCAATCGCTCGAAAAATTAGAGGCTGATACTGAGCGCGACTTTTTCATGTCAGCGGCTGAAGCCAAAGATTATGGATTGGTCGATAAAGTCATCGCTAAGGAAAATCTTCCGGTGGCGGGAGCTAGTACCTAGCTAGCGATTAAATAAACAAGGTGGTACACTTGTAGACAAATCTACGATATACCATTTTGTTCAAACCACAGGAATTCGCAAAAAGCTTGAATTGTCAGTAAAGACACTGCTTAGGAGCGAAATATCAATAATGAGGTCGAGCAATGCTTTTATCCATCAAAACAAAGCTAAAGCTAAATAAGGGTCAAGAAACGGTCATGAGTAAGCACGCTGGAATAGCTAGGTTTACTTATAACTGGGGATTGGCGACTTGGAGCAATCTTTATAAAGATGGATTAAAGCCCAATAAATACCTGCTCAAGAAATTCTTCAACAATCATGTGAAACCTGAGTTTACATGGATAAAAGAGAACGGAATCTGCCAGAAGATAACTCAATACGCCTTTGATAATCTGGGAGACTCCTTCTCTAGATTTTTTTCAAAAAAAGGTGGATACCCCAAATTCAAAAAAAAAGGACATCACGACTCTTTCACGATTGATGCAAGTGGCAAACCCATCCCTGTGGGCGGTACGTCTATAAAGTTGCCGACAATCGGCTGGGTAAAAACCCACGAAGGATTGCCTGACACAACTTGCAAGTCAATCACGATTTCACGTACTGCCGACAGTTGGTTTATCGCTTTTGCTTACGAACAAAGTCACGAACCAACGGTCAAAAGTCATGACGTTGTAGGAGTTGATTTGGGAGTAAAAAAGTTGGCTACACTTTCAACTGGCGTAGTATTTCCGAACCCAAAGCACTATAAAGCACATCTCGTAAAACTCAAGAGATTATCAAGAGTTCTTGCCAGAAAGGTAAAAGGTTCTGGAAATAGATATAAAGCTAAAGTCCAGTTAGGGAAACATCACGCAAAAATAGCCAACCTTAGAAACAACACTCTGCATCAAATCACTACTTACTTATGCAAAAACCACGCAACAATAGTAGTAGAAGATTTAAATGTAGGTGGGATGCTAAAGAATCACAAGCTAGCCCAAGTAATAGCTGATTGTGGATTCCATGAATTTAAGCGTCAGCTAGAATATAAAGCCAAAAAGTTTGGTTGTGAGATAATCGTTGCTAATCGCTGGTTCCCATCGAGCAAAGCCTGTTCAGGTTGTGGACACATTCAAGATATGCCACTAAAAGAAAGGACGATGAACTGCGGAAGTTGTGGTTATTCGATGGACAGGGATTTAAATGCAGCGATTAATTTATCACGGTTGGCTAAACCGTGAAAGCTTACTGAGGGATAACCGCTCCCATGCTCCCGATGAAGTAAGAAGCAAATGTCTAGACTTGTCTAGTTTTTGTATAGCAGAATGTCACTCCACTGAATTAAGAGGCTTTTATGTCTAAATACGACTCCCATCTAAAATGTTCCTTTTGTGGCAAGTCTCAAGAACAGGTACGCAAGTTAATCGCAGGGCCAGGAGTTTATATCTGTGATGAATGTGTTGACTTGTGCAATGAAATTTTAGATGAGGAGTTGTTTGACTCCAGCGCAGTACCGGCGGCGACGGCGGTACCCCCGAAGCAAGAAACAACGACTAAGCGCCGCGCCAATTCCGGCAAAAGTCTGTCTCTGAGCCAAATTCCCAAGCCGAGGGAAATTAAAAATTACCTTGATGAAAATGTCATCGGTCAAGATGAGGCGAAAAAGGTGTTGTCGGTGGCGGTTTACAACCACTACAAGCGCCTCAGTTTTATTCATAGCAAAAATAGCGGTAAGCACCCACCGGAAGAGGTGGAACTGCAAAAATCAAATATTTTGTTAATCGGGCCGACTGGTTGCGGCAAAACGCTACTGGCTCAGACTTTGGCAGAGATGCTGGAAGTACCCTTTGCGGTGGCTGACGCGACGACGCTGACGGAAGCGGGCTATGTTGGCGAGGATGTGGAAAATATTTTGCTGCGCCTCTTACAAGTGGCAGATATGGATGTGGAAGAGGCGCAGCGCGGGATAATTTATATTGATGAAATTGACAAAATTGCCCGTAAGAGCGAAAATCCTTCGATTACGCGGGATGTTTCGGGGGAAGGGGTGCAGCAGGCGCTGTTGAAGATGTTGGAAGGGACGATCGCTAATGTACCACCTCAAGGCGGCCGCAAACATCCGTATCAAGACTGCATCCAAATTGATACTAGCAATATCATGTTCATCTGTGGTGGTGCTTTTGTTGGCCTGGAAAAAGTGATAGAACAGAGAACTGGTAAAAAGTCAATGGGTTTTATTCAGCCGGGAGAACTTGTGCCGAAACAAAAGCGGGCTGCTGATGTCCTCAAGCAACTGGAACCTGATGATTTGGTGAAGTTTGGGATGATTCCTGAATTTATTGGGCGGGTGCCGGTGGCGGCGGTGTTGGATCCGCTGGATGAGGAAACGCTGATGGCGATTTTGACGGAACCGCGCAATGCTTTGGTTAAGCAGTATCAAAAGCTGCTGAAGATGGATAATGTGCAGTTGGAGTTTAAGATAGATGC
>JAYTZD010000223.1:0-1751 GCA_043742065.1 Oscillatoriales bacterium
GCCGAGAACTTTAGGACGTTTCAGCTTGACCATTCCCGATTTTAAACTGGCTGCTAGATCCAGTAAATAATTTAATTCGTCAATACTTAAATCTGCCAGACTTAATAAATCTCGCCCTTTTAATGAGTCCATATTTACCCCACGCAAATTTTTAACTATGTATTAAATTTTAGCCCGAAGCGGCGGGCTTTGTTTATTTCAACTTGCACTCTTCTTAAGAACAGGCAAGATGCCTGTTCCACAAAGAGTCAGTTTTCTTGTGGAACAGGCATCTTGCCTGTTGCTGATAATGCAATATCTCAGTTTATTTCAACTTGCGGGTAATTGCTCGATCGCGCGATCGATCGAATCACAACCTTGTTCAACAGTTTCTACCACAGCCAACAAACCCCGCAATTCCGCAGCACC
Source organism: Oscillatoriales bacterium (assembly GCA_043742065.1). GTDB lineage: Bacteria > Cyanobacteriota > Cyanobacteriia > Cyanobacteriales > Microcoleaceae > Microcoleus. The sequence goes on from JAYTZD010000223.1 coordinate 409, forward strand.
AGGGAAACCCTTAGCATACCAGGTTAAGTGTTTACGCGCTTGAGTGACACCACTCTCACCTTTATATTCCCACAACGCCCGCAGATGCTCCTTAGCACATTCGAGCAGTTCAATTGGTGTCGGAGTTATCTTTTCCACACCTGTTTTGATGAAATGATCGACTTCTCCCACCAAGAATGGATAGCCCAAAGTTCCGCGCGAACACATCACTCCATCCGCACCAGTTTCTTCGAGACACCGCATGGCCGCCTCAACTGAAAAAATGTCTCCGTTAGCAATAACTGGAATTGACAAAACTTCCTTAACACGGCGAATCCACTCCCATTTTGCCTGGCCGTTGTAACCTTGCGATCGAGTTCGGCCGTGGACAGTAATCATTTTTGCGCCCGCATCTTCCATCCGTTTGGCAAATTCCAAAATATTAATTTCTTTGTCAGTCCAACCGATGCGAGTTTTGACAGTCACAGGAACATCTACCGCTTCCACAACTGCGCGCACAATTGCCTCCGCAGTTTCGGGTGCTCGTAGTAGGGAAGAACCGCCACCATTTTTAGTAATTTTGTTAACTGGACAACCCATATTAATATCAATTGTATCCGCTCCTTCTGCCACTGCCTTCTCGGCCGCTTCTGCCAAAAATTCCGGGCGACAGTCAAATAATTGAATACTAATCGGACGTTCGTTTGGGTCAATTTCCATAATTCTCGGCAGTTGCTTGACGTAGTGCAAACCCGTAGCATTCACCATTTCGGTATACATCATCGAATCTGGTGCGTAGCGGCGCACTAGACGGCGAAATACCAAATCTGTAACGCCGGATAAAGGTGATTGCAGCACGCGGCTGTTCACTTCAAAGTCGCCTATTTTCAGCGGAGTTGCTAATCTTTTTTGTAATTCGGGAGAGAGAGTAAGCATAGTCAATGGGTTCTTGGATAGCAATTGAATTCTAATATCTGTATATTCTACAACATTAAGTATTTATACTTGAATAAAGTAAAAAATGAATACAAGCCCCACAGGAAAACTGACTCTTTGTGGAACAGGCATCTTGCCTGTTCTTAAAAAAGGTGTTCTTCGGTAAGTTTTAAACTACAATTGGTGGATTCCCGATGACGCCGATCGAACATTATAAAAATTGTAGAGAATTCCTATGGATGCCACAGCACTCTGGCAACGCTACCAAGACTGGCTTTACTATCACTCTGGATTGGGGCTTTACCTCGATATCAGTCGCATGGGATTCGACGATGCGCTCTACGCCACAATGAAACCCAAGTTTGACAAAGCTTTCAAAGATATGGCAGCTTTAGAAGCAGGGGCGATCGCCAATCCAGACGAAAACC
>JAYTZD010000224.1:0-7143 GCA_043742065.1 Oscillatoriales bacterium
ACGCGATCGCCCGATCGCAAATTCTTGAAAAAGTTCTCCGATTTTGAAGAACAACATCACCCCGACTGCTTCGGGCAATTTATGAATGGCTACAGCCCCCAGTGTTGCTATAGTCATTAAGAAGTTTTCATCAAACACTCTACCTCGCAGAATGTTGCGCCCCGCACTGGTTAAAACATTCCATCCACTCAAAAGATAGGCTGGGATGAAAACCAGATATTCACCTATAGAATAGGGCGTGTTGTGCAGTGTTTCTTCAAAAATTAAACCGCCGACAAATAGTACAACCACCAATATCACAGGAATCAATTCTTGCTTCAGGTCAAAATCTCCGTTGTCGTGATTGTGGTCATGGTCATGGTTATGATTCTCATGGTGGTCATCGTCACCGCAGCAGCCGGAATCGCTGGACTTGGCTTTTTGCATGGTTTTTCCTGGGTTTATCCAAACATATGATAGTATGAATAGGTGTTCATATTGTATGGTAAAAAATAAAATATAGCTATTTTTGAGAAAAATATTGTTAAGAGGACACGGCAGTGACGTTTCCCTACGACACTCTAGGTAGGGACACGGCACTGCCGTATCCTCTTCTCTACTAATTAATCCGCCGGATAAACTCCAAAGGCAAACCATCTGTATCGGCAATAAATGCTACTTCGTAAACATTTTGCCCGATCGCCTGTTGAGTCGGTTCTAATAGAACTTTCAACGGCTGAAACTGGCTTGGTTCCTCAGAAGCTGCTTTCTCAAGCCGTTCTTTGAGAGACTGCAACCAACTAGGCAAGTCAGTTGTCACCTCAGTTAAATCAAAGGATAAATGATAGTATCCAACATAATGCTCGTCACTGAAAGCATCAGGCGCGGGTTTTGGTTCCGGGATTTGGATGAGTTCGATGCGTCCGTTGAGGCCTTCCATCCAACAGGCTAGAGTGTAACCTGTGGTAAAGCGATCGCTCACAGTAAATCCTAACTGTTCGTAAAAGGCGATCGCCCGGTGAATATTAGCAGTACGAATCGAAGCATGGTGCATTCTATTTTAGATTTTGGATTGGGGAATTGGGGAATTGGGGAATTGGGGAATTGGGGGATTGGGAATTGCTAATTGGTAACAGGAACCAACTAATGACTAATGACTAATGACTAATGACTAATGACTAATGACTAATAACTATTCAAACAACCGAAAATAGGGATATCGAATTGGAACTCCAGGCTCTTTTTCCAAATCAAAATTAATCACATCCCAACAACTTTCCTCCTGGGATTCCGCGCTAAAATCCACAGGTAAACCGTAAAGCTTCGGCATCGACGACTCCGATTCACCCCGCGAAGATGTAGTACGTTCTAAATAAGTGCTGATTAATTCCCGATAGCGTTGGGCAATAATGATGCGAGTTGCTTTATAGCCTTGAGTATAAAGTCGATCGAGCGCTTCGTGAATTTCAAACCGAATTCCATCCGGATGAGTGTGCTGGCGATACCACTCATCCTCCCAGTGGCGCCAGTGTCGCCCAGACTGAAGGTGAACTAAATCCCCCGTTTTTGGATCTGCCTCAAACGCCCCATGACGCGGACACAAATAGGCATCCGTGAGGGTTAGAGCCGGAATCGTTTGGCGACAGTGGGGACACTGAATTTCCGGGCCAAACATCGGGTATTGCAAGGCTACTTCGATCATGTAGTGCGTCCCTAAAATTTTTCTCTGCAAAAGTCCCAAATGCTTTTATTATATCTTGTATCGACAATTGATTAATCTGTTAAAAGTAGATCGATCGACCAAAAAATGAGCAATCTTAACAAACCTTTGACTACACTTCCTTCCTATTGGCCGATTCCAGATGTCTCCCAAGCTGCTTTTGTGGCCCAAAACGCTGTTGTCATGGGTAGGGTAGAGGTGGGTGCGGGGGCGAGTATTTGGTACGGGGCGGTGGTGCGAGGGGATCTGGAGCTAATTGCGATCGGGCTTAGTACCAATATCCAAGATGGAGCTATTTTACACGGCGATCCAGGGAAACCGACGGTTTTGGAAGATTTTGTGACGATCGGACACAGAGCCGTGATTCACTCAGCTTACATTGAACGGGGTTGTTTGATCGGCATTGGCGCGATCGTCCTGGATGGCGTGAGGGTGGGAACAGGCTCGATCGTCGGTGCGGGTGCTGTTGTCACGAAGGATGTGCCGCCTTACACTCTAGTTACGGGAGTACCTGCGAAGCGATTGCGGGATGTTTCCCAGGAGGAAGCAGCGGAATTAATCGAGCACGCTAAGCGTTACGAAAAGTTGGCTTTAGTTCATGCTGGGAAAGGCACTGATTTGGGATTTGGTGAGATAAAAGTGTAGTAAATAGTCTCATCAATGCTAAACTATGGTAATTAAAATCAAGCAAAAAAGTATTGATTTCTAATGACTTACACCGCGCAAAAACTTCTAACCTTTGAAACATTCCTCGATCGCTATTCTGACAATTTCCGCTACGAGCTCGCTGACGGAGAATTAGTTGACATGGAACCAACAGGCCCCCACGAAACCGTCGGCGGTAAACTGGCAACTCAAATCGGCATCATCCTCGCAGCCGAAAAACTACCCTGGTTCATTCCGCGCACTTGTTTAATCCGTCCATTTGCAGGCGCAGCTACTGCCCGCCGTCCCGATATTGTCGTGTTAGATGAAACCGCCCTTGTCAGCGAACCCCTCTGGGAAAAAGAGCCTGTGATTACATTTGGGCGATCGATTAAATTGGTGGTAGAAGTAGTCAGCACTAATTGGGAAATAGATTACGCCAGAAAAGTTGAAGAATATGCTCTTTTAGGAATTCCTGAATATTGGATTGTTGATTATCGTGGATTGGGAGGCGTGGCTTTTATCGGTAAACCTAAGCAACCTACTATCACAGTTTGTCAACTGATTGACCAAGATTATGTTCAGGAACAGTTTCGACTCGGACAGCAGATTATTTCTCCTCTGTTAAAGAGCTTGGAACTTCGGTTAGATGATATTCTGCCGCGATAAAGTGACGTGTTAAACTACATATAGGATTTAGACAAAATTTAGGAGTTTGAATCAATGACTGTAGAATTTATTACCCCGATGGGGATACAAAATATTCTGGAGAGACGGTTAGGAGTTTCGGAAAAAGCGATTATTAAGTTCTGTCAGCGTTGGCAGATTATTGAATTTGCTGTATTCGGTTCTGTTTTGCGATCAGATTTTCGTCCTGATAGTGATATCGATGTGTTAGTGACCTTTTCACCAGAAGCTAAACGGGGTTTGACTGAAACCTTACAAATGCAAGATGAGTTAAAAGCAATGTTTATCCGTGAAGTAGATTTCATCATCAAAACAGCCCTGGAAAAAAGCGAGAATTGGTTACGTCGTCAAACTATTTTAGATTCGGCACAAGTGATTTATGCTACGAGATAACGAATCCCTGATTGATATAGAAAGAGCAGCCAGACGAATATTGCGTTACACGGATAATATAAGTCGAGTTGATCTCGAAGTGAATGATGAAAAATTATCAGCCATTCTCTACCAGATTGCAGTTATTGGCGAAGCAACCAAACGGCTATCTCAAGATTTGCGTCAGCAACATCCAGAAATCCCTTGGAGAGAGATAGCTGGAATGCGAGATATGTTGATTCATAAATATGACCAAGTTGATTTTGATGTAATCTGGGATGTTGTACAAATTAAGCTTCCTGAACTTCTAACTCAACTTGAACCAATTCTCCCGTCTCCTGAAGATTAATTTTGCTTCTAAAATGTTAATCCAGATATTTTCTTTCATCAGCTATTACCTTCCTCATCTGATTCACCTATCATCGGTTTTTGAGAAGCGTGTCGCACGAAAATTATATGAACCCTATCATCAACAATCGTAAACAGAATCCGATAGGCATTTTGTCCCTTGCCGTAAACCAGTTGTCTGATTTCTTCATCAAAAAAATTATTCTCAAAGGCGAAAGAACAACGAGAAGGCATATTTTCTAGCGATAAGGTAGCTTTATACAATCCTTCTAACCAAGTTCTAGCCTTCAGAGAAGAATGATTACTAAACCAAAAATAAGATTCCTCGATTGCTTTTTGTGCTGCGGGTTGGATAATTACTTGATATTTCTGATTCATGGCTAACTGTCTAACTTATCAAACAGTTGATTAAAAAAATCCTCCGCTTTTTTTCCTTCCCCTCGATCCATTTGTTCTAAACCCAGTTTAATTCCCTTTAAAGTCTCCAATAACTCAACCGCATCTAAAAGCTTCTGATAGGATTCGGCATCTTGAATAACTAACTCTGCTTTCCCGTTGACAGTGAGAACTAAAGGATGTTTTGTTTGCTTGAGCCGCTGCACAAACTCAGTCGTATTACGTTTGAAATCGGTGAGAGAATGTATGTCTCTTGAAAGGTTAATCATAATTATGACATTAAATTAGCATTTAATTAAATGTTAAACTATACCTGCGGAGTTTGTCAATCTAAGCTTAGGCGATATATTGTCGGTAACGAGAACCCTTGTAGGGTGCGTCGCTATCAGATTTTTCAGCTTCTCAAGTAGATAACTGATGGCGACGCACCCTACGATATCTACTAAAATCTTAATCAGAAACCGCGTTTTTTGCGTAAGTCCTATATATACTATTAAGGCTCTGCCGGAATTTGCCCGATCGCCCTTGCCACCAAAATCAAATCATGAACGATCGCACATCCAATCCAAACATCCCTCCACACACCTGGAAACGCGCCATTGGCCTCGGTTGGGATCACCCCTACACAGTCCGCTACGCCAGCAATCTCGACGACGGCCCTTGGCACGGAATGCCTCTGGGTGGCTTCGGTGCTGGGTGCATTGGTCGATCGCCCCGTGGAGATTTCAACCTCTGGCACATCGACGGTGGCGAGCACATTTTTAATAGTTTGCCCGCTTGTCAATTCAGTGTTTTTGAAGAATCTGGTGGCAAGAAACAAGCTTTTGCACTGTGTACTGAGCAGCCTAAAGATGGCAGTTTATCTAGTTGGAAATGGTATCCATCGGAAGGAAGAAGGAAGAAGGAAGAAGGAAGAAGGGAAGAAGAAGAAGAAAGAACCGGGGAAGAGTCTAATTCTTCCGGGAGTTATCATGCTTTGTATCCGCGCTGTTGGTTTGTTTATGAAAATGTGTTTCAGGCAGAATTAAGCTGCGAACAATTTTCGCCGATTTTGCCGAATAACTATCAAGAAAGCAGTTACCCAGTTGCCATATTTGAATGGGTGGCGCACAATCCTACAGATGCGCCGATTACTCTCAGCATCATGTTAACTTGGGAGAATATAGTCGGCTGGTTTACTAATGCGAATAAATCCCCAGAAATCAAGGTTCGAGATGATGGCAGTCCGGCCTATGACTATCAACCTCGGTGGGGAGAAAGTGGCGGAAATATGAATTTGTTGGTGGAAGATTTTCACCGGATTGGCTGCGTGATGACGCGCTTAAATGCTGATGATAATCCAAAAGAAGGGGATGGACAATGGGCGATCGCAACTATCACCAATCCAGCCGTAGAAGTATTCTATCAAACTCGCTGGAATCCGGCGGGGAAGGGCGATGACATCTGGCAGAACTTTTCTGGTGATGGTTGTTTGTTGGATGACAAAGACGAGACAGCCTGTAATCCTGGAGAACGATCGGCTTGTGCGATCGCAGTCCGGTTTACAATTCGACCCGGAAAAACTCGCAAGATTCCCTTTATCTTATCATGGGATTTGCCCGTGACCGAGTTTGCACCGGGAGTTGAGTATTATCGTCGCTATACAGATTTCTTTGGGCGCAATGGCAAAAATGCTTGGCCAATCATTCGCACCGCAATGAAGCATTCTGATACTTGGCGCGAAAGTATTGAAGCTTGGCAAAAACCAATTTTGGCACGGGAAGATTTGACTGATAGTTTCAAAATGGCGCTGTTTAATGAACTGTATATCTTAACTGACGGCGGTACACTGTGGAGTGCGGCGGATGAACGCGATCCGAAGGGTCAATTTGGAGTTTTGGAGTGCATAGATTACCGTTGGTATGAAAGTTTAGATGTGCGTCTTTACGGTTCTTTTGCTTTATTGATGCTGTGGCCAGAATTAGAAAAATCGGTAATTATCGCTTTTGCGCGGGCAATTTCTGCTGGAGATGATACGCCGAGAATTGTTGGTTGGAATCAAGCATCGGCGATTAGAAAAGCTGTCGGCGCGACTCCCCACGATTTGGGTGCTCCGAACGAACATCCTTGGGAGAAAACGAATTATACTAGCTATCAAGATTGCAATTTGTGGAAGGATTTGCCTTGCGATTTTGTGTTGCAGGTTTATCGGGATTTCTTGTTGACTGGGAGCAAGGATTATGAGTTTTTGCAAGATTGTTGGCCGGCAATTGTTGAGGCCTTGGCTTATCTGAAAACCTTTGATGAGGATGGTGATGGCATCCCGGAGAATTCAGGGGCACCGGATCAGACGTTTGATGATTGGCAAATGCGGGGGATTAGTGCCTATTGCGGTGGTTTGTGGTTGGCTGCGTTGGAAAGTGCGATCGCGATCGGTGAAATCTTAGAAGACACAGCGCCAGACATAATTCCCAATCCTCAAGCCAAGATTGCATTATATCACAGTTGGCTGGAACAAGCCAAACCAACTTATCAAGAAAAACTCTGGAATGGTCAATATTACCGTTTGGATAGCGAGAGTAATTCCGAAGTGGTGATGACGGATCAATTGTGCGGTCAATTTTACGCAAAACTCTTGGGATTGCCGGATATTGTGCCGCCAGAATGTGCAGTTAGCGCGTTAGAAACAGTGTACGAATCTTGCTTTTTGAAGTTCAAAGATGGTGAGTTTGGGGCTGCAAATGGGGTGATGCTGAATGGTGCGCCGGAAAATCCGAATGCGACTCATCCTTTGGAAGTTTGGACAGGGATTAATTTTGGGTTGGCTGCTTTTTTGGTGCAGATGGGAATGGAGGAGAAAGCATTTAAGTTGACGGATGCGGTGGTGAAACAGATTTATGAGAATGGGTTGCAGTTTCGGACACCGGAAGCGATTACTGCTGGGGGGACTTTTCGGGCTTGTCACTATTTGCGGCCGATGGCTATTTGGGCGATTTATTATGTGATGAATCGGAAAA
>JAYTZD010000225.1:0-15212 GCA_043742065.1 Oscillatoriales bacterium
CGATGCTATCGGATTTGATATGATTAGTCAGCCAGACTGAAGTCTGGCGCTAGACAAATGAAGTCCGCCTGCGCGGACTTTCTGTTTTTTAAGTGTTGGAGGAGGTACGGAAAGTGCGATCGTTCTTTGATGCACTATTCGTGTGGTTGTGATAAAATACAAGGAAACCTACTTTCGTTAGTGCAAGTCAGTCAACTGCTGCGAGGTTAAATACTATGACACAGTTTGTTTTAGCTGATCATAAAAACACAAAAGATGATGTAGTAGATAGAGCTGTAGGGAAAACTAGGAAGTTAATGGAATTGGGTATTGATATTAGCGATCCTTGCGTAGTAACGCCTTTAGAAGAAACCGCAGATAATTACCCAGAAATTGCTGAATACTGCAATAATCGTTTAATAGAACTGGTGCAAGAACAAATGAATCAAGCTAAAAATTTCTCTCCTGACATAAACGAAGAAGTTTTAGATGAGTTTTGATGATAAAATTCTAAGTAAAAAGCATGATAAGGTGTGGCCATAAAAATTGCCGCCAACATCGTCACTCGATTGCTAGCGGCAAAAACTGATTCACAACCTTATTTCAAAGGCTTAGTGGATTTCGCACAAAACTTTTCATCCACAATAGCTGAACTGATATTAACCGCCTGCATAGGCGATGACGGAAGAACTATGTCTTGGGGTGCGACTACCATTTTTTTACAAACGAGTTCGCTGCTACCTACAGAGGCAAAGTTCCAACTGTAAAATTCGGGGTTGCTGACTGTGGCATTGGCTGGATTCATACCTAGTGCTGTCAGCAATACTAACTCTAAGGTCACTAAAGCTACGATCGCAAATCTCAGCATATTTTTTTCTGAACCTGAAAACTCACCTGATTACTATTATCTATTATTACCTGGGTTTTCCTCAGTGTCAATAGCATAGTCCTGGAGGCATGGGGGGCAAAAAACCCGGTTTCTGCGTCAATATTTATCGTAAAAGTGATAATTTTTGGAATAAACCGGGTTTTTGGCGTCAGCACTATAGCAGTTATTCCGCTGCCAGATTCAACTCATAGGAAATAGGCTCTGAGGATTTAGAAACTACCACGAATTCATAATAACCTGCATCATTCAGTAATCCTGACCAACTAAGTCCCTCTGCATCTTCGAGCAAAGCCCGCCCTCCCTTTGTTCGTCCGGGAGTATAAATTGATAGCAGAGTAGATTTACGGGGGGCTTGCAAATTCACCCGCAGAGTTTGATTTTGGGCGAGTCTGGCTATGTAAGCTTTCCCTTCTCCTGGTTTGAGATTGCCTTTGAGGGTTTTGCTAGAAGCTCGGTTGTCAAATTCTATGCTTTCGATAGTTGCTCCGGCTTGTAAGGCTTCGAGGCTGTCGCTACTAATTGCTTGCCAAATTTGTCCGATCGCCAAATTAAGGATATCCCGATCGCGCCGCTCTTCTGGAAACAAATGAAAAAACTTAGCATCAGCCAAATCGTTCAGTGCGCGACTGCTCAAATTGATCTTGTTAACTTCAGCTTTCCGGCGCGAGATATCACTGGCGTCATAACTTCCCAACCGTTTTCTAGCATTACTGCTGATATTTTCCAATTTGTCAAGTAACTCGTCACCAATTTTTTGCCACTTTTCGCGCCAATTGCGATCGCCCTCACCTTCTTTTAACAGCCTTCCTCCCAATTCTGGGTATTTTTTATAGAAAGTCTCGTCCACAAGACTCACGTAACCATTATAAAATTTATCGTCAATTTCTAGTCGTTGAAAGCGATCGCGCAAAGCATCTTCTTGCTGCTGTTTCGGGCCAGTAGCTACCGGAATAGTCTGCACTTTAGGAGATTGAAAATTCAACAAATAATTACCAGCCAACCAGCCAACTCCTCCCATACTTGATAACACCGCCGCCACCAGCAAAACCATCTTCCAAGCAGGCAACTTTTCTTGACTCCGAATATTACTCATTGAAACCGGAATTCCAGGCAGTTTCGGCGGTGGTACAGGTATCGACTGTAACTCCGGCGGCGCTTGCGTGGCTGGAAATATTGGTGTTGGTGTCGCCTGTGAGTGAGGCATAGAAGGCGGATTGCCAGAGAGAGCAAGCATTACCTCGCGGGCTGAGGAAAAGCGATCGGTCGGCCCGTGAGCGAGCATTTTATCCAACACCAGAGCCAAATTTGGAGAGACAGAACATTGCGATCGCCAATTCCAATTCAAGGTATAACTGTCGAGCAACTGATGCGGTTCCTTCCCCGTCAGCAATACCAAAACCGTTGCCGCCAAAGCATACAAATCGCTGTGAGGACAAACGATCCCCATCTGCATTTGTTCGGCGGGGGCGTAGCCGAGTTTGCCAATCCGAGTCGCGGGGGCGGGAGTGCTGTTAGTCTCAGCGAAGAGAGACTCTGCGGTGGCCGCAACTTCTTTTACCCCACCGAAGTCGATTAGTACCGGCATCCCGTCAGACGAACGCAGAATCAGGTTATCCGGCGAGATGTCGCGGTGAATCACCCCCAAAGAGTGAGTGTATTCCAGCACCGGCAAAAGCTGGATCAGTAATTGATTGATTTCCGCCTCGATGAACCGGGAACCGTTACGTCTGCGGGCATCTAGCAAAAAGCGGTATGTTTGTCCTGGTATATAATCTTGGACGAGAAATAGATAACCTCGATCGCTAATATTAACCCGAAATAGTTCGCGAAAGTTCGGAATTTGGTTGTGTTTCAGCTTGTAAAGGACTCCTGCTTCTCTCTCGAAGAGTTCCTCCGATTTCTGTAAAGCGTAACTCCCTTGTACTTGGGGGGCAAATTCTTTTAAAACGCAGGGTTCGTTGAATCGGTGAGCATCTTCAGCGAGGTAGGTGCGCCCGAAGCCACCGTGGCCCAATTCGCGGACAATGCGGTAGTGGTTGCTGAGAACAATGCCGGGGTAGATAGGATTAGTCATTGGAACTTGTTGCGTCGGATTTTGACACTTGGCTGAGATTGAGGATGTTTGGCGATCGCTGATTTAAGCTTGTGATTAATCTTGACATAGTTGACGACGTTTATCTGCTTGTGACCAAATTTTGCGATCGGAACTCAGTTATGGTGAATTCTAGACATCCGTAGAAACAATCATTATTTTTAAAGTCCTTATTTTCCCTATTTTTTTGCTTGTTTCTACCTTGGAATCATACTCGGAGGCAACTTTGTCAAAAAGTTGGCAATTTCTTCGGAATCTTGTTAAATAGTAGGAGCAACTTCAAAGCTTATCAATGAATTTTCGATCGCTACCAAAATGGTTGCTGCACCTGATAGCAGTTACGGTTATCGCTGCTGTATACGACATTACCGCTGAACTAGGGAGATTTTTGGCATCAACCCCAGACAATGTAACTCCTGTTTGGCCACCTGACGGATTCGCTTTAGCAGCCCTGCTAATGCTAGGGTATCGCGTTTGGCCGGGAATTGCGATCGGTTCATTTTTTGCGAATATTTGGGCTTTTTTAGACAAAACAAATGCAGCTTCTATTGCTATTTCAATCGCAATTGCCTCTAGCATCGCTGTGGGAACTACTTTGTCAGCAATCTTAGGTAATTTCCTACTACACAAGTTTATCGGAAAGCGCCATTTGTTCGACAGCCCAAAAAATGTGTTCAAATTTGTAGTTATGGGCGGAATGGGTGGCCCGATTATCAGTGCGACTGTAGGCATTACCACTCTCTGTGTGCGGGGTATTGTCCCTTGGGAAGATTGGGGCATGAACTGGTTTACATGGTGGATGTCAAATTTAGGTGGTATTCTAATTTTTACACCTCTAATATTAATCTGGAGCCAACCACTTTTAGATGCAATTAAATATTTGCTTGAGTTCGGCATGACCAGAATGAGGCAAAAAAATAAGCTTAAGTTGAATCATTTAAAATCTCTATCATTTCAAGTAAAATTGGCTGAGTTTGCCATATTGATACTGCTCGTACTTGCTGTAGGTAAAATTGCTTTTGGTGGCGGCTATCCTGTAGAGTATATGCTGATTCCATTTCTGGTATGGGCAGTATTTCGCTTTGACATAGAAGGAGCAACATTATTAATCTTTATTGTCTCGGCAATTGCAGTTTTAGGCACTGTTAAAGGTGGCGGGCCTTTTGCCCGTCCGAATTTGAATGAATCTCTGGTGTTATTGCAGTCTTTTATCGGGGTTGTTGTGCTGACCACTTTGATGCTGTATGCTGTGATCGCACAACGGCAGCAAGTAGAAGATCAGTTACGAGTTCAAACTCAACAGGTTGAAAAAACTTTACGAGATTTGCAGGAGACACAAGCTCAATTAATTCACAGTGAAAAAATGTCTGGTTTGGGACAGTTAGTAGCGGGAGTTGCTCACGAAATCAATAATCCAGTAAATTTTATTTGTGGTAATTTATCCTATGTAAATCAATACACAGAAAATTTGCTGAATCTAGTTAAAATGTATCAGGATTTCTATCCAATTCCCGTGGCAGAAATTCAAAATCAAATAGATATAATTGATCTAAATTTTATGATAGAAGATTTTCCAAAACTGCTGTTTTCGATGAAAATAGGTACTGATCGTATTCAAAAGATTGTCTTGTCTTTGCGAAACTTTTCCCGCAAGGACGAGTCTGAAGTCAAAGGAGTAGATATTCACGAGGGATTGGATAATACACTGCTGATTTTGCAGCATTCCTTGAAATCCAATGCTGAAAATGTAAGTATTGAAGTGATCAAAAAATACGGCAAATTGCCGAAAGTAGAATGTTATGCTTCTGAGTTAAATCAAGTGTTTATGAATATACTTGCTAATGCGATCGATGCTTTGGCAGAGAAAAGGATTCAAACAAACATTAAGGAGTTTGGCACTTTGCCGCGCATCGAAATTAGCACGAATATTTTAAATCAAAACTATATAGCTATCAGGATTACTGACAATGGTAGCGGTATGCCACAAGAGATCATAAATCTTATTTTTGACCCTTTTTATACAACTAAGCCAGTCGGGAAAGGCACTGGTTTGGGATTGTATATTAGCTATAAAATAATCTCGGAAAAACACAGAGGTAAATTGAAATGTGTTTCGGTGCCGAATCAAGGTACGGAGTTTATAATAGAATTGCCAATTAGGAAAGACAATTCATAAATTATCGATACACAGGAGAGTCAGTAGTTTTGATTGATGAGCTGTGAGTTTTGAAAGCATTGTGTTATGATATGATTAGGGTGACAGTTGATGGTTCAGCTTAAAATATGCCAGCAAAAGACACATACCACAATAATGTCAGAATAGCCCTGGAAAAAGACGGGTGGACGATAACCAACGATCCGTTAACCTTAGAAATTGGCGGTCGTTCCCTATACGTCGATTTGGGCGCAGAAAAACCATTCGCTGCCGAAAAGCAAGGTCGTAAAATTGCTGTAGAAGTAAAAAGCTTTATAGCAGCTTCTCCGGTGCATGACTTAGAAGAAGCTCTGGGACAGTATATTGTCTATGAAGATATCCTAGAAGTCTCAGAACCAGAACGGAATATATATCTGGCTGTTCGAGAAGAAGTTTATCTAGACATTTTCTCGGAGCCAATTGGACAACTTTTGTTGCAAAAAAAAAGACTCAAACTAATTGTTTTTGATTCATCAAAGGAGATAATTGTAAGATGGATAGACTAGATGAATATCGCCAATTTATTCACAATATTTTAGAGAGTTATGCCATAATTCCTAACAGTTACGGACAAGTTAAGAACAGCGTTATTGTCGATCGCGAACAAAACAATTTTTTACTGATGCACGATGGCTGGCAAGGGCCTAAAAGAATTCATGATTGTATCGTCCATGTGGAAATTATTGACGGCAAAATCTGGATTCAACAAGATGGTATAGAAACGGGAATTACCGCAGAACTTGTAGAATTAGGAGTGCCTAAAGATATGATAGTTTTAGGGTTTCATCCGTATCACGTTCGGCAACATACGGGATATGCGATCGCCTAAACTAGCTTAAACACAGGGAATTTGCATCAAAAGCGCGATCGCTAAATTGTATCAGGATCGATGTTTAATTCTCGTAGTTTAGCAGCAAGGCGATCGGCTCGTTGTTGAGCTAATTCTTTCTGCTGACGTTCTGAATCTGCTAATTGTTGAGCTAATTCTTTCTGCTGACGTTCTGAATCTGCCACTTCTTCGGGAGTAGGAACCAACTCTCCAGAAGCCGTAAAAAATCGCAATTTTTCCTGATGAATTCCCAGAAATAAGTCAAGCTGGTAACTCCATAAATGCCCTTCAGCATTTGGTTGAAGCGCTTGGTATTCACCTTCGACTAGATGAAATCCAGCAAACTCTAAGGTATGCGGATCGAACCAAAAGTAGTCAGGGGTGCGAAATATGTCTTGATAGATTTGTTTCTTCAATTCGCGATCGGTATTCGCGGTTGTTGGTGATAGCATTTCTACAATCACATTCGGATACTTTCCTTCTTCTTCCCAGACTACCCAACTTTTCCGAGGTTTGCGATCGGTTCCGAGTACCACAAAAAAGTCTGGGCCCCGAAAGTCTTCCGATTTACGTTGATTCTGGCTGTAATAAATCGTGAGATTACCCGCTACAGAAAAGTCGTTTCTATCTCGCCACAGCCAATCTAGACATTGGAGGAGCAAGATGATTTGTCGCAGATGCAGTTCAGTTTCCAAGGGAGGTTCATCACTGTATAAATCGCCTGTCGGAAAGATAACACGTTCTGGGATGTCTTGGGAAGTTGCTAATTCTGCGGTAACTAACATGGCGGCTTGGTTTGGTGTCAGAGGTTGTGCTTCTATTTTAGCTTTTAATTTTGAAACCAGGTCAAATTGAGGTAGTGTGTATGAAAGCGCGATCGCTAAATTGTATCAGGATCGATGTTTAATTCTCGTAATTTAGCAGCAAGGCGATCGGCTCGTTGCATTTCCATGTCTGCTCGTTGTTGAGCTAATTCTTTTTGCTGACGTTCAGAATCAGCCACTTCTTCGGGAGTAGGAACCAACTCTCCAGAAGCCGTAAAAAATCGTAATTTTTCCTGATGAATTCCCAGAAACAAATTAAGCTGCTGACTCCACAAATGCCCTTCAGCATTCTCTGGGAGTGGCTGATATGCGCCATCTACCAAATGAAATCCAGCAAACTCTAAGGTATGCGGATCGAACCAAAAATAGTCAGGGGTGCGAAATATGTCTTGATAGATTTTTTTCTTCAATTCGCGATCGGTATTAGCTGTTGTTGGTGACAGCATTTCTACAATCATATTAGGATACTTTCCTTCTTCTTCCCAGACTACCCAACTTTTTCGAGGTTTGCGATCGGTTTCGTGTACCACAAAAAAGTCTGGGCCTCGAAAGTCTTGCGATTTACGTTGATTCTGACTGTAATAAATCGTGAGATTACCCGCTACATAAAAGTCGTTTCTATCTCGCCACAGCCAATCTAGGCATTGGAGAAGCAAGATGATTTGTCGCAGATGCAGTTCAGTTTCCAAGGGAGGTTCATCACTGTATAAATCGCCTGTTGGAAAGATAGCACGTTTTGGGAGTTCTTGGGAAGTTGCTAATTCTGCGGTAACTAACATGGCGGCTTGGTTTGGTGTCAGAGGTTGTGCTTCTATTTTAGCAATGTTTTAAGATCTCGGTTAGATATCCGACTTATTCAAGAAGTCGGGTATCTGGATATTTTGACAAATTTATTTACCGTCAATTTGTTTGAGTGCTACCAGAAGTTCTGGTCGTTTCATGCGCGCGTAGCCCCGGACTTTCCGGTCTTTGCCGATCGCCTTTAAGCGCCTCAACGAACAACTATCATAGTCTTCCAGCGGGGATTCAGACTGTGATTCAGACTGTGATTCAAACTGGAACTCCAATTGCAACTGCGGTAGCTGAGGTTTCGCCTGCGCTTTCGACTGCTTCTTCGACTGGGTTTTTGACTGAATTTTGGGCTGTACTTCTCGCTGTATTTCTGAGTGATAGATGTCCGATCCAAGTTGGCTGCGGAGTGTTTCGATTTGATTTTTTAGATCGTCTTCTACGTCTTTAATTGCATCGACCACAAACTGATTAATTATTTCAATTGTACGTTCTAATTTGATTGACAGTGATTGCTCCAAGTCATCCAACTGTGTTAACGCACCTTCAAGATTCATCTCTGAACTAACCGCAGATGTTGGAGGATTATCGTTACCAGATTTCTCAATTTTTTTAGCCAATTTATCTACCTTTGCATTAAATGTTTGTTCAACTTTGGCGATCAAACTCTTCATCTGTTCTATTTGATCGTGTTCAATGTTCTGCTGAGTTAGAGCCTTTACTTGTTTTTTGAGCAAGTCTTCATTTCTTTTAACAGATTGTTCTATTTGTTTTGTGAGACTTTCTACCTTTTGTTGCAATGATAGCTCAAATTGTTGAAATAAAGTCTCAATTTGTGGAGCTTTTTGAGTTGCTTGTGGAGCTAGAAGTGCCATTTCTGCTTGAGCGGCAACTACTTCCTCGTCGCTCATTTCAAAAACCCAAGCCCACATTTGATCGATGCCAAGTTCTGTAGCAATAGTATACCAATCAGCGCCGCAGACAACTTCGTATTCTTCTTCGTTGCTATAGGCTTCTGTGCGGCGTACAATTAAAGGAATCAAATTGCTGCCTTGTTCGATGAGACTGCGCCTGAGAGCTTCACGGCGATCGCGAAAAATTTCCTTTTGCAGAGAATCTGGTATCGCAATTTGGGAAGTGTAAATTTGACTGTGACTAATTGGCTTAATCCGCAAATATTCAACTATTCGGTTTTGATCTTGCGATCGATCCATCTTGTTACAAGTCCTCTTTTGTCATGAAAATCAAGTGTTTTAGGCATTTATGTATATCTACGCGGCTTACGTGGGGCGACATCCCTGGCGATCGACAAAAGTTACTGCAATTCCTAAAAAAAGCGACTGTGATGAGTGTAACTGGCTGGGGGACAATAATTATACATTCCTTTACTGATCTTTACTTTTTTTAGAAATTAGGAGACGGCAGTGCCGTGTCCCTACCCGAAAATAATATTGTAGGGACTAAGGCACTGCCGTGTCCGACTATCATCTCGCTTATGCAACCGGAATTGATATTATGAATATTTTTGCCACTTGTCAATTATTTTAATCATGGTTTTGTCACCTAACTTATCAACACGTTCCACCACATTTGCAAATGATGTAAACTCTCGCACACCTCGCTGTTTGATGATTGTTTGAATTACTGGAGGCTTTAATCCAGCATCTTTAAAATTCGCCAACAATTGAATTTTATCTAGAGTATTGAGTGCTGACAACAGCGACATTGATTCGGAAGTTACGTTTTCAACTTCTGGTATCACCTCTACCACCACCTGTTTGTCGGGTGGCGACTCTGATTTCAACAGATTAATTTTGTTTTCAATTTCTTGTAGACTCTGGGCTAACACCTGTTTGTCACGAGCATACTCGGTTTTCAATTCATTAATTTGACTTGCAAACTGAGCTTCAATATTTGTTAGCCGCTGTTCTAAACTGGATGATGATTGAGGAGTTTCATTTTCACAGGAATTAGGGACTTCGACCAAAGAAACCGGGTTTTTTATAGAATCTGCGGGCTGCGATGAAGTATTTTCGTAGAAAAACCCGGTTTCTGGACTCTCAACTAAATCTTCAGTTATTGTACATTTTCTCAGCGCTTGAACTTGCTCTAGCAGAAGTTCTTCATTTTCCGGTTCCAGGATAAATGCTCCGATTGTCTCACCTTTCATAGGGTTGATTTCCCTAGCTTTCGCCGCAGCATAGTATTCAAAGTCTCCGTCTACTATCTCGTAGGCATCCATACCGTTGCGGCGGAGAATTATGGGGTTGATCAATCCTCCTAATTCTAAAATTAGTTGTGCGACTTTTTCTAAATCGCGATCGGCAAAATTGGCACGGGGAACTTTGGATGTAATCTTTTTTACGGCTACCAGCGACGGAGATAATTTTTGCATTACTTATTTACCTATTTTTTCCAATACTTCTCTTGCTAATTCTTCAAATTCTTGGGCTGAGTATGAATCAGGCTTAAAGTCTAGCACCGAAATCGGATCGGCTATTTCCATATCTCCCACCATCTGAGTTTGTTCTGCACACTTTGCCAAATCATCTCTTTCATAAATCACGCTTTCCATGATTTCAATGCCATAGCGTTTGGGAATGATTGCCCTCCGCTTAGGGAAACTATACTGCACAAATTTTGTATTTGTTGAGATTTTGGAAGGAAGCACACCTAAAACCTGTAGAGGATTTTTGCCGATTTGTTTCTTGAATCCATTAACTTTTTTGATAAAATCTTTGACATTAATTAATCCTTGATTCGCAAAAGGTTTTAAGTCAGAAGGAATAATTAAATAATCGGCTGCAATCAGCGCAACTCTGGCATAAAAATTCAAGGATGGTGGCGTATCAATCAGTACAATATCATATTGATCTTGTACTTCTGCTAATTTTTGGATCAGAATCATTCTACTGTAATCCAGTGAGTTGAGTTCAGTTTCATATTGCATCAAATCAATATGGGAAGGAACCACATCTATTGCTGGAGTGCAAAAATTAGACTTTCTAGCGACTTCTGATATTGTATAGAAATCTTCTGACTGCAAAATGTGTAGAATATTGCTTTGTTTCAAATCATCTTGTTCTTCGTCGTCAAATTTGACTAATCCTGTGGCAAAGGTTGTATTGGCTTGACTATCTAAGTCTATTACCAAGACTCTTTTACCTTGCTTGCTGAGGGCGGCGGCTAAATTGACTACTGTTGTAGTTTTCCCGACTCCGCCTTTATTGTGGTAGACTGCAATGATTTTCATGGTGTTTTGAGTTGCGGTTTGAAAAATTATATCTAATTTAATTTCTGGTTTAATTTCTGTATTAAATGGCACTATTTCCGGTGTATTTTCCAGTTCTGAGATTTGATTATGACTGACTTCTGCGGTGGCGGAATTATTTGGTATTAGTGGTACTTCGTTAGTTAACTCAGGACTGATTAAGTCAATTTTACTATCTTCAAGTTCAAGATTATCAGGATTTTTTACAACTTTTAAACTATCTCTACCAACGAAAGCGTAAATTTCATCAATTTTAGTTTCAATATCTTGTCCAGCACATTTGAAAACTAGCTGAATATCATCGGCGACTCTTTCGTAAATTCTAACTTCTTTAGCATTGGTAATCAGTCCGTAGCGAATGCTTAAACTCGTTAAGTAACGCTTTAGTTTTCTGATGTGACGATCTAAATTTTCCCTGGGATGTTTTGCCTCAATTACTACACTCATCGGCGAGTCTGTATCGATGACTATGGGGAGAACTTGAGTGGCGAAGGATAGGAAGTCTAGACGGATATTCCCAAAGGCTATTTCTTGGTGCCAATTGTCGGGGGTATAGCCTAACTTTGGCAGTAGATAGCTGACAATTAGTTTGGTTTCTACTTCGCTTTCGTTGCGGCAGTTATTAGGGTTAAAAGTCAATCGATTTTAGATTTTAGATTTTGGATTTTGGATTTTGGAATTGGGAATTGGTCATTGGGAATTGGGAATTCTTAACCAATGACCCTTCGACTACGCTCAGGGTACGGCACTTCCGGTCACTGAGCGTAGTCGAAGTAGACATTTCGACCCTTCGACCCTTCGACCCTTCGACTACGCTCAGGGCGGCGCTCCGCTCAGGGCGGCGCTCCGCTCAGGGTACTGCAAATAACCAACAACCAATAACTACTTGGTTTGAGCTTCAAAAGCTTCCAATGTCTGATAACCGCCAGCGGGATCGTATAGGTGACAGTTGTCAGCAATTCGCTCCATTAAAGCCCAAGAAAACTCTGTTTCGTAGAGGTGTGCTTGCCAATTTTCTTTCAAGCTACTGTGGGCTAGGCGCAGGTTGTACCAGGGAATAGCAGTTGAAAGGTGGTGGGGAACGTGGACGTTAATGTCGTGGCACAGGAACTCTACCCAGCGGGGATAATCGCAGTGAACTGTTCCTGATAATTGGGCTTGAGCTTCGTTCCATTCTGAAGCTTCTTTGAATGAAATGTCTGGTGCGGTGTGGTGAACAATGGTGAATGTGCTCATCCAGAAATGGTAAACCATCCAGGGCATTAACCAAAATTTGATGAATCCCCAGATGCCGGTGGTGGCAATTAATGTGGGAAATACGATCGCAGCACCGATTAAAACAAATAACACAGAAAAGCGGACTTGTTCTTGTTGTTGTTTGCCTTTGAAGCGCCACCACATGAAGTGGACTTTTGCCCAATGTGCGATCGAGCCAATCCACCACATCCGACCGAATATTAAACTATAAGCTATTTGCAAAACCTTGGGAGCAGCAGCGTAATCGTCTGCTGTCATGGGTTGCCAAGCATTGTCTTCACCAATTTTGTTGGTGTGCTTGTGGTGATAATTGTGCCCGTGTCGCCATGCGTGAAATGGGAACATCAATGGCAAAAATGCTAAATGTCCGACTAAATCATTTACCCAGCGGCGGTTAGCAAATGAGCGGTGTCCACAGTCGTGTCCGATCACAAAAAAACCGGTTAATCCGGTGCCTGTGAAAATCCACATCAGGGGTAGCAGAAACGTAGGCGATACTGCTATCGCCCAGTAACCGACAGCAACTAGCAAAACGTTGATGATGACTTTTGTCCAAGCTTTGCGGGGGTTTTTGACGAATACCTCGCGCGGCAGGGTTTTGAGAATATCTTTGAGGCGCAAGTTGGAAGTGTCACTTGCCGATGTCAAATTTAGTGGTTTTTCGATCGATGCTGTCATAAATTAATTTCGACTCTCCGTATACCATCTCGATGGCTTAACAAAATTAGCGCCTAAAAAATCACAGTAAAGGTTCAGCTCGTTGCCAGCAAGTGGCAGACGAGTTGAGCTTTAGGCGATCGCGTTTTAAGAAGCGCGTTTTAACAAGTCCTAACTATCGCTAGCCCCAGATTAGATGGCTAGCGGTTTTGGTTAAAAAAACAAGGTTAACAAAACTTTACTTTTTATACCACAGGGGCGGCACAATTAGCACGAGTTGCTGCTAATTGTTGTTGCTATCAACAGAATTTTGCGCGATCGCAACCTGAGAGTAGGCTATAGAACGTCGTTGTTTGACGGTTTGCACTTGCAGCAGCAAAGATTCGATTTCTGCTTGCAGGTGCAGAAATTTAACTTGATGGTCGGCTTGGTACGGGGACTTCACAGACTCTACTTTGCGGGTAAAACCGATCGCAAGGTTAGGAGAACTAGCCATTTCGGGATTGCTAGCCGTGATTTGAGGCCTAGAAAGAGTGGAAGAATTATTTGACATTAGTAATTGAGTAGACATATCTACACATTCACACCATTAAGTTACTTTAACCTGAACCGATCGTATTAAACATCAAATTAACCGATCGAGCTAAAATTGGTGTAAATTCCTTGGCCATTGCCTCAAAACCATTGACATCGTGACCCTGATTCTACCTGTAACTGACTCTACTCATAACTCTACTGCCCGCGCAGTCTTGCCGAAACACTACGGCTGGCCGGGCTTGATCGAAGCTTATCGCCCCTACCTGCCGGTGACTGAAACCACGCCGGTAGTGACACTCCAAGAAGGCAACACTCCCTTAATTCCAGCACCTGCGATCGCCGCTCTCATCGGTAGAGACGTGCGCGTCCTGGTCAAATACGACGGCCTCAACCCCACTGGTAGTTTCAAAGACCGGGGGATGACAATGGCGATTTCCAAGGCAAAGGAGGCTGGTGCCGAGGCGGTAATCTGCGCCAGTACGGGCAATACTTCCGCAGCAGCGGCCGCCTACGCCCGACGCGGGGGAATGCGCGCTTTCGTGTTGATTCCCGAAGGTTACGTGGCTTTGGGCAAGTTGGCCCAAGCTTTGCTGTACGGTGCGGAAGTGATTTCGATTGTCGGTAATTTCGATCGAGCTTTAGAAATTGTCCGGGAAATGGCCGTCAACTACCCGGTGACTTTGGTCAATTCGGTGAATCCTTACCGCTTAGAAGGCCAGAAAACCGGCGCTTTTGAAGTCGTTGACGCTTTAGGCGACGCCCCCGACTGGCTGTGCATTCCCGTCGGAAATGCGGGAAATGTCACAGCATACTGGATGGGTTTTTGTCAATACCATCAAGCCAAAAAATGTTCGCGCCTGCCACGAATGATGGGATTTCAAGCAGCGGGGGCTGCACCGTTGGTGACGGGACATCCGGTGCCGAATCCAGAAACTCTGGCGACGGCAATTCGGATTGGCAACCCGGCTAGTTGGAAACAGGCTGTTGCTGCTTCCGAGGCCAGTCGCGGCAGTTTTAGTGCTGTCACCGACGAGGAAATTCTGGACGCTTACCGTTTGTTAGCATCGCAGGAAGGGATTTTCTGCGAACCGGCGAGTGCAGCTTCTGTGGCCGGTTTGTTGAAGGTAAAAGACCAAGTTCCGACTGGAGCAACGGTGGTTTGTGTGCTGACTGGTAATGGTTTGAAAGACCCGGATACAGCAATTAATCACAGCAACAATCAGTTTAAAAGTGGAGTTGCTCCAAGTTTGGATGCGGTAGCTGGAGCGATGGGATTTTAGCAGAAGAAAGAAAGAACGACACGGATTTGGACACGGAGACACGGATGAATTTAACTGAGTTTTCTTTCAGGAGATATGAATACTCTCTGTTCTCTTCTGTGTCTTTGTTTCTTCAGTCAAGCGGATGTCCTTGATGCGAGCCAAATCCGTTGCCGAACTTCCTTCGGCTATAATAGAATTATCTGTTAAACACTTCTGAGAAAAAGTTATGTTACTAACTCAGCTTCGTGCCGATCGAGTTGTTATGTATAATATCACTTGGCAACAATTTGAGAACTTGCTCGCGGATCTCGGCGAAAGCCGTGCTGCTAGATTCGCCTATGACAATGGAACTTTAGAAATTATGACTCCCCTACTCGAACATGAATACTACAAAGAAACGATCGGCATTACCATTCAAGATATTGCTGAAGTGTTGGAAAAAGATTACGAAAGCTTAGGCTCAACTACTTGGAAGCGAGAAATCAAAAAAGCAGGGGTAGAACCAGACAATTGTTTCTACTTCCAAAATGAGGCAAAAATTCGCGGAAAACTCCAGTTTAATTTGGAGCAAGATCCGCCGCCTGATTTGGTTTTAGAAATAGACGTAACCAGTAAATCTCTCAGTCGTTTTC
>JAYTZD010000226.1:0-3651 GCA_043742065.1 Oscillatoriales bacterium
ACCGAAGCCCTAAAATAACAAAGGCTCCTTAAGGAGCCTTCGCCAAAATATAAATCTTGGTATTCAGAACGTCTTTACCGGAATTCCTCGACCTCGTGGGTAACGGGATGTCATGATTAGATCATGTCTGCTGCATCCATGTCTTTAATATAGTTCATGGTTTAGATATGGGTCAATTTTTAATCAGGAAAAGTATGAAAATTTTCCAGTGTGGGCAATTTACGGTATGGTACGCTACTTGTGGAATATTTGAGGTGATCCAACAATGCAAGAGTTCTACAAAATCGTTCAATCAGCTACAAAAGAGCAACGAAAAAACCTAGCAGAGCTGACCGAATCGGCATTTGGTGATGCTCCTGATATTCTTTGCAATCATGTACGCTATCTCAGAGCTGGAAGTATTGGCCAACTTTTCTGGAATGATTCTTGGAAACAAGTTGTAACAGATGTTGCCGATCGTATCAGTATTGATTGGGCAACTACATTAAGCGGTCGTCAGTGGCGCGACTTAGAAACCCAAGAGATTGAGACTGCTGTTGTAACCAAACTGTTTCAGAATATGCTGGAGCAACTTTCACCAGAGCAACGACAAAAGCTTGTTATAGAGATGAAAAGAGATAGCAGCGATCCAGCTCTTGAAAGTTGGTTGTTGAGCGGCAGTGTAATGACCATTGCAAAAATGAGTGGTTTTGGGGTGTATCTGTTGGCAAGCACTGTTCTGGGCGGTCTAACTAATGCTTTGGGGATTACGTTACCTTTTGCAATTTATATGGGCATGAGTCAGGGGATTGCGCTTATACTCGGCCCCGTAGGCTGGGCAGCACTTGCTGGAGGTATTCTATTCACACTCAATCAACCTAATTGGAATCGTCTAACTTTGGCTGTTGTCTATGTTTCGATGCTTCGCAATCAGGAAGAGTTTGTCACTACCACCTATTGAGCGAGGTAAAATATGGTCTATCGTAAACAGAGTAGAGCTACTTTCTTCCGCTGAATGGCAATATTCACAAAGAAAATTAGCTCTACTTCTTACTAAATTTCTATTAGCGCGGTTTACGGACATGAGGCTGCTATAACTTTAGCGTTAATTAAGGTGAAAATTCGATCAAGTTCTAGTAAGCTTGCTAATTCTACAACCTCTTCTGAAGTTAAAAGATTAGCTTTTTTTCTCTCGGCTAGTTCTTCTAATCTGGCTTGCAGGTTTTCCGTAAATTTGAATAAGTAAAGATTTCTGACTTTCTGCATCGAAATCTCGCTATCGATCCAGTAGGAAGGTTGTACCATAAGTTCAGATATCATGGTGATTCAATTACTCCAATTACTACATGGATAGTCTTGATTATATCATTAAAACAAAATGTTCCGATGCCACGGTTTCTACAACCTGGATGTGAATTAATATTAACCTGCTGTTGCCAAAGAACGAACAGTTAAGATTTCATCAGGGCGGAGAACTTCTACAGTAGAGATAGGGACGGCTATAACTGTAAGAGACTCACCAACAGCATTAAATACTTCCAACAGACAGCCTTCTTCACCACCACTAGGATGAGGAACAAAATCAACCAATGTGGCAATATCTCCTGCTCTGAGTTGATATTCTGGTAAGTCACGAGTTAAAGCAACTTCCTGATATAGCTTTAGAATCATGTTAAGTCTCCTTAATTCGTGAGTTTTGTAGGGACACAGCACTGCTGTGTCCTTACTAATTTCAACGTCTCCTTACTAATTTCACTCTGTTTTCTTCTTACTCGCCGTAGCAGTCGCCGCCTTTTTAGTAGTTGTTTTCTTAGCCGCAGTAGTTTTCTTAGCAGCAGTTTCCGATTTCGCCGCAGTGGTTTTCTTCGCAGTAGTCGTTTTCTTCGCCGCCGTTTCCGACTTCGCCGCAGTTGTCTTCGTTGACTTCTTCGACTTGCTAGATTTTCCGCCGCCCGCTGCTTCCTTCGCTGCTAACAAATCCAGTGCTTTTTGTAAGGTGAAATTCTCCACAGATTCATCCTTAGACAAGGAAGCATTGATATCCCCGTGTTTGACGTAGGGCCCATAACGGCCATCGTAAACATTGAGGAGTTCTCCCGATTCTGGATGCGCGCCCAATTCCTTCAAAGGTGTTGCTGTTTTGCTGCTACCCCGAACGGCTTTCGGTTGCGCTAATAGTTCCAATGCCCGATCGAGCGTTATAGTCAAAACATCATCAGGAACCTTGATCGATCGATAATCCTTACCAACCTTACCCTGGTCATGCACCACATAAGGCCCGTACATCCCCAAAGCAGCCTGCACCTTCGCCCCCGTATCCGGGTGAGTCCCCAACAAGCGCGGTAGAGTTAGCAAGCTCACAGCCATCTCTAACGTCATCGTATCCTTGTCCGTCCCCTTCGGCAAAGAACTCCGCTTCGGTTTCTTGTTAGTTTCAGTGATTTCTCCTAACTGAACGTAGGGCCCATAACTGCCAATCAGTACAAAAATCGGTTCCCCAGTTTCCGGGTGGAGACCCAATTGTTCCGGGCCTTCAGTCTTTTGCTTTAACAGAAACTCGACTTGTTCCGGGTCCAAATCCGCCGGAGTCAAATCTTGGGGAATCGATGCTTTTACCGGCCCTTCTTCGCTTTCCGCTTCCAGATAAGCGCCGTATTTACCGATGCACACTTTAGCAGAAATATTCTCCAATACCACAGTTCGGGCAACTTTGGCATCGATTTGACTTTCCTGTTCTTTGACTTGGGTTTGCAGTCCAGTTTCCCCTCGATAAAACTTGTCCAAATACGGCAGCCATTTCGCTTCGCCGGTGGCAATTTCATCCAGGGTTTGTTCCATTCGGGAAGTAAAACCGGTGTCTACTAAGTCGGGAAAATGTGTTTCCAATAAAGTGGTGACGGCGAAAGCGGTGAATGTGGGAATTAAGGCGTTGGCGATCAATTTGGCGTAACCTCGATCGACTATAGTGCCGATAATACTCGCATAGGTACTCGGACGACCTACCCCTTCACTTTCCAGCATTTTGACTAGGGAAGCTTCGGTAAAACGGGCGGGAGGCTGAGTTTCGTGGCCAACAGCTTCTAAATCTTTGCAATTAGGTTTATCGCCAACTTTCAGCGCCGGCAAAATCACCTCTTGGTCTTCCAAAGCCGCATCCGGGTCATCGGAACCTTCCACGTAGGCGCGCAAAAAGCCGGCAAAATCGATACGTTTGCCACTGGAACGGAAACCGGCATCTTCCACTAAAGTTAGTAGCGTGACGTGAGTTTGGCGCGCATCGGCCATTTGAGAAGCGACAGTCCGTTTCCAAATTAAATCGTAGAGGCGGAAGTCAATCCCATCGAGTCCAGTTTGCTGCGGAGTCCGAAAAGTGCTACCGGCGGGGCGGATAGCTTCGTGGGCTTCCTGGGCACCTTTGCTTTTGGTTGTGTATTTCCGGGGCTGCGGGCTGAGGTATTCGCTACCGTACAGTTCTTGGACACAACTGCGGGCAGCGGTAATCGCCTGTTCGGATAAATGTACCGAATCCGTCCGCATATAGGTGATAAAACCGCGTTCGTAGAGACTTTGAGCAATTCGCATGGTTTCCCGCGCCCCCAGCCTCAGCTTGCGGTTAGCTTCCTGCTGCAAAGTCGAGGTTGTAAACGGCGGCGAAGGTTTGCGGGTGACTGG
>JAYTZD010000227.1:0-3645 GCA_043742065.1 Oscillatoriales bacterium
CAGTGCCGTCTCCCTACCCAAAATAACCTTGTAGGGAGACGGCACTGCCGTGTCCTAATTTCTTTTGAATTCTTGTTGTAGGCGAGCGGTAATCTTATCACGTTCTATAGTGCCGACAATTTCTTGAATTACCGTATTTTGTCCCAGCGGGCCCCAAGTGCAGCCTTTTTCTAAATAAACTTGGGCGGCGCG
Source organism: Oscillatoriales bacterium (assembly GCA_043742065.1). Lineage (GTDB taxonomy): Bacteria > Cyanobacteriota > Cyanobacteriia > Cyanobacteriales > Microcoleaceae > Microcoleus. The sequence continues at coordinate 193 of JAYTZD010000227.1, forward strand.
ACCGACAGCATAGGTTCCATAAGCTGCTAAACTAGCTTGAGTAACTGCAACTCCTGCAAAAGTAGAAAAGCCGATTTGGGGAGCAGCAATGGCCGCGCTTTTGCCGAATCCCAAGAGAAAACTACTGCCCAATTCTCCCAAAAGTACGCCGCCAGCACTAGAGAAAATAGTTTGCCAAAGTTTCCCTGCTTCGTAACCAGTCATGGGTAAACCGTAAAGTCTGGATAAAGAGCGAATTAAGGCTAAATCGGCGACAGTTGCTCCCATGACATCGAGGAAAGCGATGGGATTTAAGCCAACAGCTAAAGCTTTATATTTCGCAAATTGCCAGATTAAATCTTCGGCTTCTGTTTGTCGCAATTTGAGAATTTGATGGGCTATATTTGCTTCCGCATCTCTAGCTTCAATTAAAGCATTGAGTGCTAGGAGCGATCGACCTTCTCGGTTAAGAATTGTCAAAATTTTCTGCTTGAGTTCGCCTATCTGTGGTGGCGGCGACTCCCACTCGTGGGTGATTCTGCCATCAGGCCATTCAACTCTCACCTGCATCGGTGCAGGTTCCGCAGCTACCATAACTATTTCTAAAGATTTGGTATTTTTAGGAGTAGCTTTTGCAGTAGATTTAGGCGCAGAATTGTTTGGAGATAAATTTTCGCTATCTAATTTATCTGTCGCCGCATCGGCTGCTAACTGTTCAGCCTTTCCCAGGGCTTGCAAACTTTTATAAATAGCTTTTCTGTCTAATTCTGGATAGAGGTCAATTTTATTAAAAACTAAAATTAGTGGTTTTTGAGCTGTTTGTAATTCGCATAGTGCTTGATATTCGGTGCGGGTGATATCGCCGGCGACGACAAACAAAATTAAGTCTGATTGGCGAGTGACTTGTTTCGCCATTTCTCCGCGTAATTCGCCACCAACTTCATCTATTCCGGGTGTATCAATTAATTCGATTTGTATCCCTCCTGACTCGTCGTTATTCAGGGATAAAGGTACTGCCCAGCGTACGGAACGCGGCCACTGAGTTACGCCGTTGAGAGGGCCTGTTTGCAGGATTTTTTGACCGAGAAGGGCGTTTAGTACGGCTGATTTGCCACGACTGACTAAACCAAAGGTGGCGATGCGAATGATGTTTTGGTTGAGTTTTTCTGAGGTGAAAGTTAGGATGTCTAACTGATTTTGTAGGGCTGCTTCTAATTTGGGATTGGAGTTTTTTTTGCTTTGGCGCAAATGGGCATGGCGCGCCAGGGATTGACGCAAGCTGGCGCGGGCAAGGGATAGGCGATTTTCTTGGGTGGATTTGTCAGCCATTGGCGATCGGCTTTTTTAAGCAAGTATAGTTGAACTGCGATCGAAAGTAAATGTTCTTTCTTAATTTTAGTACAAATTTAACCTTCAGCTCCGCCTCGGAAAATTTGCTCAACGTTGAGCTCCATGTTGGGAAATGTAGGCGAAATAATCCGCTCGTTCCCTCTAAATTGTGTAATTCGATATTCTCCATTCACAAGCTGGCAAACTGAGAGTGTGGGCTGTTTGGGGTCGCCAATATGACGTATTCCACCGAATGCAGCGTAATCCGCAATCCAATATTCGAGGATTCCCATCATTTCATAATCTGCTAACTTTTTTAGATAATCGTCACGCCAGTTGGTACTGACAACTTCTACAACTAGCGGAATGGATGTTCCTTGGGTGATTGTTGCTGACTTCAACCATAGGGGTTCGGATGCTAAAGCTTGGCGGTTTAATAGCAAAACATCAGGGATATATCCTGTATTTTTATCTTGTGGCTTAACTACGACTTTTGAGGGAATGCGGTAGGGAAGTTGCAGTTGGGTGTAGAGCAGTGTAAATTGTTGAACAAGGTATGCTGTGATATCTTCGTGTTCTCCTGTTGGCTGCATTTCAACTATTGCCCCGTCGTGAAGTTCGTAGCATCTATTCTCTGCTTTGGATTCTAGGAATTCTTCAAAGGTTAGTGTTTTTAGTGGAGTTTGTATCATTGTGCAAACTTTCTTTGATTGTAATTCACTCGGTTCCCAAGAAACGGGCAAGATGCCCGTTCCACAATCCACAAAATTCTCTTGTGGAACAGGCATCCCTTCGACTTCGCTCAGGACACCGCTTGCCTGTTGCTTTATTGTACTTAATTGACTGCTGAATTAACTGCTGGGGATTGAGATGTTTGAGGCGAGAGACGACTCGCAATTTGGTTGATGAAAGTTTGCAAGAAGGAAATTTGTTGATTTTGCTTAAATACTGCTTGCAAAGTTTTGGTTAACAGGTCAATATTTAAACTACCATTGACAGTGTTTTCCAGTTCTCGACTTTGGAAATATTCAATTAAACTTTGTCCAGCCATTCTGGTAAAATAAGCTGCACTAATTCCCTGCACTGCGCCTCCGGCTACAAAGGTGACAGCATTGGTTTTGAGCAATCCAGTAATGGTTTGAGTTGAGATTTCTACTAATCCTAATTTGAACATTTGGCTTGCCAAAGTTGTTGCTACTGTCTTAGCTTGGTCTAGGGAGAATTTTTGTTGATAAATTACTCCGAGGTCGATGACGAGTTGGGTGCTGATGGCGGTTGTTGCTAATAAGTCTAGGGCGGGAACGGGATTGGCAAAAACTGCGGCGGCTGCGATATATTGATATTGTTCGATGATGGGCATTGCCCGATCGCGCCGAACCGCATTCAACAAAATTTTCGCCTCAGATTTGACAGTCTCGGCCGATCGCACTGTATTCGCCCACACCAATTGTGGTCTTTCTTCTGTTAAGATTTGAGTCAATTTTGCTGTCAACGGTTGGAGTTGCGAGGCTTGAGTTTCCATCCGTTCTGTTAAAGTGCCGTCCGCTTGGTGCTGTCGGACTTTAATTGAATTTGGGGTAGCCGCGATCGCAATTATATCTTCTGTCCCCAGTATTCCGTCCATTCTTGACTGCAAAGAGTCCAAAATTTGGGACTGCTGTGCTGGCAAATATTGGTCTTGTTTGTTCCAAACTAGCAGAAAGCGTTGACCTGCCGAGGCTAGTTCCGATAATGTTTGAAATTCGGAATCTGTGATATCGCCCGCTGTCACAAACAGCACTAAGTCATCGCTGATTTTGACATCGCTATTCGTGGCAGTAAATAGCGGGGCTGTTTCTTGGAAAGTCAACTTTTGCGACTGTTGAGATGCCCAATCAGCATTTAATACTTGAATTAAGGCACTTTTGCCTACAGATTTGCCGCCAGTGACGCTGATTCGTAAATCTGGTCGGTCTAATTCAGCGGTTAGTCGATCGAGCTGTGCTTTTAGATGAGCAGGAGCTATAGAGTTTTGAGCTTCAGAGGCTAGCAAATTAATTGCTGCTTCCGAAGAGGCGATCGCCTTTAAAGCCACTTCCCGACTTGCCAGAGGTTGCGAGAGTGCGAGTTCTAGTTTAGGCGATTGTCGTTGCCACCACCAATATC
>JAYTZD010000228.1:0-3643 GCA_043742065.1 Oscillatoriales bacterium
GCTTCACTTTTTCGCAAAGCTTCTTGGTTGTTTTGCCGCTCTACTGCGTAACGGAGCGATCGCATTAACACTTCGCTATCAATTTTTCTTTTGACTAGATAATCTTGAGCTCCTGTTTGGATGGACTGCACGGCTAGTTCTTCATCGTTGCGGGCCGTGAGTACCACTATCGGAGTATTTATACTGTATTCTTGAATTTTGACAATTGTACTTAAGTCTTGGCTGTCTGGCAACGAAAGATCTAGTAATATGACATCAAACTTTTCCTGGAGTAAAAGATGCTGCGCTTTGCTGAGACGATCTGCCCGACTGACGGATATCCTTTGGGACAAGGATCTGGCAACGTTGGTTTCTAACAAGAACTCTTCGATCAGCTCAGCTTCGGCTCCATTGTCTTCGACGAGCAGAACCTTAAAGCTATTGCACTCTGCGGTTGGGTTCAAAACTGATATCATAATACCCAGATTTTTATCGTAAAGCAGTCGTAGTAACTACTATAGCATACAAACAATTTAATATTGAAATATACCATTGGAAATATAGGATTTGTCAGGTAAATTAGGTATTCTTGGGCGTCGGACATCGGGCATCGGGCATTGTGTATTGGGCATTGTGTATTGGGCATCGGGCATCGGGCATAGTTTCTGTTTATTTCTGCTTCCTCCTTCCTTGGAAAACCAAGAAGTTTTTTCCAGCTATCTTGTGTTTTTCTCAAAAAATGATATTCTAGAACTAGAGGCAAGAAAAACGTAGATTAATACAGCCTATGCCACAATCAGTGCGTAAATTATACTTTAATTAACTTTGAGTAGCTGGGGAGCAAATTTTTAGCGATCGCCTAAAATATGCTTAGCACGAGGAAAAGCTAGCTGTCATTCGATTTTAGATTTTAGATTTTAGATTGACCCCACGGATAAATCACGTGGCGGGTACTATCAAGAAATTATCGGTCAAGATTTCTCGAAATATCGAGATAAATTTCGCAAGAAAACTAAATTTAAAAATTTTGCGTTTCTTTGGCTAAAATGAGCTGAAATTTAGAGGAAAAAGCAATGACTGAAAGATTAGAAATTCAACAAAAACAGATTCTAATTCCCAAAGACAAAGCCTTAGTGTTGTGGTTCGATGAAGTCGGCATCGCTGATATCCCCTTAGTCGGTGGCAAAAATGCTTCTTTGGGGGAAATGATTCAACAGTTAACTCCCAAAGGTGTCAATGTTCCCAACGGATTTGCAACTACAGCACACGCCTACCGCTGCTTCATTGAGTCGGCTGGTTTAGAAGCCAAATTGCGGGAAATATTTGTAGATTTAGATGTAGAAGATGTTAACAACTTGCGCGAAAAAGGCAAGCAAGCGCGAACGCTGATTCTGGATACGCCGTTTCCGCGAGACTTGCAAATGGCGATCGCGCAAGCCTACAATCAATTATGCGATCGCTACGGCGACAATACAGATGTCGCAGTGCGTTCCTCCGCCACCGCCGAAGACTTACCAGACGCGAGTTTCGCCGGACAACAAGAAACTTACCTCAACGTTCATGCTTGCAATGGCGTGATTCAATGCAGCCATAAATGCTTCGCATCCACATTCACCGACAGGGCGATTTCCTACCGCCAACTGCGAGGATTTGACCACTTTGAAGTCGCCTTATCAGTGGGTGTGCAGAAAATGGTGCGATCGGACCTAGCATCCTCCGGGGTCATGTTCAGCATCGACACCGAAACCGGTTTCAAAAATGCCGCCCTAATCACCGCCGCCTATGGATTAGGAGAAAACATCGTTCAAGGCGCAGTCAACCCAGACGAATACCTAGTTTTTAAACCAACATTAAAACAAGGTTTCCGCCCGATTCTGGACAAACGCCTTGGCACAAAGCAAATTAAAATGGTGTATGATATTGGCGGTTCCAAATACACCAAAAATGTCTCAGTACAACCAGCAGAACGCGAAAAATTTGCCATTAACGATGACGAAATTCTGCAACTAGCACAATGGGCAGTATTAATCGAAGAACACTATTCCCAAGTGCGTGAAACTTACACGCCGATGGACATTGAGTGGGCAAAAGACGGCAATACCGGCGAATTATTCATCGTCCAAGCACGACCAGAAACAGTGCAATCTCAAAAGTCTGCTACAGTTTTGCGGAGTTATAAATTGCAAGGTTCTAGCGCAATTTTGGCAAAAGGACGCGCCGTTGGCGAAGCCATCGGACAAGGCAAAGCCCGCGTCATTTTAGACGTTAGCGAAATTGCTGAATTTGAAGCAGGGGAAGTTTTAGTCACCAATAAAACAGACCCCGATTGGGAACCGATCATGAAAAAAGCCAGTGCGATTGTCACCAATTCTGGTGGCCGTACTTGCCACGCAGCCATCATTGCGCGAGAAATGGGAATTCCGGCAATTGTCGGCACTGGCGATGCTACAAAAGTCCTGAAAAACGGTCAAGAGATCACGATTTGTTGTGCTGAAGGAGAGGAAGGCAAAGTTTATTCTGGTTTGGTACCGTTTGAAGTACAAGAAAGTGCGATCGACAATTTACCCCGCACTCGCACTCAAATCTTAATGAATGTTGGCAACCCCGAAGAAGCCTTTGGTTTATCAGCAATTCCTTGCGATGGTGTGGGATTGGCGCGACTGGAATTCATCATTGCCAATCACATTAAAGCACACCCGCTAGCACTGATTCACTTTGACGAATTGGCCGACGAATCCGTCAAGCGCCAAATTGCCAAACTCACAGCATTTTACGAACACAAACCCGACTTCTTTACCGACAAATTAGCCCACGGAATTGCCACAATTGCGGCGGCATTTTATCCCAACCCAGTCATCGTGCGGATGAGTGATTTCAAGAGCAACGAATATGCTAATCTTTTGGGAGGACGGCAGTTTGAACCGAAGGAAGAAAACCCGATGATTGGGTGGCGCGGCGCGTCTCGCTATTATGACCCGAATTACCGTGAAGCTTACGCTTTGGAATGCAAGGCATTGAAGCGTGTTCGTGACGAAATGGGCTTGACAAATGTGATTCCGATGATTCCATTTTGCCGTACACCGGATGAGGGACGAAAAGTGTTGGCTGAGATGGCAAAACACGGTTTAGTCAAGGGCGAAAACGGCTTGCAAGTGTATGTGATGTGCGAATTGCCTAGCAATGTCATATTTGCTGATGAATTCGCGCAAGTGTTTGATGGATTCTCGATCGGCTCAAACGATCTAACTCAGCTAACATTAGGATTAGACCGGGATTCTGGTTTAGTCGCACACATTTTTGATGAACGGAATGAGGCTGTGAAGCGGCTGGTGGAAATTGCGATCAAAGCGGCGAAAAAATACGATCGCAAAATTGGGATTTGCGGCCAAGCGCCTAGTGATTATCCAGAATTTGCTCGGTTCTTGGTTGAGTTGGGAATTGATTCGATTAGTTTGAATCCTGATTCTGTTTTGAAGACTTTGTTGGATGTTGCGAAGGTGGAGGCTTCGACTTCGATGATGGATTTGGTGATGGATGTAGCGCAGGTTTAATATCAAATCCGCGCTTCATCGGAATGATATAGAGGACACGGCAGTGACACAACCTTGCTGCCGCGCGTCACGCAGGATGGCGGCGCCGAATTGCTCGTCCACCAGGATGCCTG
>JAYTZD010000229.1:0-3641 GCA_043742065.1 Oscillatoriales bacterium
TTGCGTTAGAAATTAGGAGACGGCAGTGCCGTGTCCCTACGCCAGATTAATTGTAGGGATACGGCACTGCCGTCTCCTCTATATCATTCCGGTGCAACCGTCAACCGTCAACTAAATTACCATTGCAAACCCTGACTCAACAAAGCTGTAGCAGCCTCGCTATCGAGAGGTTTAGAGAAGAAGTATCCCTGACCATACTCGCAGCCCAGCATCCGTAATTGAGCCAGTTGAACGGCGGTTTCGACACCTTCTGCTACCACCTCCATCCCCAAACTGCGAGCTAACATGACGATCGCCCTGACGATTTCCAAATTTTCACCTGTTTCTCCGATGCGGCTGACAAAAGAGCGATCGATTTTCAAAGTATTGATCGGGAATTTATGCAAATAGCTCAAAGAAGAATAACCGGTACCAAAATCGTCAATACAAAGCTCAATCCCCAAATCTCTCAACTGTGAAAGCATCAGCGCTGCGGCTTCCCCATCTTCCATAACTACACTCTCAGTAATCTCCAACTTCAACCAGCGAGCATCTACTCCTGTTTCCTGCAAAACTTGCTTGATTTGCTCAATGGAATCCGCTTGCTCAAATTGTCGCCCGGAGAGATTGACAGCTATTGTCAGCGGTGCATCCACAGCAGGTAATTGCAAATTCTGCCACTCGATAATTTGGCGACAACTTTCGTTCAAAATCCATAAACCCAAGGGCATAATTAGCCCTGTTTCCTCCGCCATCGCAATGAATTCCGTCGGAGACACCAAGCCACGTTCGGGGTGCAGCCAGCGCACCAGTGCCTCAAATCCTGCAACTAAGCCAGTTTTCAAAGAAACGATTGGCTGGTAGTAAACAGTAAAAGGACATTCTAGTTTAGAAGTAAAATTTGGAGATTTTGGATGATCTAAGGAACGATCGGCTTCGTACAAAGCTGAGTTTTCGAGTGTTACTCCAAATGGCAAATCGAACATCGAATATTTCAAATTCAGTTGTTCTACTGACTGCCGCAAATCATGTTCCAAGTTCATCAAAGCCACAGCGCGAGTGTGCATCGCACTGGTAAACACTTCGTAGCGAGCTTTGCCGAGAGATTTTGCTCGGTACATGGCAATATCAGCATCTCGCAAAATATCTCCTGGCCACTGATATTCACAGCTACTCAAAGCGATGCCAATGCTAGCAGTAATTGAAACTTTATTCCCGTCTAAATTCAGTGGTCGTTCGATCGCCTTTTGAATTTGTTTGGCGTTGGCGATCGCATCCTCAACACCTTGAATTTCTTCTAGTAAAATCACAAACTCGTCTCCGCCCAGACGGGCAACGGTATCACCAGGGCGCAAACAAGTCAAGAGACGGCGGGCGATCGCCACCAGCAGCCGATCGCCCGTGCGGTGTCCCTGGCTATCATTAATCACCTTAAACCTGTCCAAATCGAGAAACAGCACCGCAAACTGATAGCTGGGATGTCGTTTGACGCGGGCAAAAGCTTGCCCCAACCTGTCAGTCAGCAAAGCCCGGTTCGGCAAATCCGTCAGCGCATCGTGCAAAGCATCGTGTAATAACTTATCTTCTGCCATTTTGCGCTCTGTCACGTCGTGGCAGTTGACCACAATTCCTCGCACCGAAGGTTCCGAAAGCAAATTCGTCGCCACCGCTTCCAAAACGCACCAGAAACCATCGTGATGCCAGACTCGATATTCCGCAAGTCCTAGCCCAACTTTAGGCATTTGGAGGACTCCTTTAAACACTTGACCGACCATTGCCAATTCGTCTGGGTGAACCAGTTCAAATACAGACCGACCTAGCAATTCCGCCGTCGGGTAGCCCAAAATCCGCTCTTGGGAAGGAGAGACATACCGACAGAAGCCTTTTTCGTCGAGAATCACAATAATATCTCTAGCATTTTCAATCAGCGATCGGAAACGCTTCTCACTTTGGCGCAGTTCTTGTTCTGTGCGCTTGCGATCGGTAATGTCGGTATTCATGTAGATCAGACCGACAATAGTCCCAGTGGAGTCTTTGATCGCATCAGCCCGCAGCAGCACTTGTACTATCTGGCCGCTTTTGGTGTGGTTAGTAACTTCACCAGACCAAGAATAACCGTCGGCGATCGCACAAGTCACCTCCTCCGCGACGGCGGGGTCAGCAAAAATGGCGTAGATCCCCCCAGCATTCCTGAATTCTTCTACAGTTTCGTATTCAAATAGTTGAGAAAAAGATTGATTTTGATAGATGTGAGTGCCGGAAACATCAGCCATCCCGATCGCATCGCTAGAACTTTCCACCGCCTTGCGAGTCAATACCAGAGCCTCTTCTGCCCGTTTGCGCTCGGTGATGTCAATCCCGACCAAACAGGCTGCTTTGCCCCGATCGTACTTTTGAGCCACAATCAAATAGTGTCCCGCCGACTGGCCGTCAGCAGTTTTGACTTTGGCGGAGAGTTCTTGAACCACTTCCGTAGCATTGCTAGCAAAAAACTCCCCCAAAAAAGAGTAAAAATCCGAGCTGACACCCAGAAATCCGATATCTTGGCCGACGAAGGCTGACGGCCGCAAACCGTGGAGTTTTGCTAAGTGCTGGTTAACGCCCAAATAGCGTAAATCCGAACTCACCCAAGATACTGTTCCCGGAACTGCTTCTAAAACGGTTTCCAGTTGGTCATTAGTTTGCTGCAATTCCTGCTGAACTTCTATCCCTTCGGATAAGTCAGACAGAATTCCCACGAAGTGAGTCAAATTACCGCTGTCGTCTCGCAAAGGAGATAGGGAAAATTTGTGCCAAAAAAGAGTCCCGTCTTGGCGGTAGTTTTTGATGGTCTCCTGAAATTCCAGGCCTTGGCGCAAAGCGTCGTGGATGTTAACTAGGGTATCGGGACCGCACAAAAACTGAAAGTTGCGCCCCAAAATTTCGCCGGTACTGTTACCTGTAATCCTTTCAAAGGCTGGATTGCAATAGATTATGGGATAGTCGGGGGCTCTGGCGTCAGCAATCACAATACCGTTGCTAGTAGCAGCCAAGGCTCGATCGCGCAGCCACAGTGATTCCGACCGATTATTGCGATCGCCAACACCACCTACTCCATCTAAATTAGAAATTGACTGGATCTCCCGATTTCTCATCAGCCAAACTTTGAATCATACCTTTACAGTTTCGCAGTTTTTTCTTACTTTAACGTTTTTCAGGACTTCTGCAAGCTATATCTGAATTTCCGCACCAAAATACCCAGGATTTCGGGCCAGATGCCTGCCCATTGCTGTAAAACCCTGTGATGGGTTGATCACTCACCGTCTATGACGAATAGACAGATCGATTCTACTCTATTCAACTAGACCAAAAGGAGTCACCCGCTCTACCTGTACCCAGGTGAGCGTCGGGAGGAATTTGCGTGAGTGAAGAGAGCCACCCCGAACTAAACCGATAACTTTAGATGTCCGAAGGTGAGGGGCGGTCGATGAACGAACAAACATTTTGCCACACCACTTGCTTTCTCTGGATTCACGAGATATAATGATTCCAGAGTTTGTGAAAATAATGTCCCAAGTAATCACCGCCAAGCTAAAGTTAAATCTGACCACCGAGCAAAAAGCTTTAGTGTCTCAGACGGCTAGAGCCTACCGCGATGCCTTGAACTATACTTCACAAGTCGC
>JAYTZD010000230.1:0-3638 GCA_043742065.1 Oscillatoriales bacterium
GAAGAATGCGCCCCCATAGCCCTCAGATACTCAATGTGACAGGGATCTACAGCACCATAGCGAATATCTTCAGCAGCTAAAGTTTTGCCTGTTTCTGGACAATCTAATCGATTAATTGTTTGATGATTCAATCCCACATCTGTAATCACTCGTTGCCGAGCTTTGATAAACATTTCGCGAGCGCTCTGGGGAATGTCACCTGCTGGAAAATGCAAACCCAACAGTGAGGGTAAATTGTTGCCATGAATCGACTCAGCAATTACCTCACCGCTCCCATCAGGTTCAAACCGATAAATTTTCACCCGATCGCTCCCTAGCAAATTACGGAGTTCTATTACCGTTGTCGTCAAAATCTCTTGCAGTTCTAAAGAGTGTCGGATGCGAGTAGTAATTCGGTTCAGTAAATCCTCTTGTTCCAAAGGCGATCTGGACATTTTTATAAATTTTTTACGAGCCATTTTGTTTGATACTCAAGGCTGATCAGAGGATTTTGCGAGCTATTATTTTAATTCGCACTATATTACAGAATACAAGAAAGAGAATCAATATTCCAATACTCCGGACAGTTTTTAGAACGATTCTATAAGCCTTTCAGAGCTTGCCGTTCAAGGCTTGAGCCTTTTATTCAAAGTTAGCTTTATCCCTAACTTTGAATTTAAAGATCCCACCCACCACCGGATATGGGTTTGAGCCTCAAAACCTGCTCAAATTCTGTCCGGAGTATTGATATTCACAACATGATAAGATAAGCTTGTATTAAATTTAGTCGGTTTATCCGTGATATCACATAGAGTATTGATATCTGCAAACAAAAGCAATGGAGAATACAAGCTCATCCTATATCATTGAATAAGTATAAATACATAAAAACCCTTTTCCTCGGCATTTATGAATTACCCCAACTGGAATCAGGATTCGGAATATTTGTCTGGCAATAGCGATCAACTGTTGCTTAACAAGCGTCCCTTAGTCTTAGCTGTAGATGACAATCAGGACAATTTAGAGCTGCTAGCCCAAATACTTGATTTATTCGGCTGTGAGTGCGTGGGAGCCGTAGATGGTGGCACAGCTCTGACTGCAGCAGCCTCTCGTACTCCTGACCTAATTTTGCTCGACATTTGTCTGCCGGATATAGACGGTATAGAACTGGTGAGTCGCCTCAAGCAAAACCTACAACTGATAAATATTCCAATTATTGCGATCACAGCACTGGCAAAAACAGAAGATCGCGATCGTATTCTCCAAGCTGGCTGCGTTGCATACCTTTCCAAACCTTTTGATATCGACCAATTAGAAGCACTCATGCACCAGCATCTTTATTAGTAGCCTCGCGTTCCTGAAAATGCTGCTTTAGCTACAAAAAATGCAGTCAAACGAACCAAAAAACCTTGTAACGCTTCTTTATGAAAATACATTGAACTTTTAATAAGTAAATAAATAGTAACTAAATTTTAATAAATTGTAACTTCAGGAACATTTTTCAAAGAACAAAACCAATACGGTAGAAAGATGTTTTTTGATCAGGAAAGAGCAAGAATCAGGATGTATGTATAAGGCAAGCGGAAGATCGAAAAGTTCAATGAAGTTTTTCCGCGATCGACTTGGACAAAGCCAAAACTATGGAGTGTTAGATATGCTGAAACAAATGTGTTGGTTGCCCAGATACGGAAGCAGTGGAGAAACAATATTGCACTTACGCACTGAACACCGTCAATCTTGGCGGCCTTATACAACTTTTCCACAGTACGCTGCATCGGATTACCTAGAACCGGACGGCTCTAAAGGGTGGGCTACATTTCAAAAGCTGAGAGCTCAAGGGTGGAATCTAATCTCGACACAAGAAGGGCTACAATCTGGTTTCGGTGAACAAAGAAGTGCTTAGACAACCGAAAACTTCAGGCATAAAAGAAGAGGTAAGATCCTCTTCTTTTTGTTTTTTTACCAGATTTGAAAATATTTTAGTTTGAATCGACATAACAATTTATAATTTATCCAATACCCAATGATATCAATTCCGGTAGCATCGGAATTATTAGTAACCGAAATTAGGAGACGGCAGTGCCGTGTCCCTACAATATTATTGTCGGTAAGGACACGGCACTGCCTTGGACTCTATATCATTTCGGTGCAACCAGAATTGATATTACATCCGTTAAATCCGTTACAAAATCCGTTGCCGAACTTCCTTCTTCCTTCTAATTACTAATTGCCATGTCTTTAAAATTTATTAGCATTCCACCAACAACCGATCGCCAACCAGTCGCTTTGATTGTCTCCTTGCACGGATGGGGAGCCAATGCTCGCGATTTGACCTCTTTAGCACCTGCCTTCGATTTGCCCGATTATCAGTTTGTATTTCCCGATGCCCCATTTCCTCATCCCCAAGTACCGGGTGGCAAAATGTGGTATGACCTTCAAGGTAATGACTCGAAGGGATTGGTAGAAAGTCGGCAATTAGTGCAGGAATTTTTGTTGTCTTTAGAAAACAGCACTGGTGTGCCTTTGTCTAACACAATTTTAGGAGGCTTTTCTCAAGGTGGAGCGATGACTCTGGATGTGGGATTAACTTTGCCTCTGGGAGGTTTAATTTGTTTGAGTGGTTATTTGCACTCGATGTCACCAGTTGTGGGTAGTGTTTTGCCACCAGTTTTGATCGTACATGGTACTCAAGATAGTGTTGTCCCGGTGAGTGCGGCAATCCGCGCGCGCGATAGTTTCACTGCTTGGGGAGCATCAGTGCAGTATCATGAATTTCTGATGGGACACGAGATTCAACCGGAAGTTGTAGATCTAATGCGAAGTTTTGTTGTAGAAACTGTGTCGAAATCTGATTAAAGGTTTAGGATATAGTATGGCGGAAGTCTAGGGCAGGGTCAAAACAATGAAAACTTTAACCAAAGCATCAGCATCGCGCGATATTGCTGTACTTACTTCGGAGGATGTGGCAGAGTTGGCCGATCGCCTAGAAGTGGACGATTACACAGATCCTTTTGAGGGATTGAATGATTGGCATTTATTGCGATCGCTCGCGTTTCAGCGCCCAGAGTTGGTAGAGCCTTATCTTCACCTTCTGGACATGGAAGCCTACGACGAAGCATAGCCTGAAAAATAGCCAAAATTTCAGTAAATTTTAGGAGAAAGATTTATTATCCCCGTAGGGACACGGCACTGCCGTGTCCCTACAAGAACTTTTCTCCTATTTTTTTTATGATTAAAATAAATGAATGGTAGACGAGTTTTAATTGGCGTTAGTGGCGGGATTGCGGCTTATAAAGTTTGTGAAGTAGTTTCAACTTTAGCTAAGGCTGGAGTTGAAGTGAGGGCGATTTTGACTGATGCGGCGGGGGAGTTTGTGACTCCTTTGACTTTTGCGACTCTCTCCCGCCATGCTGCTTTTACTGACAAAGATTTCTGGCAACCAAGTCACGGGCGGCCTTTGCATATTCTATTGGGAGAATGGGCGGAAGTTTTTGCGATCGCTCCTCTGACTGCGAATACTTTGGCTAAGTTGGCTGGGGGTTTTGGTGATAATTTACTGACAAATACGGTGTTGGCTTCTCAGTGCCCCATTCTTTTGGCACCGGCGATGAATACGGATATGTGGGAACAGCCGGCGGTGCAGCGAAATTGGCGAGAAG
>JAYTZD010000231.1:0-15110 GCA_043742065.1 Oscillatoriales bacterium
GTGCCGTGTCCCTACTGTGATTAATTGTAGGGACACGGCACTGCCGTCTCCTAATTTCGGCGACTAATAATTTCGATGCTACCGGAATTGATATTACTGATGTTGCACCATTAGCGAATTAACACCGATATTTGAAAGTGGATTTATTCGCTAATAATTTGCAAACGAATAGAACGCTCTCCATCTCCAAAATCAACTTCAATCTTTTCCCCCGAAAGAGTATCTAAGCATCCCAAAAGCAATCGCAAATTCGGCGTACTGGCTCCTGTATCTACATACAATCTATCTGTCAAACTGCCTAATCGCTTCCAAATTGTGTAGAGTTTGACTACTGTTTGTTCGAGTTGCGCGGCTTGTTTCACAACATCTGCCGTCGTTCCCAAACAGCCTACTCGCAAAGATTCTTCTAAGGCCATTTCCATATCTAAGTGAGACTGATTCAGAGCCTGAACTTGGGCAGCAGAATCAAGATATTTAGATAAATTCTTGGCATCAGAAGTTAGTTGTTTGACAGTATCCACGTCTGGATTTTCTGCTACTTCTCTTTGGATTTCAATTTGATGAGATGGAGATAGTTTCTCCATCTCTTTGACTAATGGAGCTAGGTAGCGAGAAGGCAGTGAACCTGTAGATGCTTTTTCCTTGACTTCTTCTGGCAACAAATCTGAATTCATTGCCATCCATTCATCGGATAGTTGTTTGACTTCACGTCTGGTAATACGATCGCCTTTTCCGGCCGCATCTGTTACCATTAGCTGTACTTCGGGAGATGCTTTGGCGGTTTCTACAAAAGCTCTTTTGCTGAAGTTTCTAATCGAATCTGGATCTAAATCTCCTTGCTCGATCAAAGTATCTGCACTCTTCGCTAATTCTATTAACGAATAGGCTTGACTTTTGCCTATTTCTCGTTCTTTTAACCAGTTCAAAAAGCCAGTACCCCGTCCTTCGCCACCTTTTTTTTCTCTGTCTCGGACTGTTCGGAGAATACGTCCGCGCCAGATGTCGGTTTGCAAGTCAAAGCGATCGCACACTTTCCAGGCATTGTCAACCTGAGTGTCAAAATCGAAGTCTGGTATTTGTTCGTCTTCGGGATCTGGTAATTGGAAATTGATATCGGTAAAGCCTTTGAGGGCTTCTGCAAGTTCTGCCGGATTTTGAGGGACTTCAGCCATTAGGAAAAAATTGTGTAGAGCAACAGCCGGTTTGATTTAAAACTTGCATGGGTTGACAGTTGAGGCGCTATATGTAGCGATAACCTGGGCAAGACCTACCCTACTAATAGAGTTTTTGTGCAAGTCATATCATTATTGCACGATCGGGATCTTTCAAGACAATTTACCCAATGCCCAATGCCCAATGCCCAATGCCCAATTCCCAATTCCCAATTCCCAATTCCCAATTTCCAATTTCTACTTTCTTCCTTCCAGCCAATAAGTAAGCATATCACCCTTACCTTTGATCGGAATAAAACCTCGCCTCTCAAATAAATACTTATCCTTCAAAAGCTCATAAGTAACATCCGTAACTTGAATTTTGCCTGTAAATCCCGTAACTTCCATTCTCGCCGCCACATTCACAGTATCTCCCCACAAATCGTAAGTAAACTTACTAACACCAATCACTCCCGCAACTACTGGCCCAGAATTGATACCCACACGAATTGCCAAATCTTCCCCAGTCTCGGCAGACAATTTTGCTATTTTTGCCTGCATTCCCAAAGCCATTTCTGCGATCGCCTCAGCGTGATCATCTCTCGGTGTAGGCAACCCCCCAACCACCATATAAGCATCACCAATAGTCTTAATTTTCTCCACGCCGTACATTTCAGCTAACTGATCGAATTGCGAAAAGATCACATTCAAATGCTTTACCAGTTCCGTCGGAGACATTCTCGCCGACAACTCCGTAAAACCAACAATATCAGCAAATAAAACACTGACTTCTTCAAAACTGTCAGCAATTGTGCTTTGCTCAATCTTCAATCGTTCTGCTATGGGTTTTGGCAAAATATTTAATAGCAATCTTTCCGTTTGATCCTGTTGAAATTTTAGCGCTTCTTGAACTAATTTACGCTGTGTAATATCAGACACAGTACCTTCATAGTAGATCAACACACCTTCATGATCGCGAACTGCCCGGACATTTTCCGATATCCAAATCACAGCACCATCTTTGCGTTGCACCCTAGATTCAAACCCAGAAACAGCATTATTCGCATCCATAATGACCACAAATTCAAGGCGGCGATCAGCATCAATGTACAGTTGCTGAGAAATGTTTTTAATGCTGGACATCAATTCTGACGGCGAATCATAACCATACAATTTAGCTAAGGCTGGATTAGCACTGAGAAAGTGTCCCGAAGGTGTACTTTGAAAAATGCCTTCCATTGCATTTTCTACAATACTATGATATCTTTCTTCAGCGATTTTAAGAGATTCTTCTGCTTGTTTTCGCTGAATTAAAGAACCTAATTGAGTCCCAACAACATTAAAAATATCTATGAATCGTGAGTCTTTTGGACAAGATAAAAGTTTAAAAAAAACTAGCACTGCTAATACTTCATCCCCCACCAAAATAGGTACACCAAAACCTGCTTTAAAACCTATTTCTAGTGCTATTTTACTTCTGACAAAATCTGGGTATCCCACCGAAACATCTTCTACCCATTCAGGTTTCTGGGAAGCCCAAACTCGTCCCGGCAGCCCTATATTTCGAGCAAATGTCAAGTTTTCGCTCTCTAGGCGGAACGTTTCCATGCTTGTGTCACTAGCATACCAACCACGACTCGATTTTAAGACAGTTCCTTCTGAATCAGGAATCCAAGCTTCTCCTAAATCCCATCCTATTTTTTCGCCCACTTGGTGCAAAATTACTTCTAAAGCAGAGTGAAAATCCACAGATTCGCCGATCGCGCGTGTAGTTTCCAGCAAAAACCGGATTTCTTCTTCAGCTCGTTGCCTTTCAGCAATTTCTTGCTGCAATAAAGCATTGCGATCGTGCAATTCCCTAGCTTGTTGTTGAAGTTTTGATTGCAAAGATCGCAAGGAAAGTTGACTTTCAACACGAGCCAAAACTTCTTCTATTTGAAATGGCTTAGTAATATAGTCCACTCCTCCTACTTGAAAAGCTTTTACTTTTTCTAAGACATCATCTAGCGCACTAATGAAAATGACCGGAATATCTTTAGTTTTCTCATTCTCTTTTAACTGATGACACACTTCATAGCCGTTCATTTCCGGCATATTAATATCTAGCAAAATTAGATTGGGAGGAGACATTTGCGCCCCTTGCAGAGCAATTTTTCCGTTAATAGCTTTCCTGACTTGATAGCCGTGAGATGTCAGCATAGTCGATAAAAGTCGCAAATTGTCCGGCATATCATCAACGATTAGAATATCTTTAGGAGTCATTCGATTTTAGATTTTAGATTTTAGATTTTAGATTGACCCCACGGATAAATCCGGGGGCTTGTACCATCAAGAAATTATTGGTCACTGGCAGTAGATGGTCGTTCATCATAATATAATTGAGTAAGATCGATGATGATATCTATCCGAAAATTTTCGACTAAATCTGTTAGAGAACTAGCGAGAGTTGCCTCACTTTCAGGGATTTGCTTAATGAGTTCCAGTATGCCACTGTCATCTACACAAATTGCTGCTTGATACAAATTGACCAACCAGTCTGTAGACATTACACTCAAATCCTCTGCGGTCAAAATTTGGGGAGGTATCAGGGTGGACACAGAAGTAGATGACTTTTCTTCCTCATAAATATAACGCACTTTCAGGTGAGCCGCGATTTTTTCAAACAGCACTTCTTCCCGAAAAGGTTTACGGATGAAATCATCACAACCTGCGGAAAAAATTACTTCTCGCTGCTCCTCAAAAGCACTAGCAGTCAGAGCAATAATGATAGTTTCTTCACCTTCTAGACTTTCCTTAATTTGTCTTGTAGCTTCATACCCATCCATGATCGGCATCAACATATCCATCAATATGAGGTGGGGTTTCCAATTTGTATACAGAGCAACACCTTCTGCGCCATTACAAGCTTCGCGAGTTTCAAATCCCAACGGTTTGAGAATCTCGATCAACAGTTGGCGGTTTTCGATTATATCTTCAACTATCAATATCCGATAAATTTGCTGATCGGCTTCTAAAGCAATGACTTGTTTGGTGCTAAGATTTTCTGGTTCATCACTTTCCGTTGCAAAATCAACTTGAATATTAAATGTAAAATTTGTACCTTGACCAAGTGTACTTTCAACGGATATATCACCTCCCATAATCCGGACAAACTGTTGGCTAATCGGCAAACCTAGACCAGTTCCTTGCATAGATTTGCGTCCTGAATCTGTTTGTACAAATGGTTGAAATAATGTCGGAATTTCGGAGGCAGAAATACCAGGCCCGGTGTCAGCTATTTCAAAAATTAATTGGCATTTTCTTTCTCCTGTGATGTCATTCTCTGCTTGGCTTCTGACTCGCAGATTAATGCTGCCATTTGTGGTAAATTTAATGGCATTACCGATTAAATTAATTAAAACTTGCCGCAGTTTTGATTCATCTGTTTGAATGTATTTAGGTAAATCGTCTGGCTGTTCAAAAATTAGCCACAACCCTTTTGAATTAGCCTTTAATTGTAGCATCTCTTTGAGGCTATTGAGAAGTTTGTAGAGGTTAAAGCGACTTTTGCTGATCGCAATCTGACCAGCTTCTATCTTAGACATTGACAAAACATCATTGATTAGTTCCAGCAAATGTTCGCCACTACGGTTGATAATTTCTATATATTCTTTTTGTTCTGGAGTGATGGAAATATTGCGAGCCATGACTTGAGAAAAACCGAGAATAGCGTTGAGTGGGGTGCGGAGTTCGTGGCTCATGGATGCGAGAAATTGGCTTTTGGCACGATTGGCAACTTCAGCGGTTTCTTTGGATTTAATTAGTTCCATTGACTGTCTTTGAGTGTGGGCAAGCAATTCAGCTTGCTGCACTGCTACTCCTAGCTGTGTGCCGATATGAACTGCGACGTTTATTTCAGATTCGCTCCACTGGCGGGGGGCTGAATTTTGATAGGATGCTAGTAATCCCCAAAGTTTTTCTCCGCAGAAAATTGGTACAGTAATATATGATTTAACTTCAAATCTTTCTAATAATTGAATATAACAAGAGTCGAATCCTGCTTTGTAAATGTCTTCAACACAGAGGTAAGCTGTTCCTCGGCTGTAAGCTCCGCCTTGGGTTTCTTGTAAATAGGTATCGCATACTTCTTCTAAGGTGCTATCAAATCTTTGGAGGAGGCAGTTTTCGCCCTCTAAAGCATCTTCTGTAAATTTGGGGTCGTTTTGCTGCTGTTGGATGAGGGAAATCCAGTTACTGTCAACTGATTCGGCGACAAATTCGCCACTCCAGTCAGGATTGAAGCGGTAAATGGCGACCCGATCGCATTTCATGGTTTTGCGTAACTCTCGCGTTGTAGCGTTAAAAATTTCTCGGATATCTAATGTCTGGCGCATTTTTTCAATAATTCGGGCGATCGCTCTTTGCTGCAAAGCACTTTCTTGCAGTTCATTTTCTACTTGCTTGCGATCGGTAATATCTACAGCCATTAAAGCGATGCCGATTGCTCTACCATTTTCATTGATTAGGGAAGTATTATACCATTCGCAGACTATAATTTTACCATCTTTTGTAATAGTTTCATTAGTGGTGTAACTTGCCCCAAACTCGGCATTATTTTTGTTGCTCAAAAGTTGAGATATCTGCTGGTAGCAGTTGTCTGGAATGATCAAATCTGGGACATTTTGCCCGACAACTTCTTGTTTGCTGTAGCCAAAAAGTTTTTCAGCAGCAGGATTCCAAGTAATAATTGATAAATTGAGATTTAATTCAATAATTGCTATGGGGGTTTGCTGTAATAAAAATGAAATTCTTTGCTGTGATTCTATTAATTTATCTTCGGATACTTTACGATCTGTGATGTCATTAGCAGTGCCAAGAATTTGTTTGGGTTGACCATCAGCTTCTCTCAGAAATACTGTATCCCAACTGTGCATCCACCGCCATTCGCCGTTTTTATGTTTCATTCGGTATTGGCATTCAATGACATCACCATCTTTGGATCGATAAACTTTTTGGACACGCTCCAAAAAGACTGGCAAATCATCAGGGTTGAGCAGCGTTGACATCATTGCTGCGCCCATATCTTGTATTTCTTGGGCGGTATAGCCCAGCATCGTAGTAATTTGACAGTTGGTGTAAACGTTGCGCTTTTCAATTAAATCGTAAACGTACAATAGGTTGGGATTGGAATCGGCGATCGCCTGAATGAAGTGCTGACTTTCTCGGAGTGCAGATTCTGCAAGTTTGCGATCGCTAATATCTCGCGCCACGATGATTACTGAATTTGCCGAAAGCGGAGAAACTTTAGCGTCGAGCCAAACTTCGCGCTCTCCCCTACTAAAGCTATACTCAACATTACTACTTTTCTGAGTTTTTAGAACTTGCTGGATAGCATCTAATACCAAGTCAGCTACAGATTCTGGCAAAACTTCGTGCAGAGTTTTGTTCATCATTTCGCTGAAAGGTTTAACCAAATTAGATGAACTTGTCGGGGCGATTTTAATACAGCGCCCTTCGGCATTTCTGACTAAAACTAAGTCAGTCATGGCGAGAAAAATAGCTCGCAATTCTGCTTCAGATTCTTGTAAAGCTTGTTCGGCGCGGACGCGGGTGCGAACTTCTGCTTGTAATTGATGATTTTGTCGATCGAGTTGTTGAAGCCGCTGCTTTTCTCGTTCTAAAAGTTTGGCTTGGGCGATCGCAATTCCCACCTGATCCGCCACAGCTTCTAAAAGGTCGATTTCATCTTCTGTCCATTCTCGGTAGCGATCGCACTGGTGCAAGCAGAGAGCACCGTTTGCTTCCCCCTGGTAGGAAGTGCGAACTGCCAACATCGATTTCAACTTCACCTCGCGGCAAATGGGTAGCACGGCTTGCAAAAGAGGCTCTGAGTAAACATTATTGGAGGCGATCGCCCGATCTTGAATCATCATTTGTATGACATGAAGATTACCCCAAATCGGAATTGATACATTGAAAACTGATTCGCAATCTGGTTCGAGATACTCTGCCGCCAAACTAAGATCGACCTGGGGGTTAGTATCATAGGTATGAATTAAACAGCGGTTAGCGCCGAATGCTTGACCAATTTGAGTTGCTGCTGTTTGAAATATCTGCTCTGGTTGCAAGCTCGATCGCATCTGCTGAGTTATTTTTCCAATCAGCAATTCTCGTTGAATTTGCCGCTCTAATGCTGTTTTAGCTGCCGCGCTTTCTAGATCTGATTGTTTGCGATCGCTAACATCAAAAAGTACACCGTACCAAACAATATCTCCATTGCCACGCATTTCTGGTCGAGCATTTGATTGCAGCCACTTAACTTTTCCTGACGGCGTAACAATCCGCCATTCATAAGCAAAAGGTTCCAAAGTTTGGGCGCTTATAGTAATGGCTTTTTCAAGAGCTTCTTCGTCATCTGGATGATTTTGGTCAAAACAAAGTTCAGGATTTTTTAATATTTTTTCTATTTCTAATTCATAGATTTTTAGACAATCTAAACTGATATATTCAAAATTTAATTCCCCTTCACAATTTCTCACTAATTGATAAATTACTCCGGGTATATTAGTCGCCAATTTTTGCAATCGCCCTTGACTCTCCCGTAGTGCGTGCTCGGTTTTTTTGCGAACTTCTACTTCTCGTTGTAGTTGAGAATTTTGCTCTTTTAATTGTTTTGATAGTTGTTGAATAGTTAGTTGATTTTCTATCCGCGCTAAAATTTCCTCCACTTGAAAAGGTTTAGTGATGTAGTCTACACCACCAACTTCAAAAGCTTTGACTTTATCATGAATCTCGTGGAGTATGCTCAAAAAAATCACTGGAATTTCGCGAGTTTTTTTGTTGCTTTTTAGTCTCTGACAAACTTCATAACCATTCATTTTTGGCATAACAACATCAAGTAAAATCAAATCAGGAGGAGAATTGAAATCACTATTTACTATCAATTCTCCAGAAATTGACCGCCGAACTTTATAGCCATCTTTCACCAATAGATTGGATAAAAATCGTAGGTTGTTAGGCTGATCGTCAATAATTAAAATTTGGATATTTTCTTTGTTCATTAAGATTTTTCCCACCATATTTTGATTTTCACTGTTAGTGGCAGATTGATGATTTAGTTAGTTTACATATCCCCTAAATCAGTTGTAACATTTTTCAGGTTTGTGGCTGTTGATCTGCTAGTAATTCCTGAAGTTTAACAATATTTTCTGAGCTGAGAGCGATTTTTATTTCAAGTTCTTGTTCTGGATCCCATAGCAGCATGATATTATCTTCTCCCAATGCTATTTCGACATTCTTAATTTCAAGTGTTTGATATTTAACTTCGCTAATTCCTATGCGAATTACCATGTCTGGTTCCAACTGAGGATAAAGGTACAGTTGCTGTTGTAGGTTGTCTAGTTCCAATTTCTGAACTGCGCTGTTCCGTTCCACAGCAGAATCTGGTTTGTACCAATAGAGAGTGTCGGTGCGAATTTCGGGATTGACGATGATGAATGTTTCGTCAAACCGCTGGGGCTGCCAGTGAATTTCACTCATACCACCAATTTGTGGAACCATTCGCTCCACCCAGACAATTTGTTTGCGATTCAGGTTTGTCAACCACTGACTGATACTATGAAGATTGTCAGTATTTTCTTGGTTGTTGATTCCCGATTGCCAGACTATTTTGAGTTGCATCTACAGGTTCTCCAAAGACTTGAGTTTTTTGAATTTTTTGAGTTTCAATTAAAGATTTATTCCTTCTATAATAGTCTCAATGGACTTACCAATTATCTACCACGAAGATTACGTTGCACCGCTCCCATCTGGTCACCGATTTCCGATGACCAAGTTCCGGCTGCTTTACGAAATGCTGCTCGCGGACGGGGTAGCCTCCCATGCTCAGTTTCATGCTCCCGAACTTCCTCCGTCAGAATGGATTGAATTAGTCCACGATGACTCTTACATTCAAGCTTACTGCAAGGGGACGCTTGATGCCAAAGCTCAACGGCGAATTGGTCTCCCTTGGAGTCCAGCCCTGGTCAACCGGACTTGTATTGCCTCTTCCGGGACGGTACTAACAGCCAAGCTTGCTTTAGAATATGGTTTAGCTTGCAATACTGCGGGTGGAACTCATCATGCTTTCCCCGATTATGGGTCTGGTTTTTGTATTTTCAATGATTTGGCGATCGCCTCTCGTGTCCTGCAAAAAATGGGTTTAGTTCGTCAAGTATTAATTGTAGATTTAGATGTACACCAAGGTGATGGAACCGCTGTAATTTTCCAAGATGATGATAGTGTTTTTACTTTCTCGATGCACTGTGAGGTGAATTTTCCTGGTACTAAACAAACCAGTGATTTAGATGTAGCTTTGCCTGTCGGTATGGAGGATGAAGAATATTTACAAACATTGGCTAAATACCTAGCAGATTTGCTCTCGGATGTCAAGCCGGATTTGGTTTTATACGATGCTGGAGTAGACCCTCATCAGGCTGATAAACTGGGAAAGTTGGCTTTAAGTGATACGGGGTTATTTCGCCGGGAAATGCAAGTTTTATCTACTTGTTTGGCGGGGGGTTATCCAGTTGCTTGTGTGATTGGCGGTGGCTATTCTGATGATACGAAGGGGTTAGTTTATCGGCATTCGTTGCTGCACCGAGCGGCAAGTCAGGTTTATCGGCAGTATCGACTTTAAACATTTTTATCTCAAAAATACAGCAGATTCCACATTTATGAAGTACATTCAATATCCCCGTAGGGACACGGCATTGCCGTGTCCCTACCTCTATTAGTACCTAGATACCCGAAAAGTGCTGTATTGATCGCCTGATCTTGCCAAACAGATACAAACTGAGCTACAAATTGTTAAACAGACGATCGCCCTTATGTCCAATGCCATTGTGCAGAATCATCCGTATCCCCTACTTGTCGTCATTGTTAACTACCGAACCCCCGGTTTGACTATTGACTGCTTACGTTCTCTAGTTAGCGAAGTTGAATCACTTCCCGGTATGCGGGTGGCAGTTTCCGACAACGCATCTGGCGATCGATCAGTTGCAGAAATCAGCAGTGCGATCGTCGCAGAAGGGTGGCACGAATGGGCATCCTTCGTGCCCCTAGACAGCAATGGCGGCTTCGCCTTCGGCAACAACGCCCTGATCCGTCCCGCCCTCCAATCCCCCAATCCCCCGCCTTACATCCTGCTGCTCAACCCAGACACCGTAGTTCGCCCCGGTGCCCTAAAATCCCTAGTAGATTTCATGGACACTCATCCCGAAGCCGGAATCGCCGGTAGCCGCTTAGAAGACCCCGACGGCACGCCCCAGGAGTCCGCTTTTCGGTTTCACAGTCTCCTGACTGAACTCGATTTTGGTTGGCGTACAGGCTTCATATCCAAGCTATTGAAAAACTGGGCCGTAGCGCCTCCGATTTCCGAAGAAATCTGTCAAACTGATTGGGTAGCTGGAGCTAGCATGATCATCCGTCGCGAAGTATTTGAAAAGATTGGCTTGATCGATGAAGCTTTTTTCATGTACTGCGAAGAAATGGACTTTTGCCTGCAAGCTCACAAAGCTGGCTGGAGTTGTTGGTATGTACCCGAAAGTCGCGTTGTCCACCTAGTTGGTCAAAGCTCAGGTGTTACTGATACCAAAAAGCCTGCTAAACGGCTACCGACTTATTGGTTTGATTCTCGGCGCAGGTACTTTCTCAAAAACTATGGATTGTTTTATACAGCCTTAACTGATGTGTCCTGGGCTTCGGGTTTTGCAGCCTGGAGAGTGCGCCGGGTACTGCAAGGCAAGCCCGACGGCGATCCACCAAAATTACTCAGCGATTTTGTATTGAATAGTGTATTTTTTAAGGGAGGTAAGATTGAAAAAATCAAAAACTTTTAACGGCAGTTGGTAAATGAGTCTTAGCCAAATTAACCAGTGTAATCCAGGCGATCAAAATGTTGTTTGATGCAGCCCACAAATTGGTATTATATCGATAAAGCCGGGTTGTTACTCCCTCAAAAACCAGATAAAAAAATTAATATTGTAGGGACACGGCACTGCCGTCTCCTAATTTCTTCTTCCTTCTTCCTTCTTCCTGAAGCGTTCCCTGAGCGAAGCGGTGCGCTGAGCCCTTCGACGCAGTTTATCCTGAGCGTAGCCGAAGGGCTCAGGGTAAACTCCGTCGAAGTGTCGAAGGGCCTTCTTCCTTCTTCCTTCTTCCTGAAACGTTCCCTGAGCGAAGTCGAAGGGCCTTCTTCCTTCTTCCTTCTTCCTTCTCAAAAAATGAGCTGATGATAACTGAGCCAAATTTAATTACAAGTGAAAATCAATTAGAACCCCCCGCACTGGGACTGTGGCAGCAAATTAAAGAAGACTGGATTGCTCATGGTCGTGATTGGACAAAACCGGGATTTCGTGCCGTAGCAATTCAACGCTTCGGTGTCTGGAGAATGAAAGTTGAACCCAAGCTGCTGCGGGCTCCTTTGAGCATTCTTTATCGATCGCTCTACCGAAAAGTCCGCAACACTTATGGCATAGATTTGCCATACACCGTGAAGCTCGGCCGCCGGGTGGTGATTGAACATGAGAGTGGTATTATCATCCACGGACACTGTATGATCGGTGACGACTGCGTGATCCGCCAAGGCGTAACTCTGGGGAACCGCTATTTGGATAAGCCGCTAGAATCGCCTCAATTGGGCGATCGGGTTAACATCGGTGCCGGTGCGAAAATCCTCGGCAAAGTCTACCTGGGAGACGATGTAAATATCGGTGCCAATGCTGTAGTTTTATCAGATATTCCGGCAGGTCAAACAGCCGTTGGTATCCCAGCCAAAATTATCAAATCCCGCCCTGCTGAAAACAATACTTAAATCATTTTAAGCTAAACTTCACAAATAAGCACAATTGTCTACATCATCAAAATACTGCACAAAAAATGGTTGAGTCAATTACTAAGTCAGTCGTTTCTGCTACAGAACCAGACTGGAGCCGCGAACAAGCTGACAAGTGGTGGGAACCCAATTGCCAACTCCTAAAATCGATCCGCAATTACCAAAAGTGGCAGCAACATGGTGGGATTTTAGGCTATTTTTTATGTCGCTTGAACATCATCTACTATAGATTCTGGAGTGTTGTCACTGCAACAGATATCCCTATAAACTGCAAAATAGCAGGAGGACTGATGCTGCCTCATCCTAATGGCGTTGTCATTCATCCCACTGCCTCCATTGGCCCTAACTGTCTGATTCTGCAACAGGTGACAATTGTTGGTGATGTCAAAATCGGCGGTCACGTTGATATCGGTGCAGGAGCGAAAATTATTCGCTCTGTAACTATTGGCGATCATGCTTTGATTGGTGCAAATGCTGTTGTGATGTGTGACGTGCCACCAGGTGCAACGGCGGTAGGAATACCAGCCAAAATTATCGAAAAAAAAACCAATAAATCTTTTCTAGAAGTTGAAGAAAAGTTATTAAAATAGCTCGACTTTTATTAAGATTATGAAATGGAAAGTTGATTAGTTGAATTCAACAGGTAAAACTTGAAACAAATTGGATTAGTCGCGATCGGACGAAATGAAGGCCAGCGCCTCCGCCAATGCCTAATCTCAGCCACAAACAAAGTTGCCCGTGTTGTCTACGTCGATTCCGGCTCAACAGACGGTAGCCTAGAGTTAGCCCGATCGCTCGGAGCTGATACAGTAGAACTAGACCTATCCACACCCTTTACCGCCGCCCGCGCCAGAAACGAAGGCTTTGCCCGCTTACTAGAACTATCACCAGACATCGAATTTGTCCAATTTGTGGATGGTGACTGCGAAGTAGTTGATGGATGGCTCGATCGAGCCTACAGCGAACTCACAGCCAAACCCAACGTAGCAGCAGTATGCGGGCGCAGGCGCGAACGATACCCCACAGCCACCATCTACAACCAATTGTGCGATATTGAGTGGGATACCGCGATCGGCGAAACCACAGCCTGCGGTGGCGATTCCATGATCCGCGCCACAGCATTTCAGCAAGTCGAAGGTTTCAATCCCGCACTAATCGCCGGCGAAGAACCAGAAATGTGCCTACGATTGCGCCAAAAAGATTGGAAAATCCTCCGCTTAAACGCAGAAATGACCCTCCACGACGCGCAAATGACCAATTTCACTCAATGGTGGAAACGCGCTCAAAGAGCAGGTTACGCCTACGCGGAAGGCTCCTGGATGCACGGCAAAAAGCCCGATCGCCATTGGGTAAAAGAAACCAAAAGCATCTGGCTGTGGGGATTAATCATACCAGCGCTAGCCTTAACAATGGCATTACCGACAAAAGGCTGGAGCCTATTACTATTGACTGGCTATCCATTAGCAACCTATCGCACATATAACTATTATCAAAAGCATCGAGATATCACAACTAAAAACGCTGCCATCTACGCTTTTTCCTGCATCTTAGCTAAATTTCCCCAGCTACAAGGTCAAATCCAGTTTCACAAGCGTCGATTGCTGGGACAACAGAGTAAATTGATCGAATACAAAACAACCAAATCTCTTAACTCAACAAGCTAGCATAACCTACTCAAATTAACTCATAACCACAGGCAGTAAACAAATGAACAATGAAAAACTCAAAGTTTTACTAATTGTAGAACAATGCAATCCTGAGTGGGCATCAGTACCCTTAGTCGGATACAACTTTTTTCATAAAATCAACAAATTAGTTGATGTCACACTCGTTACCCATATTAGAAACAAACCAGCTCTTGAAAAACACCCCGAATACGAAAAAATTTCCTACCTAGAAGAATGTAATTTAAACAAACAATATTATAAAATAGTCGCCAAGATTACGGCAAACGGGCGCGTAAATTGGCCTCTTTATAACGCCTTGAGCTACCCAATCTATGCAGAATTCAATCAGCAAGTATATCAAAAATTTCAAGCAAAAATCGTCAACGGAGACTATGACATAGTTCATGCCATTACCCCAATGATGCCACGCTATCCATGTAAAGTAGTTAATGTTTGCCAGCAGACTCCCTTTATTTTAGGGCCTGTGAATGGTGGTATTCCTTTTCCCGCAGGCTTTCAAGAAACCGCCAAACAAGAATTTGCTCAATTCAACTTTTTGAGAGCAGTTGGTCGCGCATTAATTCCAGGCTATGTAGAAACTTACAAAAAAGCCGACAAAATATTAGCAGGTTCAACCTATACTTTGAATATGCTAAAGGATTTGTTTGCAATCCCCGACCAAAGAATTGATTTATTTTACGAAAATGGCATTTCTGATGAATTTTTAAATCAGACAAATATCCCCAATAAAGACACCAGCCACATCAATCTACTGTTTGTAGGAAGATTGGTTCCTTACAAATGCGCTGATATTGTCATAGAATCAATTGGGAAACTAGAACAGGCAATTCAAAATAAAATCCGCTTAAAAATAGTAGGAGACGGCCAAGAAAGAAATAACTTAGAAAACCGAGTAAAAGAGCTAAACTTAGGCGAAATAGTCAGCTTTGCCGGATGGGTAAATCAACAAGATACTCTTGATTATTACAGAAAAGCAGATATTTTTTGCTTCCCTTCGATTCGAGAGTTTGGGGGCGCAGTGGTCATGGAAGCTATGGCTTGCGGACTTCCCTGCATCGTTGCCAACAATGGCGGTATAGGCGAATATGTGAATGAAGAAACTGGTTTTAAAATCGAGCCAAATTCTAGGGAGTATCTCACCCAGGAGTTGACAAATAAAATCAAGCTGTTGGTTGAAGACGATCAGTTGCGGGAAAGTATGTCGGCTAAGGCAATCGAAAAAGCCAGAGAATTTGCCTGGGATAAAAAAGCCGAAAATATTGTTGAGATTTATCAAAAAATAATCGCTGAGAAAGCAGTTTGTACATCGGCATAGTATGATATCAAATCCGCTAGCATCGGAATTATTAGTCCTTGATCTCGTCCATATGGAAGCGTTCGAACTCGGTGCCGCGCGCCGGGTGATCCTTGCGCAGCGGA
>JAYTZD010000232.1:0-14978 GCA_043742065.1 Oscillatoriales bacterium
TGCCGTGTCCCTACAATATTATCTCGGGTAGGGACACGGCACTGCCGTCTCCTCCTCACTACAGGTAACTACCAAGGACTACCAACTATGGTAAATCCCGCCCAAAAATGAGGGTGAGATAAATCTGATTTGGGTAAGCGCAGCATTGTCAATTGTGCCTGTCTGAGTGCTTCAGCTTTAATTGGAGTCGATCGCAAATCGCCGTAAAATTCAGTCATCAGTCGCAAAGTACCGACATCTTTAACCTTCCACAAACTCGCTAGCGCCGATTTTACACCACTGCCGACAGCTAATCCAGCAAATCCCATTTCCGCTGTGTTATTGCCGATCGCAGTTTCGCAAGCACTCAGCACTAATAACTCCACTTGTCTGCCATCATACCATCTCGCCAATCTAAATTCATCCAAAGACAAAGACCGATTCCAGAGGTCAATTTCAGCTTCTTTTCGTCCATTGATACCTTCGGGAAAACTCGCATGAGTAGCTAAATGAACAATCTGAAATGCCCCTTTTTTTCGTTGTGTTATCAGATTTTCAAGGGTAAATTCTGCATTAAGAAAAGAGCGACCTTCCCATAATGGAAATGCTGTCTGGTTTTGCGTTGCAGTTCTAGTTCCGGCGATGGTAGATAATTCGACGGACACTTCTGGTAATTTAGGTTTATTAGTGTGCGGAAACTCTGAAGCACCCATTGCCAAAACTTGGGAATTCCGTAAAGTTTGATAATTAGTATTAGTCAAGCTCATGCTGGGAATTGAGCCGAGACTGTATTTTTCTATTAAAAATTGTTTGCCATCGTGCAAAGCTGCTAGGGGCAATTGACGCAAGCCAGCATCATAGGAAAAAATTAGTGTATCAATTTTTAAGGCTTCTAAATCTTTAGAAATTGGCGCAATCAACCATCCATAAAGTTCCTGTGAACTTGGCAAATAGCTGGTGTTTTTTGAAGTTGCTGGACTTGCCAAAGATTTCTGCAAATATTTCACAGTTTTTTGTACTTCTATGCTATTTGCACCTGGTACTTTTTTGATAATCGGAGGGCCTTCGGGAAGCACTAAGATTAACCATAAGTCATCTATACTAACTTTTACATAAACAATGACAGCTTGTTTTCCTGTTTCTTCCTTAATCTTTTTGAGAGTTTCTTGGATATACTGAACATTCACTTTTTGATCCGTCAAGTTTTCGCCATAATAATTTTCGTAGTCTTGTTCAAATAGTTTATCAATTTGAGCAACAGCATCATCGCCATTATTTTCAGTAAGAGCTTGTTCGACACTAAAACGAGTTATTTCAGTGGGAATCAGATTGGGAATATCTGGAATATTTGGCGTTTCTGCTTTCGGTGCAGGAGTTGGTGCAGGCGCAGGAGTTACTGCTGGTGTTGGTGCAGGAATTGGTGCAGGTATTGGCGCGGGAGTTGGTGCAGCTATTGGTGCAGGAATTGGTGCAGGAGTTGGTGCTGATATTGGTGCAGAAGTTGGTGTTGGTGAAGATATTTGGGGAATAGTTACTAATTGACTAGGAGGATTTTCAGTAGGTGATTCTGAAGGAGTTATCTCAACTGGAGTGGGAGTTAAGACTATGTATCCATCGGGTTTTTCGGTGGTAGAAGTTCCCAGAGTCGGTGGGTTTTCGGGAGGTTTTTCGGCAACTGGTATTAAGGTAAGATTTGGTGTGGGAATGGGCGGCACTACTTGAAGAATTTGTTGTTCGTTAGGAAGCAGCCATTTAATTGATAAATCATTGGTTTGTGAGTCTTGATTGATGGAGGTTTGAGCTCCTAATAAATCGCCGATTAAAAAGGCTAAATCCTGTTGGGGATTTTGGCTGACTGTGAGTGTGGGTGCGATCGCACTTATCGGCGTATTTGTCTCTGTAGGTGCTGACTGAATTTGAGCTATAGACAGGGTTTGAGGGACTTGAAGGGTTGTGAATGATGAATTTGACGCGATCGCAGGATTTGATGTGAATGTCGCTGGAGGTGCGATCGAGGAGGTGAGTTGGGAAACAGGAGGAATTGTTGAGTTTGGAGGTATGCGTTCAGTAGCGGTTGGTGTTGTGGGTTTTGACGACTGTGTGGGAGAGGTGCGGGGCGGTAGTGATAGCGGGGATGATAGGTTGGGGGGTTCGGGTAGTCGGATGCTGTTGGGAAAGCCTGGTATGCGGTTGCGATCGGGAAAATCGAGTGCAAATTGGGGTTCGGATGTTGGTGTTAGTGCGATCGAAGTTTGGGGTGATGGCGTTGGCGTTGGTGCGATCGAACTTTGGGGAGTTGGCGTTGGTGCTGAAGTTACTGAGGGTGTGCGTGGTGGTATAAGTGCGATCGCGATCGGAGTTGTTACAGGTGCTGGAGTCGCATTTATTACAGGTGCTGGCGTAAGTGATGGTGTCGGTGCTGGAGTTGCACTTGTTACAGATAGAGGCGTTGGAGTAGCTGCGGGCGTAAGTGATGGCGTAGGTACTGGAGTCGTACTTGTTACAGGTGATGGTGTAAGTGCTGGTGTAACTGCGGGTGTAGCTGCGGGTGTTGGCGTGGGCGGTGGCGGTACGGAAATAATTTGAATGCGATCGGCATCCTGTTTTTGAGTATAAAGATAGGAGTTATCCCGCAAAATTGTTTGAATAGGATTAGAAATTCCCCTAGTAATTGCACCAGCAGTACCATTAATTGCAGAATTACCCACAATAAACGGAGTTAATCCTAGACCTTCGTGGTAAATTGTAATACTACCGCCGTCAACACTTCCAGGATTTCCCGCCGTAGAAATGCTAGCATTAATCCCATTTCTATCAGGAAAAAAACCAGTGGCTTGAAAAAACCTTTGTCCTCTAATCAAAACATTTCCACCCGTACTGCTACCAAAACTTTGAGTATTAATTTGATTGACGATAGTATTACTAGAACTACTGCGGTTAATCATACTCACATCGCCACCAGTCCCGAAAGAAGAAGATTCAATTTTACCAGCAGTAATATTACCAGTAGCATCAAAAGAAATAATCCCACCACGATTCAACGCAGAAGCATTGATATTGCCTGTAGTAATATTAGTGCCAGCATTCAAATCAATCTTGCCGCCATTGTTAGCGGAAGTCGCATCAAGATTACCAGTTTTGATTTCTCCCTTATCGCTATACAAAGTAATTCCGGCTGCTGACGTAATATTTTGGGTGGTAATATTATTCGTAGTAATAATGTTAATTGGGGTCAAATTTTTGGGGATATCATCTTGAATATTGACGCTATTCAGAGGAGTGAGATTGCCAACAGCACCGCCAAACTGCACAATTCCCGCATCGGGTTTGACAGTAAGACTGTAAGCCCCGTTAACAGTAGATTTAAAACTCATATCACCGGTGCCGGAAATTTTAACAGATAAATCGTTAGCTAATTTGACGGGAGCGTTAAATGTAATATTATTGCGGTTGGTTTCAATGTTTCCGCTAGCAGTTATAGTGTCATTTGCCTTGACATCAATATTGCCACCAGTTACACTGACATTGGGAGTGAAAGTGAGGGAATTAATACTAGATGTCGAAACAGTTCCTTGAGCATCTATAGTAACATTTCCGGCTCTACCATTGGCTGCCGCAGTAATAATTGGGCCGGCACTTGTGTTGATATTGCCACCACTTTGAATGCGAAGATTGCCACTATTGGCGTTGAAGCCACTTAATAATATGGCTTTACTGCCAATTCCTGCCGTACTGATATTTGTTGCGGCTTCGAGGGAAATATTGCCGCCGTTGTTGCCGCCTATTGCGTTGATGATTCCGCCAGTAGTATCGATCGCACCGCCGCTTTTAAAAGTGATTGAGCCGCCGTCTTGATTACCACTCGCCCGGATGTCGCGGGTAGTAATATTAGCTCGATCGTTAGTAATTTTGAGATTTCCGCCCCTGATTCCTGTTACTGAGATGTTGCCTATGTTGATGTCACCGCTAGTTGTTGATAAGGTAACGTTGCTGGCGTTTCCATTGGTAGAATCTCCGGTGATCGCAGTTCCTGTCGTTGGTGTTTTGATACCACTGTTGGCTTGAATGGTGATATTTCCTGCTGTTTTCGTGCCCGTAGTATCGATCGCTCCTATTGTGATTGTACCGTCGCTTGTCAGGGCGATCGAGCCCCCGTTTTGCTTCGCCGCAACAGAAAGGTTGCCTGTGGTAATATCGCGAGCTGCATTTAAGGTAATCGAGCCTCCATTTTCCGAGTTGACGTTAATCAAAATTGTCCCGGTTCCTACCTGAGAGCCGGTTGAGTTTAATATCCCTGTAGTGATGCTGCCATTAGTGCTAGT
Source organism: Oscillatoriales bacterium (assembly GCA_043742065.1). GTDB lineage: Bacteria > Cyanobacteriota > Cyanobacteriia > Cyanobacteriales > Microcoleaceae > Microcoleus. The sequence continues at coordinate 4,302 of JAYTZD010000232.1, forward strand.
AAAATTCATACTCCCACCTTGCAATCTGCCAGAGTTTAATACATCACCTGTTTTAATGTTTCCACCACTAGAAATAGTAATATTGCCACCTTTATTACCGTTGTTTGAAGAACTATCGATGTTTCCAATCTCAATATTGCCATTTAGGCTAGTAATAGTGATATTTCCACCATCAGATTGTGCGGGACCATAATTTAATGCTAATATCGTACTTCTTAAAATAATATTACCCTTTGCTTGTAAATTTATAGAACCAGGAATGCCGGCGGAATCGCTTACACCAATTGACCCGTTCTGGAAAATAATAGAACCCTGTTCGCTGATGATAGTAACGTTACCACTCTTTCTAGCTATTGGGCTAGAAGCTTCCGGTAGAGAACTTCTTAAACAATAAGATCCAGAATTACAGCCGATCGTGATATCGTTTTTCGCTTTAATGATAATATTACCGCCTCCAGTAGCTCCGCCAGTAAGTATACCATCCCTCCAAATATCACTTCCTCCTATAAAAGTAAAACTGCCACCTGCATTCACAGTAATATCAGCGCCACTGCTATCAATAGTAGGTTGAGTGCTAAGTGTTTCGGTTGAAATATTTCCCCCTGCATTCAAAGATATATAACCAGTATTACCTCCCATACCTATTGTCGAAATTCTTCCTGTTTGAATGTTACCTGTAGCTTGCATAATTACAGGTCCTTGGGTATTGCTTGGTCCTGAATAGCCAATAATTCCTACTTGAATGTTGCCACCCGATCGCAAAATGACCGCTTGCGAAGTACGCAGAATAAATTCATCCGTACCAGGAGCACCACCGGTAATAGCTGCATCTGGACTTGTGATTGAAATACCACCGTTAAAAATAATATTTCCTTTCCCCGAAGTCGTATCTACCTTGAGGGATGCACCCGTATATCCCCCAGAGATATAGTCCTTGGACTGCGTAAATATTGGATCATATAAACTGATAAAATTAGCAGGTCTTCCAGACAAATCCAGGATTGACATATTATTGCCACTCCTAAAGTGAGCATCTGTAGATATGATACCATCACTCACTAAAGTCAGATTTCCACTACTCACAAAAGGCGTTTGCGAAAGATGATTTAGCGCCAAAATATCGATACTTCGATTTCCCTGAATGTAGAGATTTCCGCCAGCATTTGCCACAAAAGGATTTGCCACACTATCGCGCACCCGCACTGTATCCTTAGCCAGTAAATTTAAATCCCCAGTTGTCCGTAACTGACTTTCAACTAATGTCAAATCGCGATTAGCTGACAGCGTTGCATTCTCTGCACTTACTCCTGTAGCAACCACATCTCCATTCTCTACCTGCAAAGCAGAACCAGTCAATACGACTTGCCCTTGAGCGTTGACAGTCATCCCCGTTGCACTTCCCCCACCACCAGTCAACAACTGTGGCAAAGATGCAACTGGCAATACCCAATTTTGAGGCAAACTGCCACCTACAGATTGTGGTTTAATCTCCAAACTCAACAGATTTCCAGGTTGGCTAATTCTCACTAAATTCTCACCTGGTACAGCGGCAACAATAATGTTTCCTCCCGGTGCAGAAAGTTGTCCCGTACTCAAAACAGTTCCGCCCAATAAAGTTATATTTTGTCCCTGTTTTACTGCCAAATCACCTGAATTGACAATACCTCCCGGTTGTGTATTTGTAAAAGCAAAAGTATTAGGATTTCCGACTAATTGAGTATAATTATTAGTACCAGCCGCACTAAACCAATTATTGCCAAAACCGATGCCCGTCGCAGTAGTCGCGGTGAAAGAAGCAGGCACGTTCAAACTAGCATTTGTGCTAAATACAATCCCCGCAGGATTCATTAAAAATAAGTTAGAATTGCCACCAGTTACTTGAATTAATCCATTAATTATAGAAGCATCGCCGCCGACAACTCGCCCTAAAATATTGCGAATATTGGGATTTGATATAAAGTTAGCAGTTTGTCCTTGAGTTAAACCGAATTGCTGGAAACTGTGAAATAAATTTGCACCGTCGCTGGATTGTTGGCCACCTTGGATGTTGAATTGGTTGCCGCTGGGAGTAATTTGAGTATTGGTGCCGTCGGTGGCTGGGGTGATTTGGGCTGTGGCTATTTGGGATGGAGTGAAAATTCCTATTTCCCACATTGCTAAGGTGGTGAATGAGAGAAAGGTTATGAAAAAGCGATTTTTTCGATCTGTTGATTTCATGTTTTTTTTAATCTATGTTATTCTGATAATTAATTCATCCAACAATACATAATATCACAATCCTGTAGGGGCGGGTTCGCTGAAATATATGACACCCAACGACGAATCGTAAAAACCCGCCCGAACCCAACCCAAATATTAAGAATTAAGTAAATTAAACCGTGTGATGGAGATGTTTTTAAAATTATTGGTTGGGTGGGGGCGGGTTTATTAAGATTATTTGTGAGTGACAAAATTCTCCGCGAACCCGCCCCTACCAGTTATTTAAAATGGTACAAGATCTCAATTCAAAGGCAGATTATCCAATTGAGAATTCACCCAATTAGCCGCAGCTAAACCCGATCGCAAAGCACCTTCAATTTGACCTTCACCACACAAATCCCCCGCACAAACCAACGGTAAAGTCCCCTCAGCGGGCAAACAAGACACCGGCAAAGGATTTTGGCAAAAAGCATAGCGCCAGCGGTGAACCTGCAACCACTCCGGCTCTTTTAGCCAAGGGATTAAATGTTCGGAAGCGCGATCGAGCAATTGCTGACCAACAGTAGGCAAATCCGTAGCTTCAAAATACTTTTCTGCAAAACTTGCACTACTATGAACCACGAATACAGGCTGAGCTGATTCCAATCGCTTGCTACTATCTAAACCAATCCAAGCGAGTTCAGAATGATTGGGGAAAGCAACTGTTTTCCACGGTGAATTTAGGTTGCTCAAATCTTGCTGTTTTGCCGCCGGATAGCCAGCCATCACAGTAATGCAAGGGTCATATTCAACCGATCGCAATTTGTCAATAAAATCTGGTAGAAAACCGATTTCAGCATTCAAAAACATCAAAGCTTGAGGAGCTGGAATTGCCACCACGACAGCCTTCGCAAGCAATTCTTGAGGTCTGTCTAAATTGTCGTCAGTGACTTCCAACAAAAGCTGCCACAAGCCGCTGTCTGTAGCAGCAATAGCTTGTACGCGACGGCCCGACCAAATTTCTAAATTCTCGGCTAGATACTTGCCTACAGCATTCATTCCCGCAGGTGCTACATAACAAGAATTAGGAGTGGAAGAAAATTCTCCGTGTCGGAATTCCCAGACAGTATCAGTCCAGAGTTTCAGGATATTGCGATCGAGCAAAACATCAATTAAGCCCTGAACAGCATCCCCCTGTGGTTCCAGATAGCGAGCACCATGATCGGCCCTAGTGCCATTAACGCGGCGAGTAGCGACCCTTCCCCCCACACCGCGAGACTTTTCAACCACCACCACAGAATAACCAGCGAGGCGCAAATGATTCGCGCAAATCAGCCCCGCCATACCCGCACCAATCACCGCAACATCAAACATATAAAAGAAGGACGAAGGAAGAAGGAAGAAGGAAGAAGGAAGAAGGAAGAAGGAAGAAATTAGGATACGGCAGTGCCGTGTCCCTACCCAAAATAATATTGTAGGGACACGGCATTGCCGTCTCCTCTTTCATTCCGCTCTTTCATTCCGGTGCAACCAGAATTGATGTTAATTTGCGATAACAACGAGCCGTAATTAAATGAGGATGAAACACCTCTATAAAATTCGACTGAAGCTGATAGAAAAATGTGTTTACCTCTTCCTCGTCTTCCAAGTGAAAAGGAAATTCTTGATTGAAACCTTTGAAGAAATACCAGTTAAGGACAATCTTCCCTGATGGAGTCAACATTTTGTGAAAATCTAGTAATTGCTGACTAGGATTTGGTAAATGTTCCATCGCATCTAAACAAATCACCGTATCAAAAACTTCAGTTGAAGATACTTCCAAACAACAGGAAATTTTATCACTCAATCCTAACTTTGCAGCTCGACTTTTCACAAAGTTCAAATTTGTGGGATTAATATCGCAATAGACTACCTGTTCTACTTGAGGACAAAGAGCTGCTGCAATAGCATGAGTGCCAATACCGCCGCCAAAATCTAAAACTCGACCCGCTGCCATATCTGATACTAATGTTAAAGTACCTCCTATATAATCCTGATTTGACATATGCCAAGCTCCCAGGTCAAACAGATAAGCTTGTCCGACTTGATCGCGATAAAATTCGGTGGCTTTTTCCCAATCAAAATCTCGATGACCTATTTCTTTCAGGGATTCTTGACCGAGTTTTAGCTCTTTTTCAATAGTCTCTAAATCTAAGTTTAAAAAGTCCTGTAGATGCTGCTTGAGATTGAAAGTATCTTTCCAGTATCCCTGCAAAAAAGACGGTGCGACAGAAGAAGACATCATTTAGTTTATTCAAAATAATCCAAACTCATTATATGATTAACTGAGCTTTTTGGACAAAAGTAGACTAAATTATTTTTCCCTTGTTGAGCGCCAATAAAAGGGTGCCGTAGTCTTTCTCAGGTAAATAAGGCGCTCATGGGCATGGGGTATGGGGTATGGGGTATGGGGTATGGGGTATGGGGTATGGGGTATGGGGGATAGATGTTTCCTTGTAGTAGAATAAGGGACAGCACGAATCCGTGATTAAGACCTGTTTAAAAAAAGCTACTGTAGAAAAATTTCCCAGCCCGATGCTTGTCAAACAGCAGCAATCTTCAATCCGAAATCCAAAATCTAAAATGGCATAAGGGAGGCAAAAATCTTGGACGAGCTCAGAGCAGCGCTAGAATTGGCAACAGAAGAAGAATTGCAACAACTAACAGAACTTCTGTTCAGCCGCAGGTTTAACCCTTTAGATTACGTGCAAACCCCTGCACCGATAGATGTACAAAGTCGCGATCGCGAAGCTTGGCTAGATGCGGTAGAACAGCGGTTTCGCTACCTATCAGCGGACGGATTGACGGTACTCAGGGGGCGGACTGAACAAGTAACTTACAGACAAACACTGATTCAAGTTTGTCGCTATCTCAAAATTCCCTATTCCAAACAGTTGTCAACCACCGACTTAGAAGCAGAGGTATTTCTGCACTTAATGGGCCGCGCCTGGAAGCAGTTACCTTCCGCAGAAAAACAAGCACTGACAGTGCGAGTACAGCGAGCGATAGTTGAGTCAAAACTCTCAGAACCTCTGCCGATTTCTGCGGAAAAAGACCCCTTGGGTTTACTTTTCAAAGGTGGAAGTGCTTTAGCTATTAGTTCGATCGTCAAACCAGTCTTGCTCAAACTAATGGCCCATCAATTTGCATTGCATTTTGCCACTTATCAAATGGCAAAACAAGCAGTGATTACAGGTGGAACAGCAGCAGCAACCCAGTTTCAAAATTATGTCGCAATTCAGACGGCGCGGCGCTCTATGGCGACGAGTGCGGCTCGTTATGGCGCGACGCGAAGCGTGTTTTCGTTTCTCGGCCCGGTGATGTGGACGTGGTTTTTAGCTGATTTGGGGTGGCGCTCGATTTCAACTAATTATGCTCGGATTATTCCGACCATTTTTGCCTTAGCTCAAATTCGCTTAACGCGATCGGAATGTGCTTGGGAATTAGCCTGATAATTTGAAATTGGAGATGTGAAACTAGGAGTGTTGGTGAATATCAAAAAACGGTTTAAATTAGCGGTGAAACTGACTGTTGAAAGTTTGAAGTCTGGAATCCAAAAACATTCTGATCGCAGCCTGCAAATCCCTTGGAATTTCGCTCAAGTGGGAGTGCTGATTTTCCCGGTAATTCCGATTTTGGGAGCTTTAGGAATCTTCCTGGGATTGATCGGCACTTGCCAACAAAAATTTAGCGAAATCAGGCGGTATCCTGTCAATCGAGGTTTCGCAATTCTGAGCGTGTTGCTAGTCATCACGGCGGTTTTTGCTAACAACCGCATTGAGGCTTTTTTAGGGTTGGGCAATTTTTTGCCATTTTTTATATTATTTGCTGCTTTCAGTCGTTTAATTCAAACTCCGGCTCAATTGCGGCAATTGTCTTGGATGATCGTAATTAGTTCAATTCCCGTGATATTTCTGGGTTTTGGACAGCAATTTTTAGGTTGGAGTGGTATTGTTCAATTGCAGCCAATTTTTGGTTGGGTACTGGAACCAACTGGCAATCCTCCTGGTAGGATGGCTTCTGTATTTATGTATGCGAATATTTTGGCTTGTTATCTAATCATTGTGTTTATTTTAGCTTTGGGATTGTGGATGGAAGGAAGAAGTTCGGCAACGGATTTTGTAACGGATTTAACGGATAGAAGGCAGAAGAATGAATTGCCAATGCCCCATTTCCAATTGCTGTTTTTAACTTTTGTGGTGGTGGGAAATGCTGTTTGTTTAATTTTTACTAATTCTCGTAATGCTTGGATATTGGCAGTTTTAGCTGTTTTGGCTTTTGCTGTTTATGCAGGTTGGAAAAAATTATTAATTATGGTTTTTAGTGCTGTTGGTACAGTTTTTTTGTCGGCTTTTGGCCCGCAACCACTCCGACAATATTTACGAACAATTATTCCGGCTTTTTTCTGGGCGAGACTGACGGATGAGATGTTTCCCAATCGGCCTACAGCTACTTTGAGAACGACTCAGTGGCAATTTGCTTGGTCGATGACTCAGCAGCGCCCTTGGACTGGTTGGGGATTGCGAAATTTTACGCCTCTTTATGAGGCTAAAATGCACGAATGGCTTGGTCATCCTCACAGTTTGATACTGATGCTGACTGCGGAAACTGGTATACCGACAACGCTGTTTTTTTTGGGTGTGGTTGGCTGGATTTTGGCTAGGGGTGTTTTGCTGTTGGTGAATTGGCGATCGCATTTTCATGTCGATACTCAACAGCAGGACATAGAGGAAAATGCAATATCTAGTATCACAAATCGGGTATTTTGTCAAGATGTAAATTCAGGCGATCGCGTAATCTTCTTCAGTTATTTATTAGCCTTCGCCGCCTGCACACTATTTAATACTGTAGATGTAACGCTGTTTGATTTTCGAGTGAATACGATAAGCTGGCTGCTGTTAGCAGCGATTTGTGGAATGGGGAATAGGGAATAGGGAATAGGGAATTGGGAATAGGGAATGGGGAATTGGGAATTGAGAATTGGAGGAAAAAGGAAAAAGCCAGAACTCTTCCTTCTTCCGACTTTCATCGGACTGACATCCGTTACATCCGTTACAGAATCCGTTGCCGAACTTCCCTTATTCCACTGTCACCGACTTCGCCAAATTCCGAGGCTGATCCACATCCAAACCGCGTCGCGCCGCAATATGATAAGCCAACAATTGTAGTGGAATGACTGTCACAATTGGCGACAATAATTCATCCACCAAAGGCACTGGCAAAATGTGGTCAAAAATATCGGCTTCCGCTGCACCTTGCTTGGGCGTAACCCCAATTAAACGAGCGTCTCTGGCCTTGGCTTCCTGAGCGTTAGAAAGCACCTTTTCGTAGACGCTACCGGGCATCGCGATCGCCACTACAGGCACTTTGGCATCCAAAAGGGCGATCGGGCCATGCTTCATTTCACCCGCCGGATATCCTTCAGCATGAATGTAGCTAATTTCCTTCAGTTTCAGCGCCCCTTCCAAAGCAATCGGAAAGTTAATTCCCCGCCCCAAAAAGATAAAATCTTGAGTTTCAGTAAACTGGTGAGACAATTCCTCCATACACTTTTCTTGAATCTCGAAAAACTTTTCTATTTCCGTCGGCAATTGACGTAAACCAGAAATTATTTCTGCCAATCTCTCGTTACTAATAGTTTTCCGTTGGTGTGCCAAATCCAAAGCTAAGAAATAGAAAGCCATCAACTGACTCACAAAAGTTTTGGTTGCAGCAACGCCAATTTCTATGCCAGCGTGGGTGTGGATAATGTGCGGTATCATGTGTGCGATCGAACTTTCTGTCCTATTAGTAATCCCTAACATCCTCGCCCGATATTTATCGGTTAAACCTGCACGGCGCTGCTGTTCCATACCCAAAGCAGCCAGTGTATCCGCCGTTTCTCCAGACTGAGTTACCCCAATAATTAAAGTATTTGCTGTCAGTGGCGCGGGTGCGTAGCGATATTCAGAAGCATACTGCACCGAAGTTGGAATATTAGCTAACTGTTCCAATAAATATTTGCCAATTAGCGAGGCGTGCCAGCTCGTTCCGCAGGCTAAAAGTGAAATTTGTTCGACATCAGCACAAAGTTCTGTTGGCAAGTTCAGATTAATCGGAGAGTCTGTACTTTCTGGATTCCATTCATTGTTCAAATATGTTTCTAAACAAGCTCGGACTACGGCGGGCTGTTCGTAAATTTCTTTGTGCATGAAGTGTTTGAAGCCCTGTTTCTCGACAGAAACTGGATTCCAGCCGAGGATGCGTGGGCTTTTTTTCAGCCTTTGCCCTTCAAAGCTGTAAACTTCAACTCCCATCGGAGTTAGCCTTGCTAATTCGCCATTTTCTAGAGACAAAACAGCGCGGGTGTGTGAGATTAAAGCTGGTGTATCGGAAGCGCAGAAAAATTCACCAGCACCAAAACCAATTACCAAAGGAGCCTGCTGTCTGGCGACAATTATTTCGTCGGGAAAATCTGCACAAATAACTGCGATCGCAAATGCTCCTTCTAATCTATTTACCGCCTTTGAAACCACTTCCAAAAATGACAAATCTGCAAGATTTTCATCCTTATCCCCTCTGACTTTCGGGTAGGGGGGGGTTGCCTTATTCCCTATTGCTTCTGCCAAAAATTCGGCAATTAAATGAGGAATAACTTCCGTATCTGTATCGGAAACAAATTTATGTCCCTTCGCTGTTAATTCTTCCCGCAATTCGCGATAATTTTCGACAATGCCATTTTGAACTACTGCAACTCTCCCACTACTATCCATGTGAGGGTGAGCATTATATTCCTCTGGTTTACCGTGAGTTGCCCAGCGAGTGTGTCCGATCCCAATGGAAGATGGGTTTTCTGTTTGAGCTACTTTTTCCCGCAGGTTGTGCAATTTGCCCTTGGCGCGAATGCAGGTAATTTCTCCTTCCCAGATGGTAGCGAGGCCCGCTGAATCATAACCCCGGTATTCTAGTTTCTCTAATCCTGCTAGCAAAATCTCGCTTGCTGCTTGCGTGCCGATATAGCCAACGATTCCACACATTTGAGGTACTCCTGCTTAGTTAGAAACTCAAACCCATCTTACACAACCGCCTAGTCCCGCTGGCTGGATGTTCCAGCAAAAGAGAGGGAGCAATGTAATCGCCCCCTCTCTCGTGTCTGTAATTCGATCGCGTGTCGATCGAATTTTAGTAAGCTAGACCCATACTGCGAGTTGTTTCGGCTCCCAGGTAAACCCGGATGCTCAGAAAATCGGTAGGACAAGCAGTTTCGCAACGCTTGCAGCCTACACAGTCTTCTGTGCGGGGAGAGGAGGCAATCTGAGCTGCTTTGCAGCCATCCCAGGGCACCATCTCTAAAACGTCAGTCGGACAAGCGCGGACGCATTGAGTGCAGCCGATGCAGGTATCGTAAATTTTTACTGAATGAGACATTGAATAAAGGCTCCCAACGAGTCACTAAAAATTTGCAGGCTCTGCGAGTTAAAAGATTTGACGGCTTGATGCCACCGCTATAACCTGCACAGAGAATTAAAAGTAAGTCTACCGCAGTGCCTGGAAGCACTTAGCCAAAAAGCGACAAAACTTCACAGTCGATCGCCCTTGGAGTTGGTTTTTGACTTATTTATGCAAATAGAGAATATTCCAGGTTTATAAAGTGTAGTAGGGACACGGCAATGCCGTGTCCTTGCGGGGATGTAAGAACTTTTAGGGCTGACTAAAAGCCTAATTTTTCCAATACAGGCTTTGTGGAAACAATATGTCGATCGAGTCCTAGTTTTTTTGGCTCAACACCCAAAGCCAATGCCACCAATTGCGGTAAATGCAGCACAGGCAAACCCAACTTACGCCCAATTACTTTTTCCACTTCCGGCTGCCGCGAATCCAAATTCAAGTGACACAAAGGACAAGGAGTTACCATACAATCAGCTCCATTGTCAAGAGCATCGACAATATGTTTGCCAGCCATCTGAAAAGATTGATTAGTGGCATAACTTGCTAGTGGCCAACCACAGCATTGCGTCCGTCCTCGATAGTAAACGGGAGTTGCCCCGATCGCCCGAAACACATTTTCCATCGATTCCGGTTGATGCGGGTCATCATAGAGCAACTTATCCTGAGCTCGCAACAGATAACAACCGTAAAAAGCCGCGCACTTCAAACCCGAAAGCTTGTGAGTGACTCGCTTTTGCACTTCCTCCAAACCGTAATCAGCAACGATCGCCCACAGGAGATGTTTCACCTCCGTAGTGCCTTGATAGGGTGAACAACCTTGTTTTTCGAGTAAACCGTTCACTTTGTCGATGTAGTTGCGATCGGTTTTTTGGCAATCTTTGAGGCGATCGTCCACATGACCGATTACCCCTTGACAAGTGCTGCAATGCGTCAGCAAAGGCAGATTAAGTTGCTCGGCTAAAGCAATATTGCGGGCGTTGACAGTATCTTCCAACAACTGCGAATCTTCCTTGAAAGTGCCAGAACCGCAGC
>JAYTZD010000233.1:0-7077 GCA_043742065.1 Oscillatoriales bacterium
ACAACCGATGACACGAGAACCGTGATTATCGGGGAACCAACGGCGCTACAAGTTGAACACTACACGACGGTTTTAATCGCACATATTAGCTGTGCAATGTTGCAATTTCCGAAAGGTGCAATGGGAGTGCAATTAGATGCGATCGCCCGTGGTGTATTATGGCAAGAACAGCTAGACTATGGACACGGGACTGGGCACGGGGTTGGGGCATTTTTAGCCGTTCACGAAGGGCCAAATGGCATCAGCAAATCGGTGCAATATGCCCTAGAACCGGGAATGGTAACTAGCATTGAACCGGGATATTATCAACCGGGATGGGGCGGAATTCGGATCGAGAATCTCTATGTTGTCATAGAAATGCGGTCAAAGTATGATACAGTTTGGTATGGGTTTGAACCGTTGACCTATATTCCGTTTGACCGGAAGTTGATTAATGCCGATCGCCTGTCAAAGACTCAACTGGCATGGTTAAATAATTATCATAGTGCTGTAGTTGATAAATTGGGAAGTGCGATCGATTCAGCAACACTTGACTGGTTGAAAAAAGCCGCCGCACCTTGTGTGTAATAAGTTATATCATTTCCGGTTTTGCACCGGAATGATATAAACGGAGGAGACGGCAGTGCCGTGTCCTTACAATTGATCTGGGTAGGGACACGGCACTGCCGTCTCCTCATCATTCAGGTGTTACCGGAATTGATATTAAGCTCAAAAAACACACAAAACCTAAATCCCCGGCTTCTTTGAGAAGTCAGGGATTTAAGATGCAAATATTTATAGTAAAGCTGGTGACAAGACTCGAACTTGCGACAGGCTGATTACAAATCAGCTACTCTACCAACTGAGTTACACCAGCAACATAAACTAATATAGCAAACTTATCCTCATTAGCGCAACCCCCTCAGCAAAGTTTTTTTTCAAAATCGCCCAAAAGCCCTCTCCACAAAGGCTGAAGCCCTTCGACTACGCTCAGGGAGCAAGCGCCCGATGCCCAATGCCCAATGCCCGATGCCCGATGCCCGATGCCCAATGCCCAATGCCCAATGCCCATTAACTAATCACAGCGCCAAATCTTGATCGTCTCATCCGCACTACCACTGACAAGTATATTGCCCGAAGGTGCGATCGCCACCGAATACACAGTACCCAAATGCCCACTAAGAGAACTCAACAACTCACCAGTCAACAAATTCCAAATCTTAATCGTATTATCATCGCACCCACTAGCCAAAGTCAGACCATCCCCACTAATCGCCACCGAATCTCCCCGACTCACATAATTCTGCAAAATATGCAAACCCTCATTCATTCCTAAACTCGGTAAACCCTTTCCCCTGTCCGAATTAGAATTTAAAATTCGCAACAAACTGCCAGTATGCAAATTCCGTAACTTAATCGTATAATCATTACTTACACTAGCGAGAATCTGACCATTCGGCCCAATTGCCACAGAATTCACCCCAACATTCAAACCCGAAAGAGTCCGCAGCAACTTACCACTTTCCACATCCCAAACCTTACTCGTCGCATCCGAACTCCCGCTAGCCAAAATCTTACCATCCGGGCTAAAAACCACAGCATTCACATTATCCAAATGACCCCTCAAAGTCCGCAGTAACTTCCCCGTCCGCAAATTCCAAAGCTTAATAGTATTATCAGCCCCACCTGAACTAGCAATCACCTGCCCATTCGGGCTAATCGCTACCGAATTCACCTCCATAGAATGTCCCGGAAAAGTACACAGCAACTCCCCACTCTGCAAATTCCAAAACTTAATTGTTTCGTCCGAACTACCGCTAGCTAGCATTTTCCCGTCGCCACTAATCGTCACTGAATTTACTCGATCCGAATGTCCCGTCAGAGTACCAATCAATTCCCCTGTTTCTAAATTCCAAATCTTAATAGTTTTATCCCAACTACCGCTAGCCAAAGTTTTGCCATCAGGACTAATCGCCAGAGAATTAACAAATGATGAATGTCCCGGTAGTGTTTGTACGCACCGCCACTTATGATTTTTCAACTTATAAGCTAATTCCTTTGCCCGCCGCGATGCCGCCGAGGCTTCTTCTCTATGTTTGAGTTCAGCATCCTCAACACGCTTGCGTTCTGCCTTAGCTTTAGCCTCTCGAAATACTAGCCGTCGCATCTCTCCCTGATAGGCTATTCGCTGCTGCTGCTGAATTTCTTTGAGAGTTTCAATATAGGGTAATGCCCAATCTTGAGAAAACCATTCTTGAGCAAATTCAGCATTTAAATTAAATAGCTGAGGTTCGTGAGTAAAATCAATATTAAGGTAATACAAATCAGCTAAAAATGCAGCCAATAGCTTGTGAATCGTGACTATTATTTGCCGAATAATCCGCAGACTCAGCTTTTCATCTTTTCCCTCTGCCTTCAATTGATGATAAACTTCTTCCCAATTCCAAGGCTGCATCGTCACGAGAGAAACGCTTTGATTGATCACTCCCCAAAACCCGATATGAAAATTAACTTCATAATCGCTGATATCGCTATATAATATAGCTGTAGGTACGGGAGATAAAACAGTCTGCAACCGCTCCACATCAATGTCAGAAATCGGTTTTTTGAAATAGTCACCGTAAAACTGAACCGGACACAAATCTCCGTGCTGAGGGTAGTGCTGGCTCAAAAAAGCTCTCAATTTAGCAGGTAGCTCGATATTCAGATTGTGGCGAAACGAATCTGGACAATCTTCGCTAATTTTTGCAGGAGCAACTAATAATAGTAATCTGTGCTGTTGCTGTTGCAAAATCTGTTCAGTTTCCTGTCTGCTCAAATTAGAAAACCAATTGTCTCGATCCCAAAGACTTTGAATTTCACTCAACTTCAGCCGAATTGCTTCTGCTTGAAACTCCCGCATGAGTTCGCGACAGAGCCGACTCATGGCTCGTTTGTCTCTCAATTCTTCCGCTTTAATTCGATTAATGCGTTCTGCTTGTACCCATTCTTCTTCTATACTGGCGATCGCAATTAATTCTTGTTCTCGACGCTGCTGTCGCTGCAAATATTTAACTTGTGCTTTGATCCAGCGGGGGTCTTTTTTGATTTGTTGATTCAGAGTTGCAGAACCAGAAGGCCCTATTTCTGCAAAGCGTTCGTTGACAGCACTTGCTCCCAGCCTTTCTCCCAATTCGCTGGCAATCGGCTTCAACAGTTCAATTAGGGCGTCTGAGACGGGGCGAGGTAAGACCATACAAGTTCGGCAACGGATTCTGTAACGGATGTAACGGATGTAACAGATGGAAGGAGGAACCAATAAAATCAATGGTTTGGGCGATTAAAAACGTCCTAACCGTCTTGGCGGTTGCGATCAATTTTTTTTCTCTTCTGAGGCGAGCATACACAGGCATCACCTCTACATTTAGTCGATCGCGTCACTCATCCGTAAAACATATCCCGCAGCTTCACGGACGATAGCACAGCTTAACTGACTATTCTTGACATTTTACTGTGAATTTGCATACCACACACCTAGTAAAAACACTTAGGGGTACTCGATTTGGAATACTCGATCGCCGCTGTGTCAAACAAATTTATTTCCCTATTGTCATTTTACTCGTTCTTGTATATGATCGGATCTCACACAGTAATTACGGTATTCCGACCTAATAACCGTACTTTCGTAAAGGAACAAATATAATGAGCCTGTGGCAACGCCTAACTAAACGTCTTCGCTCGCCGCAACAGCAGCCAGCCAAGAAACATCAATTATTGACTTCGCTTAAAAGCTTTGTGTCGCTATTTTTATTGGGAATCACATTAAGTGTAGCCGTGGCATCCTGCGGCCCCAGCAACAACAATCCCGCAGCCAATCCCGGTACAACCGCCAAAAAAAGCAACATAGAATTAACCCTCGTTTCCTTCGCCGTCACCAAAGCCGCCCACGAAGCGATAATTCCCAAATTCGTAGCGCAATGGCAAAAAGAAAAAGGCCAAACCGTCACCTTCAGCCAAAGCTACGGCGGTTCCGGTTCCCAAACCAGAGCTGTAATTGACGGTTTAGAAGCAGACATCGTACACCTCGCCCTCGCCCTCGACACCAAAAAAATCGAGAAAGCCGGACTAATTGATACCGGCTGGGAAAAAGAATTCCCCAATGGCGGCATAGTCAGCAAATCCGTAGGAGCAATAGTCACCCGCGAAGGCAATCCCAAAGGCATCAAAACCTGGGAAGATTTAGCCAAAGACGGAGTAAAAGTGATTACCGCTGATCCCAAAACATCAGGGGTTGCTCGCTGGAATTTCCTCGCACTTTGGGGCTCGGTTCTCAAAACCGGAGGAGATGATGTCAAAGCATTAGACTTTACTAGCAAAGTCTACAAAAACGTCCCGATTCTGACTAAAGATGCCCGCGAAGCCACTGATGTATTTTTCAAACAAGGCCAAGGCGACGCCTTAATCAACTACGAAAATGAAGTTATTTTGGCTGGTCAGAAAGGCGAAAAACCGACTTATACTATTCCAGAAGTGAATGTGTCGATCGACAATCCGATCGCGATTATCGACAAAAACGTCACTAAACATGGTACAAAGGAAGTCGCCGAAGCATTTGTGAAATTTCTCTACACCCCAGAAGCTCAACGAGAATTTGCCAAAGCCGGATTCCGCCCAGTTGATGCGACAGTAGCGGCGGAACCAGAATTTGCTAAAAAATATCCCTCCGTCAAAACTCTATTTACAGCTCAAGACTTAGGAGGTTGGGGAGATATTCAGCAGAAGTTCTTTGATGATGGAGCTGTTTTTGACAAAATTCAAGGTTCAATTAAACGGTAGTCGAACCATCAGGAGACGGCATTGCCGTTTCCCTACAATTAATCGGGGTAGGGAGATGGCATTACCGTCTCCTCGGCATTATTAAGGATTGCAACCGGAATTGATGCGATCGGTAAAACGCGCCTCTACAGCAATTATTCCCAACTCAAAACCATTGTTATATGACTGCAATATCTCCACCCAGTAACTCTCAATCTCCTATTCAGAATATCAAAAGTGCGATCGGCAAAATCACATTACCTTGGGCTGTTACCCTAGGCTACATCAGCTTAATGCTATTGCTTCCAGTGGCAGCAATGCTCCTAAAAGCCAGCACCACAAACCCCACCGAGTTTTGGAGAATTGCCACAAGCCCGATCGCACTTTCCGCCTACGATGTCACATTTGTTACCGCATTAATCTCAGCATTAATTAACGGAGTCTTCGGCACATTAATCGCCTGGGTTTTAGTGCGCTACGACTTTCCCTTAAAACGGATTGTCGATGCAGCCGTCGATTTACCCTTTGCACTACCCACATCCGTTGCCGGTTTAACTATCGCCACAATTTATAGCGATAACGGCTGGATAGGTTCACTTTTTGCACCATTAGGAATCAAGATATCTTTTACTCGCTTAGGTGTAGGGATAGCGATGATCTTTATTTCCTTGCCATTTATTGTCAGAACTGTACAGCCAGTTTTACACGAAATGGAAAAAGACATCGAAGAAGCAGCTTGGTGCTTAGGTGCTTCTCAGTTTCAAACCTTCTGGCGAGTAGTTTTACCACCACTATTTCCGTCTATTTTAACCGGAGTTGCACTGGGATTTTCGCGAGCGGTTGGCGAGTATGGTTCTACGGTAATTGTCGCCTCTAACGTACCGTTCAAAGATTTAATTGCGCCAGTTTTGATTTTCCAAAGATTGGAACAGTACGACTATGCAGGAGCAACAGTTATCGGCACTGTCATGTTAGCTATTTCGCTGACAATGCTGTTCGCAATTAACCTCTTACAAGCATGGAGAAGACGCTATGACGGCTAAGCACGATTCCCTCGGTGGTGCGACGCGGAGTAACGAAAAAGCGTGGGTAAAACCAACTTTGATCGGAATTGCGAGCGGCTATCTTGCTCTCGTATTATTTATCCCCACGGTCAATGTTTTTTACCAAGCTTTTAAAAAGGGATTCGAGCCATTCTTTGCTAACTTAACATCACCCGATTTTCTAGCCGCAGCCCAACTTACCCTACTAATTTCTTTGATTGTCGTGCCAATTAATACAGTATTTGGTTTGTGTGCCGCCTGGGTAATTGGTCGCAACAAATTTCCGGGCCGCACGCTATTAATCAGCATTTTAGATGTACCGTTTGCCATATCTCCGGTAGTTGCAGGTTTAATGATTGTACTGCTTTACGGTCGGCTGGGATGGTTCGGGCCATTGTTGGAAGCTGTTAATATTAAGGTAATTTTTGCCTTTCCTGGAATGGTGCTGGCTACTGCTTTTGTCACTCTGCCTTTTGTTGCCCGTGAAGTAATTCCTGTTTTGGAAGAAGTGGGAAAAGAGCAAGAAGAGGCGGCGAAAACTTTGGGAGCAAATGATTGGCAAATTTTCTGGAATGTGACGCTTCCGAGTATTCGCTGGGGATTGCTTTACGGAGTAATTTTGACTAATGCTAGAGCGATGGGAGAATTTGGCGCTGTTTCTGTGGTGTCGGGAAATATTGCTAAAAAAACGCAAACTTTGCCTTTGTTTGTAGAGGATGCTTACAAGCAATACGCGACGCAAGCTGCATTTTCGGCGGCGGTGGTTCTGGGTTTGTTAGCAGTTGTTACCCTGGTACTTAAGGAGATTTTGGAAAGGAAGACTAGCATTAAGGAGGTTGATAGTTGACTGTTGACTGTTGTTCGTCATTAGTAGGGTGCGTCGCTATCAACAATCTGCGAATCAACTCAAAAATCTCGCAGCGACGCACCCTACAAGATATTAGTAAAGTGCGTCGCTATCAACAATCTGCGAATCAACTCAAAAATCTCGCAGCGACGCACCCTACAAGATATTGGTGCAAGATTTAAGATGAAACAAACATTAGGAGGCTGAAATGTTAGATCAGAATAGTAGCGAATCTGAATTTGAGGCGATCGACAATTTTCACAAAACCCAAGACTCAGACATTCCCAAATCCGACAGTGGGGACACCAGACCAACCCAAACCCGCATTCGCATTCGTGTTCCCAAAGAATATCATCAGGAACCTGTGATCTCTAATCTGATTTCTGAATACGGTTTGAAGGTGAATTTTAATGG
>JAYTZD010000234.1:0-3618 GCA_043742065.1 Oscillatoriales bacterium
GGGTCTAAGAAATTTAAATGTCCAGAATGCGGACACACTCTGGACAGAGATGTAAATGGCGCTTTCAATATTTTATTGAAAGCTTTGAGAGATACCTCCAAGACAGGAGAGCTTGCAGCTTTCTCTATCTTGCCATACACAGTAAGTTTGGGCTTAGTCCTAGATTTATCGGGTTAAATGTATCTGAGTAAGATAGAAGCCAGTGTAACTAAATTAATTGCTAAATCAACCAATGTCTAGTTCAGAATCCATTTCCGCTCCCGAACAGCCCGCTAAAATAGATTTGCCCCGCACCAGTGAGTCGGAGCAACTAAAAAAAATTCGCCACACCACATCCCACGTTATGGCGATGGCGGTACAGAAATTGTTTCCCAAAGCCCAAGTCACCATTGGCCCTTGGATTGAAAACGGTTTCTACTATGACTTTGACACTCCCGAACCTTTTACGGAACAGGATTTAAAAGCCATTAAAAAAGAGATGATCAAAATCATCAACCGCAAATTGCCTGTAATTCGCGAAGAAGTCAGCCGCGAGGAAGCTCAGCAGCGGATTCAGGCCATTAACGAACCTTACAAATTAGAAATTCTAGCAGGTTTGATCGAACCGATTACTCTTTACCATTTGGGAGACCAATGGTGGGATTTGTGTGCCGGGCCTCACTTGGATAATACCAGTGAATTGAATCCAAAGGCGATCGAACTCGAAAGCCTAGCAGGAGCCTATTGGCGCGGCGACGAAACCAAAGCCCAGCTACAGCGAATTTACGGCACCGCTTGGGAAACCCCCGAACAATTAGCAGCCTACAAACACCGCAAAGAAGAAGCCCTAAGACGCGATCATCGCAAATTGGGCAAAGAATTAGGATTGTTTATTTTTGCCGATGCAGTTGGGCCTGGATTGCCTTTATGGACACCCAAAGGCACTATTTTGAGAAGTATTTTAGAAGACTTCTTGAAACAAGAACAAATCAAACGTGGCTATTTGCAAGTAGTGACTCCCCACATCGCCAGAGTCGATTTGTTCAAAATCTCTGGACATTGGCAGAAATACAAAGAAGATATGTTTCCGCTGATGGCAGAAGATGCCGAAGCCGCAGCAAATGAACAGGGTTTTGTGATGAAACCCATGAATTGCCCTTTCCACATTCAAATCTACAAAAGCGAATTGCGTTCCTATCGGGAATTGCCCATGCGCTTAGCCGAATTCGGCACAGTTTACCGCTACGAAAAATCGGGAGAATTGGGTGGTTTAACCAGAGTTCGCGGCTTTACAGTGGATGATTCCCACTTATTCGTGACACCGGAACAATTGGATGCAGAATTTTTGAGTGTGGTAGATTTGATTCTGTCAGTATTCAAGAGTTTGCAACTGAAGAATTTCAAAGCCCGTTTGAGTTTCCGCGATCCAGAAAACTTAGATAAATACATCGGTTCCGATGAAGCTTGGGAAAAAGCTCAGGGTGCGATTCGCCGCGCTGTGGAAGCTTTGGGAATGAATTATTTCGAGGGAATTGGGGAAGCGGCTTTTTACGGGCCAAAACTCGATTTCATCTTCCAAGATGTCTTGGATAGAGAATGGCAATTGGGAACTGTGCAAGTAGACTATAATTTGCCAGAACGTTTTGACCTGGAATACGTCGCCGAAGATGGCACGCGCAAGCGCCCAGTGATGATTCACCGCGCTCCTTTCGGTTCTTTGGAACGTTTGATCGGAATTTTGATCGAGCAGTATGCAGGCGATTTTCCGCTGTGGCTAGCGCCGATTCAAGTGCGGTTGTTGCCTGTCAGCGCTGATTTTTTACCGTTTGCGAAGGAAGTGGCGGCGAAGATGAAGGCGCTCGGAATCCGCGCTGAAGCTGATGAGAGTAGCGAGCGTTTGGGTAAGTTGATTCGCAATGCTGAGAAGGATAAAATTCCGGTGATGGGTGTTGTGGGCGCGAAGGAGATTGAGGTGAATAGTTTGAATATTCGGACTCGTGCTTCTGGGGAGTTGGGTGCGATTTCGGTTGATGAAGTGATTGGAAGATTGCAGGGGGCGATTAGTAGTTACGGCGATTTTTAGGGGGATTTTTTAACCGCAGATGAAGGCGGATTAACGCAGATTAACGCAGATAATAGTTTGATATTGTCTGCGTTTTTCTAATTTAGCTGCTAAAATATTAGTGGTAAACGGGAAGTACGCTCATGCCTAATCCATTTCCGGGGATGAATCCCTATTTAGAACATCCTGACTTTTGGCCAGAAGTCCATCATTTACTGATTAGTGCGATCAAGGAGTCGTTAACTCCGCAATTGCGCCCTAAATACCGCGTCGCTATTGAAAAGCGAATTTACGAAATCCAAGGTGAAAATTCTCTATTAGTAGCGATTCCTGATGTCTCTATCCAACAGAAACGCCGTCCCGCAAATGTGGCATCTAATGCTGTCGCCGTCGCTTACCGAACTGTGCAACCTTTAAAAGTTAGAATCCCAGTGTCGGAAGAATTTCGGGAAGGATATTTAGAAGTAATCGATATGGCAACCAAGGAAGTTGTCACAGTTTTTGAAGTGCTTTCGCCTGCAAATAAACGCCGGGGCGAAGGTAGAGAAAAGTATGAGAATAAGCGAAATAAAATATTTGATAGTAGTACCCATTTAGTCGAAATAGACTTGTTGCGGGGTGCGGAACCTTTGCCAGTTTTCGGAGATTCCCATAAAAGCGACTACCGCGTTTTAGTCAGCCACAGCAATCAACGCCCGATCGCAGATTTATACTTATTTAACCTTCCCGATACAATTCCTGCATTTCCCTTGCCTTTGCGTCCAGAAGATGTAGAGCCTGTTCTGGATTTACAGGCGCTGATTAATCAAGTATATGATCGCGCAGGTTATGATTTTGAAATAGATTACACAGCCTCAGCAGTACCTCCGTTGTCGGAAGCCGATGCTGCTTGGGCTGATTCTCTGTTGCGGGACAAAGAATTAAGGGGATAATAGAATTAGGTTAATTAACAGGAGTTAAATTAATGAGTAATCCGTTTCCGGGGATGAATCCCTATTTAGAAAGTCCTGACTTTTGGCCCCAAGTACATCACTTGCTAATTAGTAGCATTTTTGAATCATTAGTGCCGCAGTTGCTGCCAAAATATATCGTCGATATTGAAAAAAGAGTTTATGAGCTTAGCGGGGAAAATTCCCTATTAGTAGGGATTCCCGATGTCACTGTGCAGCGCTATCCAAGTCAAATAAACCCTACTTCTTCTAATGTCGCAGTTGCCGCACCACCTGTGACAGCTTTGAAAGTAAGACTGCCAGTACCTATAGAATTTAGGGAAGCGTATTTAGAGGTACGAGATACAGAAACTAGGGAAGTTGTGACGGTGATTGAAGTGTTGTCACCCGCCAATAAGCGCCCTGGAAAAGGACGAGAAATGTATGAAGAAAAGCGAGAAAAGGTGTTTGGTAGTCGCAGTCATCTGGTTGAGATTGACTTGCTGCGAAGTTACCAACCTTTACCAGTTTTTGGTAACGATATTGAGGCAAGTTATCGAATTTTGTTAAGTCGGGCAAATCAAAAGCCTTTGGGGGATTTGTACCTTTTTAATTTACCCGATATGATTCCTCAGTTTCCATTGCCTT
>JAYTZD010000235.1:0-1721 GCA_043742065.1 Oscillatoriales bacterium
AAGCCAAACCGATCGCACAATAAAGCAACTCCCGTGGCAAAAACAGTAATTCCCAAAGCTACCAGAGGATTTTGACCTCTGCTGACAGCAAAAGATGTGACAACTCCTGCTCCCAAAGCCGCAGTTACAGCAGCAGTAGCCCAATCTCGATCGGGACGTTTATCGTACATATTTTTTTATCCTAGATAGCTGTTAATTTCAAAGCCAACTTGAATCGTGTAATTAAAGCTACCATTCTTGTCCTTGCTGCGGCGACAAAGGGTGGGTTTTTGCAATCAACCTTAAAGTTTTGTTAAAGTTCTTAACATATTCTCATTGATTACATAAGTTTTGGTTATCAAAATTTGAGTTTTGCTGTTTGGCGATCGGGATTCAAACCTTTTGTCAGCTAGAGTTTTATCTGAAAATCGGGTTGTATTAAGGGCGATCGCACCCACAGTCTCAGCTTCTCAGAATAGGCTGCCGAATATACTTGAATAAATTTAACTTGACTTATTTGTCGAACTGTGATATGCAAAAAAACAGACTCACAATGAGTTGGCTGTCTTTAATCCAAAATCCCAAATCCAAAATCTAAAATCGACTAGACTTTTATCTGAAAATCGGGTTGTATTAAGGGCGATCGCACCCACAGTCTCAGTTTCTCAGAATAGGCTGCCGAATATGCTTAAATAAATTTAACTTGACTTATTTGTCAAACTGTGATATGCAAAAAAACAGACTCAAAACGAGTTGGCTGTCTTTAATCCAAAATCCAAAATCCAAAATCCAAAATCCAAAATCCCAAATCCAAAATCCAAAATCCAAAATCCCAAATCCAAAATCCAAAATCCCAAATCCCAAATCCAAAATCCCAAATCCCAAATCGATTTATTCGCCTTCAACCTTTTCAGTATTGCCACCCTTCACCCAACCATCACGACTGCCATCCTCAACCCGAATTCGCTGCCACTCTTTATCCGGCGAATCTTCCAAAACCACTACTTTTTCCTTGTAACCAACACCACCAATACGGTTCGCGTCTCGGTTAGCACTATCTCGGAGAATCAAGCCGATCGGCTGAGTAATCAGAGCCCGATAGGTTCCCGGTTCCAGCGGCTTTGGTGAGGGGGTATCGCTAGAAGAGTCAGAAACAGGGCTAGCTTTTGCTGTTACGGTAGGCTTCGCACCGGCAATCTGAACGGCTGTTTTGTCGTTAGGAAAAACAGGTCTTTCGGGTATTGTAGTTAACTTGGCAGCAAAGTAAAGTGCAGCAGCCACGCTAGCACCTGTCATTAGCACGATCGCTAACAGAAAACCGACTAAAAATTTGAAAACACTATATATACTGCTCATTGTTGAATGTTGAATGTTGAATGTTCACGATTCACGGTTAACTGTTGACTGTTGACTGTTGACTGTTGACTGTTGACTGTTGACTGTTGACTGTTGACTGGCTTCAAAAGTCTATCCTTGAATTCGGCGACTTAAACTGCCGTATCGAGAAGCAAGACGAGCTTTCCCCGCAGCAGCCCAATCTTGGAGAAACTGGATTTGTTCTTGAGCAGTTCTCGCCAAGGGGACCATTTGACTAGCTGATTCTAAAATATCATCTGTAGTGAAGTCTCGATTTTGACTAAACCCAATGTGCATCGCCTCGATTAAAGTTTGCTCGATTTCTGCGCCTGAAAAATCGGGAGTTTCGTAAGCCAAGCGCTCCATATCGTAATTTTTGATGTTGT
>JAYTZD010000236.1:0-7054 GCA_043742065.1 Oscillatoriales bacterium
AGTGCGATCGAACTTAAAACCAATAATAACATAAATTTCCCAGTCCGTGCTAAAACTAAAGAAATTGAATCAAAATTTTTGATCTGCTGAGGGCCGAACGCCACTCGTCAGCGAAAGCTAGAGTCGATCGGGCAAACAAAGCAGTTTCTAGAACTGGGCATAAAACTTACAGGTAATGGTACTCAATTCGACAGTAGTGCTGACTCTAACTCTCCTGGCTCTGATGTTTGGAGCCGGTGTGACGAGTTCTGTTTACGGATTTACATTAGGTAGAGAAGCCTTGAAAGGAACGACTCAACCCGATGTCCGCCCCAGCAATAATGCTAGTGGCAAAGCAGGAACTCCGGCCAACAAAGACCAAGTGAGCATTTTAAAAGAAAAAGACATTCTCAAAACCGTCAAAGCACGGACTGAAGGTCGCGATCCCGACAAAGTAGCCACTCAAAATGCCAAAGACAAGGCCAGCCCTAAACCAGCTAAAGCCAAAAAAACAGCCCCAGATCAAAATGCCAACGCTAAGTTTCCCATGAACAGTCGCGACGGAGGCATCACCCTAGAAGTGAGTGCGGCCAATCAACGAGGCAACTCCATGCTGTTAGATGTCACCATGAAAAACGAAGGCTCCCAAGCAGTCAGGTTTCTCTACAGTTTCTTAAGCGTCACTGACAATCAAGGGCGGGTACTGAGCGCGACTGCGGAGGATTTGCCAGCGGAACTGCCCCCCAACGGGCAAGTCTTTTACGGTACGGTGACTATACCGATAGCTTTGTTAGAAAATGCTAAAGAACTTTCACTGACGCTGACCGATTATCCAGGTCAAAAACTCCAGTTGCAAATAGCGGGCATTCCAGTCCCGAATTGATACTCCCCACCGATGAATCGGGGGGATTCTTGATTAAGACCACAAAGGGACTTTCAAAGGTGTTATCAATGCACCTCTACCCACTTAGATTGAACGAATCCAACCCTTGCGTATACTTTTAGCTTTTTTATGCTTTCGGAGTCCATCACTTATGCCAGATAGGTACGCTCAACAATTTACTATTGCTTGTTTCACCAGGCTACGGTCATACCGAGACGAGCTAAATCAGGAGTTACACCTTTTTAAATTGTTTCAACACGTAGATGGTTATTCTTAATCACTGCACTTATTGTATCATTAGAACTCAAGCCGCTGCACTCATTTTTAAGCGACTTTTGGAGTCGCAGCCAAGTTCCTCCCCATGTCTAAAGCCAGGGGCTTCCCGCTCGTCTTTCGTGAATTAAAAGCATCTTTCGATTAATTTCGATTAATATTGAGAAAATATTTGCAGATGCTTGCCCCTGTTGTGTTCGTATTAGGGGGATTGTCAACAATTTTAGCTTGCTACGGGGTCGGCCAAACCGACCGACTGGTTCTCAGGTTCTGCCAAGAAAGTTGTTCTAGGCAGAGCTGTTTCACTCCCAGGGGCCTTCGCCCGGAGAGTGTAACAGATGGCTGACTTGCCTGCGATAACTTGGACAGAAGCGCTGTCACGGTTGCTATCAGTGTTCTTACTGATTGCGATTAATGCTTTTTTTGTGGCGGCTGAGTTTTCGATGGTGACGGTGCGTCGATCGCGAATTAATCAGTTAGTTGAGGCCGGCGACGCTCCGGCGATCACAGTTCAATCTTTGCTACAAAGTATCGATCGACTGCTATCGACAATGCAATTGGGAATCACTCTTTCTAGTTTAGCCCTCGGCTGGATTGGGGAAGATACGATCGCGGTACTGATCCGAATTTCGATCGGCTGTTTACCGCTGCCAACTTATATCCAGGAGCCAATTGCCCATTCTTTTAGCGTATCGATCGTAACATTTTTCCTGCTTGCTTATCTACAAATCGTACTCGGCGAACTCGTTCCCAAATCTGTCGCCTTACTTTATTCCGAAAAATTAGCCAGAGGTTTAGGCACTCCCAGCTTACTGATTGCTCGTTTATTCAATCCCTTCGTTTCGTTGCTCAATCAATCAACTCGATCGCTCCTAGGACTCGCCGGCATTAAATATGACGTCACCCATCGCCCAGTGACTCCCGAAGAACTGCAATTAATCATCGCTACTTCCAGCGAGTCCAGCGGTTTACAAGCCGATGAGCGAGAATTGCTCAACAACGTCTTTGAATTTGGTGAAGTCTTAGTAGAAGAAGTGATGGTGCCAAGGCCAAGTATTATCGCCCTTCCCAAAACAGCTACATTTCAAAATTTGCTCTCAGAAATTGCGATTTCCAACCATTCTCGCTATCCGATTACAGGAGATTCCTTTGATGATATCATCGGGATTATTGACTTCAAACAACTTGCTAAACCCCTAGCAAAAGGTTTGTTATTACCCGACACACAAATTGTAGATTGGATGCGTCCAGTCAGGTTTGTACCAGAGATGATGTTGCTGGGAGAATTGCTACCTTTGATGCAGCGATCCTCGGAAGAAATTGCGATCGTAGTCGATGAATTTGGCGGTATTTCCGGGTTAGTGACGCTGAGGGATTTGATTGCGGAAATTATCGGCCGCAGCTACGAGTCACGCGACAGCAAAGAAATAGCTTTGCAAGTATTGGACGATCGCACTTTTTTGGTACAAGCGCAGTTAAATTTAGATGATGTAAATCAAATACTGAATTTAGATTTACCTGTAACTGATGAATACCAAACTATTGGAGGTTTTCTGAGTTATCAGTTGCAAAGAATGCCGGCTGTGGGGGAAGTGTGGCGCTGCGAGAATGTAGAACTGGCCGTTGTTTCAGTTTGTGGACCACGGTTGGAGCAAATTCAAATTCAGTTGCTGACTGGGGATTCTGGCGATCGCGCTTTAGATCAAGTTGCCAGTTTTTAACTGCCAATTAAATCGTCTAATTCTGCTTGCATTTGATTGGTGACTAAATCGAAACAAGCATCAACATAATCGCGATCGCGCGCCGCCTCCGAACCGTACTTCTCAAAGACAATCGGTTTGCACACACGAGTCCGAATTTGCACCGGCAAAGGCAGATGAGGCAAAGGCCCAATACTCAATCCCCAAGGTAATCCTAAATACACCGGAAATACCACCGGATCGATGCCAAATAACCACGGCATCCCCCATTCATGCAATTGCTTTGCTTCCTTGTAAAAATCTCCCAGTACCATCAAAGTATCGTGGGCACCGTGGGAAATAATTGGTACAATGGGGACTTCTTCTCGCAGTGCTAATTTAATAAATCCTTTGCGCCCTGCAAAGTAAATTTTATCGCGCAAGTGATGCGGACGAAAGGTATCTTCTGCGCCGCCTGGATAGACTAAAACTGGGCATTTTTTTCGCAAAGCTGCGATCGCCATTTTGGGATGCGCCTGAACAGCACCGCACTGAACTGCCATACCAGCAATATCAGGAGAAATCTTCCACACCGTCGGGTGCATCAATCCGTAGGCTAACCTTTCGGTGCCGTATCTGTGGAACCATTCGTATAGGAACATGAACATATCTGGTGCGATGATTCCCCCGTTGTGAGAACCGACAACCAGCATTTTTCCGCTGGCGGGGACGTGTTGCCAACCGTCGCTTTCTACGCGAAAATAGTAGCGGTACAGCAACTCCCACACTGGCAGCATCAGTTTAATAAATTCGGGATTGCGATCGTCTAAAGATAAACCGTCAAAGCGAGAGGTTTTGCTATTGCTTATCGGACTGGATGCAGAATATTTCATTTCTTGGTGTTTGGATGCGATCGGCGGTAAAAAAGTATGGTTTTAGTATTGCAAATTCTTGGGAATTGACATATACTTTTTATATAATGGGAATTGGTGCAAAAAAAATAAAATTGTCGCCATTTCCATCATGATATATAGGTTTTATAATACAGCAAAATAGCGCAAAAAGTCAATACTATATTAGGAAAATTTTCCGAGGACGTTAAGTTACAAGCCTTGGACATACTGCCTCAATACAGGCGGCAAACTATAAAAACTTCCTATTTTTTCGATGAAGCAGCGCCGGGATAAAGATTGCAATGCGTTGAGTAAATCTAAGTCCGGCATTCGTCCTTGTTCCAGCAATTTAACTTTGAATAGGGAGCGATATTCTTCGTACTCTGGTTTATACTTTCCTGCCAATTCGCCACTACAGAAAAGGTTGTGAACGTCATCCAAGACTACTAAACAGCGATGGTTTTGTAAATATTTAATCAGCGGTAAGCGTTTCTGGTTTGTTGGGGATGAATCTAAGTTTTCTGAATTGGAAAAAAGCTGTATTAGGTTAGATAGGAATTTATCTATGGTGGGGAATTCGTCTAGTGTGTACCAAACTGTGTACTCAAACTCGTCTTTGATTTGTTGTACGAGTTGTACTGCTAGGGATGTTTTGCCGATACCGCTGATGCCGGTGAGGGTGATGAGGCGGCAGTTTTGTTGTAGAATCGAGGTTGTGAGGGTTTGGAGTTCGTGGGTGCGATCGAAGAAATCACCTAATTCCGGCATCTCGCTTAAATCTTGATGTGAGGTTTGAGGTTGTTTTGTGTTAGATGTTTCCTGATTTGGTGGGTGTGAGTTTGGGATATTTGGCGGGTGTCTAGCTTCTCCACAATAATTAACGCAACTTATTTGCACACAGTCTTGTTGTGGTGCAAAATTTTTGGAAAATATGGAGATTTGCAACCTCTCCATTGCCGATCGAAAATTCTTTTTATTGATATCTTCCCCTAAGTCTTCTGAAAGTATCTGCCATAATTCCGATCCGATTTCCCTGGTGCGACTTTCAGAACAGTCAAAATCTTTCGCTATTTCTTTGTATGTCTCGCGTTGTAGAGTTCCTTGCAATACCGCTTCTTGTAAATCGTCAAGGTAGTGAAAAAAGAGCGATCGCCCTTTCTTGTTTCTGATGAGCGAGATCCTAATAATCATCGCCCCGTCTCTGGCATTTCTCCAACAACTACCAACCCCACACCGCAACGAGTTGCGGCTTGGGCCAAGCGGGTATCAAGAGTTGCGATCGGCAATTCCAATCGTAGTGCTAACTCCAAATAAGCTGAATCATAAGCAGCTAAACCTTCTTGTCTTCCTAGTACCAGAGTTAACGAGAGTGCGTTGCTGTCCGTAGCTTCATCAACCTGAATTAAAAGTGATTGTAACAAAGCAATAGCTATCTCAGATTGCTCAGTTGTCATGCGGTTGCGTCTCTCGGCAACCAGGAGAGTATTCGCAACTTCTAGCGACCAAATGCCTGGTACAAATGCTTCGCAATCTGGCATCATCGCGAGTATAGCATTGGCATAATCGTTATCTTCATCGACTAAGCACCAACTAATGGCTACAGAACAATCCAATACAAACTGCATTAAAACCTGCGCCCTTCTTCTATCATTTCTCGGATTGAGCTTTTTTCCAAAGCAATTTGTTGCCGCAGTTGTATCATTCTAGCAATTGCTGCTTGAATTGATTTTTTAGTAGTCACCTTTCCCCAAGCGTTATACTTTGGTTTAACTTCTTCAGATGGTAGATGCTGTACAACTACTACCACTTCAACAGAAGTATCTTTAAACTCAGCGGGCATTTGGAGAAGCAATATGCCATCAGATCCAATATGCGATCGCAGTTTCATTGTTTCCATGTTAAACTCCAGAAACTTTGAGCAATTCTAGTTTACCTCAAAGATGTTCGCCTTTACCAGTATCTTGACCGATCCTATAGGTGCTCTTGAATGGGGAAGGCGATCGCCCTTTGTTATTTCTGACGAGCGATCGCCTAAAATAAAAGAGCGATCGCCCATCAGTCAAGAACTCCCGCACACCCTATGAGCATCACTGCAATTACAGTATAATAAGTGAACATGATAAGCGTAAAAATTGCAGAGAAATCATGACTATCGATCTACAGATTTTTCAAACACTCCTCAAGATGCCAGAATCTCTCAAAGAAGAGATATTGCATTATGCAAAATATTTACTTGAGAAACACGCAAAAACTGAATCATCTCCCGAACAACTTGAACAACCTCATGGTTATGGTAGTTGGGCTGGTCAAATCGTTATGTCTGATGATTTCGATGAACCGCTGGAAGATTTAAAGGAATATATGTAACATGGAATTTCTTTTAGATACTCATGCCTTTCTGTGGTACTTGCTTGGCGATTCTAATCTAGGTAGTAAAGCAAAAGAAGCGATCGATACTAAAACAGGTTTGTATTTTAGTATTGCCAGCCTGTGGGAAATTTCAATTAAAATTAATGTTGGCAAGCTTCAACTGAATCGACCATTTGAAGACCTGCCGAAAGAATTGGAATACATTAACGTTCAAATTCTACCAATTACATTTGAAGACACTGAGATTTATACAAGTCTTCCTCTGCATCACCGAGATCCTTTCGATCGCATTCTGGTAGCACAAACGATGAATCATTCGCTTGTTTTGATTAGTCGTGATGAGGCTTTTGATGCTTATCCAATTCAGCGGGTGTGGTGATAAAAAAGGCAAAAATGTTAGATTAGCGATCGCCCTTCACGCATCAAGATCGATAGCTCTTTCTTGTTTCTGATTGTTGTGTCCCATACAGAACGAGAAGGTGAAGTGCGTTTAATCAGCGCCCGTTTAGCCACCCGACAAGAGAGAAAAAGCTATGAGTCAGGAACCTGAAGTAACAATTAATGACGAGATGAGACCTGAATACGATTTTTCAGGTGGTGTCCGTGGCAAATACTATGAAGCCTATATGAAATCAAGTAATGTTGTGATTCTCGATCCAGACGTAGCAGAAATATTTCGAGACTCAGCTTCTGTTAATGAAGCGTTGCGATTGCTGGCAAAAATTGCCAAGTCTGTCACTGTCTAGGTAGCGCACACAGCACAACAAATCAGATCCGAAAGTTTCCAGGTTATCTGTGCTTGCATAGGTGGAAAGCAGCGGATTATGCGATCGCCCTTTCTTGTTTCTGATAAGCGATCGCCCGCTATCTAATTCACAACCAACAAACCCGACATATTCAGCACTTTTTCTGACCAAATCCTTCCCTCTTCTCCAACTCTCATTCGTTGTTCCGCATCCTCCCAAATCCCAGCCCAA
>JAYTZD010000237.1:0-14957 GCA_043742065.1 Oscillatoriales bacterium
CGACGCAGACTGCATTTCAACTTGACAATTTCTAACTTTACGCCTAAGCCCCATACTCCATTTCAATGGCACTCGGTTTCTACCACAGAGTTTTCTCGCAAGCAAAAACTGCTGAAGCAGGAATTTCGCGGAATGAACGGTGTTAAGGTCAATTACACCGATGTGCGGATTTCGGCAATGGAGGATTTTGTCGGC
The DNA here is from genome assembly GCA_043742065.1 of Oscillatoriales bacterium. Classification (GTDB taxonomy): domain Bacteria; phylum Cyanobacteriota; class Cyanobacteriia; order Cyanobacteriales; family Microcoleaceae; genus Microcoleus. The sequence goes on from JAYTZD010000237.1 coordinate 196, forward strand.
CGGGGCGATCGACGTTTGAGCGCTGTAGTCCGCCGTGCATGGGAACTTGGGGCTGGTATGGATGCGTGGTGGGAAAGTTTGGATCAGGCGCATAAGGCTTGGACTCAGGCGATCGCTGAATCCGATCTTACCTGGAAATATCGCCAAGTCGAAAGCGGTGAATGGAATTTGTTTGAGCAGGAAGGAACCCCCCCCTACCCCCCCCAAGGGGGGAAATTAGGAACCCCCCAAGCAGAAGGAACCCCCCCCTACCCCCCCCAAGGGGGGAAATTAGGAACCCCCCTTGGGGCGGGCACGGGGGCACCGCCCCTACTGGATCAACCTTTGCCGTGGGATCACTTAGACACCGGAATTGACAAAAATTGGCTAAAACTTGATTTGCAAAAGGCTTTGGAAGCAGCCACGGTTCCCGACTGTTCCTTTGAAGGCTGTTCCCACTGTGGGGTTTGTGGGACTGACTTCGGACACAATATCGTTGTACAACCGCTGCCAATTCCGGCATTTGCTGGGGAGTTTGTGCCGGTTCTAGAGCGCAGACAGCGGTTTAGGGTTTGGTTTGGTAAAGTAGGTGAAATGGCTTTGATTGGTCATTTGGATTTGATCCGATTGTTCGATCGCGTCGTGCGTAGAGCCGATTTACCGATTTCTTTCACCGGCGGCTTTCACCCTAACCCCCGCATTTCGATCGCAAATGCCCTGCCTCTGGGCGTTACCAGCACTGGAGAAATTGCGGATTTTGAGCTGACTGAGTTGATGGATGTTGCCGATTTTCAAGCAAAATTGGTGGCAACTCTCCCGGACAATATTCCTGTTTATCGGGTTGAGGCGATCGATGTCAAATCTCCTTCTGCCAATCAGTTGTTAGAAGCAGCAGAGTACCTGATTACTGTGGCTGTAGCGGGTGCGTTGGCAGAAAATTCTGAATTAGAAGGTGAGAATTTTACTTTTGTCTCTGTTGATTCTATGGCTAACTGGGAGGCTTGGGTACGGGCGATCGTCGAAGCTGAGGATTTTTGGCGGGAGCATACCACCAAGTCGGGTAAGATACAACAAGTCAATTTGCGCGATCGGCTACAGGAACTAGAACTTGTAGATTATAAATCTGCCGCCAGTCATAACTCCCAAGGTACAGCCGTCTTGCGCTATCGGGGTAGTTGTCGCAGTGACGGTAATGTGCTGAAGCCAGAACATCTGGTGTTTATGCTCGAACAAGTCAGTCAGCAGGAAATTCAGCTTCTGCATATCCAACGCAGTCAGCTAATCCTGAGCTATGCTTAGAATAGGGAAGTCGAAGGTCGAACAATGCTTCTGTCCATCAAAACAAAGTTAAAACTAAACAAGAGTCAAATAACCATGATGAGCAAGCACGCTGGAATAGCGAGGTTTACTTACAATTGGGGATTGGCTACTTGGTGTTACCTTTACCAAGATGGACTAAAGCCCAATAAATACCTACTCAAGAAATTCTTTAACAATCATGTAAAACCTGAGTTTACGTGGATTAAAGAGGCAGGTATTTGTCAGAAGATTACTCAATATGCTTTTGACAATCTAGGGGATTCCTTCTCTAGATTCTTCTCGAAAAAAGGTGGTTATCCCAAATTCAAGAAAAAAGGTCGTCACGATTCTTTTACAATTGATGCAGGTGGTAAGCCTATAGCCGTGGGCGGTACGTCCATAAAGTTGCCAACAATCGGCTGGGTAAAAACTTAGGTCGGATTGCCCCACGTAACCTGCAAGTCGATCACGATATCTCGAACTGCCGACAGTTGGTTTATCGCTTTTGCTTACGAACAAAAACACGAACCGACGCACAAGCAACACGATGTTGTGGGAGTTGATGTAGGTGTCAAGGAATTAGCAACACTCTCAACTGGCGTAGTGTTTCCTAACCCAAGACACTATAAAACGCATCTCAGTAAGTTGCGTAGGTTGTCAAAGGAGTTGTCCAGAAAGACCAAAGGCTCTAGCAATAGGTATAAAGCCAAAATCCAACTAGCGAGACATCACGCCAAGGTAGCGAATCTTAGAAAGAATACTCTTGATCAAGTCACTACTTACTTATGCAAAAACCACGCAATAATAGTAGTAGAAGATTTAAATGTTTCTGGGTTGCTTTCTAATCATAAACTTGCTCAAGTTATAGCTGATTGTGGATTCTATGAATTCAAACGTCAACTAGAATACAAAGCTAAAAAGTTTGGCTGTGAAATAATTATTGCAAACCGTTGGTTTCCGTCCAGCAAAACCTGTTCAAACTGTGGACATATTCAAGATATGCCGCTCAAAGAAAGAACTTACAACTGTCGAAGTTGCGGTCATTCGATGGACAGGGATTTGAACGCAGCAATTAATTTATCACGCTTGGCTAAAGCGTGAAAGCTTACTGAGGGATAGCTGCTCCCATGCTCCCGATGAAGTAAGAAGCAAATGTCTAGACTTGTTTAGTATTTGCATAGCAGTATCAAGCTATAATTGCTTGTAATGGAAGTCGGGACGGCTCGATCGCGATTAGTCGCTGTAGTTCAGTCAACCAGCAACGCGGGCTGGGTGCAAACTGCTTCTGTTCAAGACTTCAAGCCTTTTTGTAAATTCTTGGCTAAATCTAGCACCAAACTCGCAGGAGCTTGCTCAGAGCTAAATTTAGCGATTGAGTCGATCGCTCGACAGCAAAGTCGATCGCCCGCCTAATCAAAATTGTCCGTATTTGACAATTGGTTCACAGACTATTCAACAATTTCCCAGAGTTATCAGTTTTTTGTGTAGAGTTGTGTGTGAGGAAATTGGTACGGTGTCACTGAATTGATTCGCTGAATTCAAATCAAGAGTTACAAGAGTTGAATTTTGAGTGAAAGAATTCGTAATTCACAAATCAAAAATCAATATTTGTAACTCGCTAAAAGCGTCCTTATTTCTATCTTCCAGCTCAGTCTGCGAAGCATAACTCATAACTCTGTACGGGTGGATTTAAGCACTTTATCTGTCATAGTCAACAGTTAACAGCGGTGCCCTGAGCGAAGTCGAAGGGTCAACAGTTAACAGCCAACAGTTAACACTTAACAGTCCTTCCATCCTACAATAAGTCACAGCTAATAACTCTTGAAGCTACTACTAATTAAAATCAAAGTGACAGGCACTATTCAGCGTAGGTGTCTGGAACTTGCCGACAATTTTTTCGAGGAAATTGAATGACTAAGCAGATAGTTATAGCAGAGCAACATCGGATTGCTGCTGTCTTTTCAGAAGATCAAATCCAAGAACTCGTGGTAGCGACAGGTAGCCACCAAGTTAGTGATATTTACTTGGGAATTGTCGAAAATGTATTACCTGGGATAGATGCCGCCTTCGTTAATATCGGAGACCCAGAACGCAACGGGTTCATGCACGTCACAGACCTCGGCCCACTGCGACTCAAGCGATCGGCAGGAGCAATTACGGAACTTTTGACCCCACAGCAAAAAGTTCTCGTACAGGTGATGAAGGAACCAACTGGCAGCAAAGGCCCACGACTGACAGGCAACATTACCCTACCTGGTCGCTATTTGGTGCTGATGCCCTACGGACGAGGAGTCAATCTGTCACGCCGGATTAAGTCGGAAGCCGAACGCAACCGCCTCAGAGCCCTAGCTATTTTGGTCAAACCAGCCGGGATGGGACTGCTGGTACGCACCGAAGCTGAAGCTCAGACTGAAGAAGCCATCATGGAAGATTTGGAAGTCCTGCAAAAACAGTGGGAATCTGTTCAACTCGAAGGCGGTACGACACGAGCTCCGGCACTCCTCAACCGGGATGACGATTTTATCCAGCGGGTGCTGCGGGATATGTTCAGCAGTGATGTGAATCGGATTGTGGTGGATTCGCAAAATGGGATTAAGCGAGTCAAGCAGCAGTTGATGAGCTGGAATGGTGGCAAACTGCCTGCGGGAGTATTAATCGATCATCATCGAGAGCGCGCTCCGATTTTAGAGTTTTTCCGGGTCAATGCTGCGATTAGAGAAGCCCTCAGACCGAGAGTAGACTTGCCTTCTGGCGGTTATGTGATTATTGAGCCGACGGAAGCACTGACGGTGATTGATGTCAACTCTGGTTCGTTTACTCGATCGGCCACCGCACGAGAAACCGTACTCTGGACAAATTGCGAAGCTGCAACAGAAATCGCTAGACAACTGCGATTGCGGAATATTGCCGGGGTAATTATCGTTGACTTTATTGACATGGAGTCCCGCCGCGATCAGTTGCAGGTGCTGGAACAGTTCAATAAAGCTCTCAGGGCTGACAAAGCTCGACCACAAATCGCCCAACTTTCCGAACTGGGACTGGTAGAACTGACTCGGAAGCGCCAAGGTCAAAATATTTACGAATTGTTCGGCCACACTTGCCCTACCTGCAACGGGTTGGGTCATCTGGTGCAACTCCCCGGCGAAGAGGAAATGGCCCCAGCAGTGCGGGAACCGGGCGATCGCACCTCCGCCACCTCGAACCGCGTTTTGTTGAATTTACCAGAAGGATTGGAGCGTCGCACCTTAGCGCCTGTAGCATCTGTAGCTGCTGCAACTCCTGCGCCAGTGCGGGAAGAACGTTTCTCCGAACCCCAGCGCGCTCCTTGGGAACCTCAAAACGAAAGCTTGGATTTTGAGACTGGTGGTAATGCTTCACCTTTGGACTTGCTCAACCATCCCAGTTATCAAGATTTGGCGAATGGTACTCGCCGCCGCCGTCGTCGCCGAATTGGGGAAGAGGCTTTTGGACTACCGGTGGAAGAGGAACCAGTACGCAGCAAGTTGCGGCTACCGAATACTACAACGATCGCACCTGCTGTTGTAGAACCGAGAGCCGAATATCTCCCACCCCCCGGCATCCGCGCTGCTTCTGAGGGCTTCGGATTGGTCAATATGGCGACTGTTGCGAGGCGCGAAGATTTCGAGCGGGCGCGTCCCACTAAGTCGGAGTTGATGAAGCCAATGGTGGAGCCTCCAGAGGTGATTTCGGTGGAGATGACGGCGGAGGAGCAGGATGTCTATGCTGTCATGGGCGTGTCTCCTTTGGTGCTCACCAATCGTAGTCTCAAAAATCCGAAAAATGCGATCGTTTCAGTCACAATGCCCGGAGAAGCTCCAATTAAGCCGCCTTTTGAGCAGCTAGAGCTTGAATTTGCATCGACGGCGCAACCGGATGATGATGATGATGATGATGATGAGTCGGAACAGGATTATTATGCAGAGATATCTGTAATTGAACCTGTATTTTCTACTGTATTTTCTGAGGATGCTGAGACGGAAATTTACGATGAAAGTCCGATCGACGAAATTGATGATTTTGATCCAATTTCGGAAATGTCGGAAATTAGCGAAGAGGCGATCGAATTAATGGAATCTGGTCAACTAATTCAACCAGAGGAAACAATTCAATCGGCAGAACCGGAAGAACCAGCTATCAATCGCCGTCGTCGTCGCCGTTCATCTGCTGTATTGGACGAATAACATGAAGGAAGAAGGAAAAGGGAAGAAGGAAGAAGGAAGAAGGAAGAAGGAAGAGATAGAAACTTTTACTCTTTTCCCATCTTTTCATCTCCCTCTTTCCCCCTCTCCCCCTCTCTCCCCCTCTTCCCTCTCTCCCCACTCCCCCTCCCAGATCATTGCAGGTGTCGATGAAGTCGGACGAGGGGCTTTATTCGGCCCTGTGGTGGCGGCTGCTTGCATTTTGCCGATCGAGCTTTTGGATGAATTAGCCAGTTGCGGGGTGCGAGATAGCAAGCAATTGAGCGCCGCCAACCGGAGTCGGTTAGCGGTGAAAATCCGGGCTGTGGCTGTTGATTGTCAAATTGGCGTGGCTTCGGTTCAGGAGATTGACAGTTTGAATATTTTGCAGGCTTCTTTGTTGGCCATGAAGCGGGCGATTCTCAAACTAAAGGTTACTCCTGATTTATGTTTGGTTGATGGGAATCAAAGAATTCCTAATTTGGCGATCGAACAAGAGACAATGATCAAGGGTGATTCGCGATCGATTCAGATTGCTGCTGCTAGTATTGTGGCTAAAGTTTGGCGCGATGAATTAATTATCCGTTTGGCTGTTAAGTATCCTGAATATGACTTGATCAACAACAAGGGATATGGTACTGCCAAACATAAATTGGCATTGGAAAATCATGGTGTGTCTGTCTTGCACCGGATGTCCTTTAGTCCTTGTCAAATATAGAAGAAGGAAGAAGGCCCTTCGACTACGCTCAGGGTACGAAGAAGTAACTGTACCCTGAGCGTAGTCGAAGGGTCAACAGTTTAACTATGCTTATGGTACGAATAACTTTATCCTGAGCGTAGTCGAAGGGTCAACAGTCAACATCACCTAACGAAGATCGCGATCGACCATTTGAGCTACATCCCCCGGATTTGGTAGACGAATCGTAGCATATTCTTCGAGAATAATTCCAAAAAACTGCTTGACTTTTGTCTCGAAATGTGCCAGTCTAAAACACTGACTGCATTCCTCAGCAACCCCTTGAAATTTTGCTAACAAATCAGGATTAACAATCAGTTGATAGGAATGCAAACAAAGTTCCTCAATGGTATTGAACAAAAAGCCCGATCGACCATTTTCGACAATTTCCGGTTGTCCACCACCATTAAACACAATCGGCACACAACGATTTTGCATAGCTTCCACCGTCGCCATCCCAAAATGCTCAAACCTTTGGGGATTCACTTCCCCCAAACCGCAACCATGCCAAAATATACTAGCTTTAGCATAAAGCAATTTTACCTCATCCAAGTCAGCATTCACCTTAAGTTCGATCGCCTTTGAATCCTGCTTCAATAAATTCTCAACAGTCTTTAAATAAGGATTACGGGGAACACTACTTCCCACTAAAACCAGCCGCCATCCAGTCATTTGTTCAGGATAATTCGCTAACAAAGTGCGGAAAGCTTGAATCAATTCAATTTGCTTTTTTGTTCCCCCAGCTTCAAACTGTCCCACCGCTAAAATAATCTTTTCTTTAGAGACTTGACAAGTTGGCATTTCTACTGGTGGATAAAGTAAAAAAGTTGGTTCTAGGTTCCAGCGTTTCTCCAACCATTTGACAGTAAATTTACTATTAGCAATCATGAAAGTGTAGTCATCAACCGCAAAATGACGGTTGCGAAAAGTATTCGGAAAGTGGCAGAAAAATACCGAAATCGGCGACAGAGGCTTAACTTTTTCCAGTTGATTCGCATTCACAAAAATATCGTAATCCTGACTTTCTTTCGCAATCTCATCGAAAGGATTTTCCAACTCATCCGTAATCATACTGGAATCAATACACTGCATTCCCCGCTTCTCGTAAAACTGCAACGGAATCACTTTTATTTGACATTCTGAAAGCTTCAAACCATACCAAGATTCTAAGTCAGAAATAGCAACGGGCTTGTTAGCGATAAAAGTGATGTCAAATTGATTTTGCAGCACCGAAGCCATCGTAGCCACGTATTTTTGCCCGCCACCAATGAAGTGTAGCCCATGATCATAAATTGCGATCGACATTTTGCGATCGCCCAAAACCACCTGTAACCGTGATAAAATGCGATCGACTTTCAAGCGACTATAAATCACCGTCAACTTTTCCGACAATTGCGACAACACAGTTTCAACAATTTCCGGTTTCTGATACTCCAGCAATTTTTTAATTGCTACAAATATGCTCTCGAACAACAAATCGTACTGTTTATTAGTAAAAAAATCCGAAGTATGAATCGCCGAAACTAATTGTAAAGGCTCATGTTTTGCCAAATACAAAAAACGATTTCGATTGCAGAAATACTCCGTGAGTTTACTTCCCCGACTCGAACCCCGGTATTCGTGATGTGCGATTGCTGTGGGAGTATAAAGCATTTCCCAACCGCGTTTTTGACAGCGTTTAGCAAACTCAACATCCTCAAAATACATCACAAAATCTTCATCTATCGGCCCAACATCTTCAAGACACTCCCTACGAAAAAGCACCGTAGCCCAACAAAGACCTTCCACAGTACATTCTGCATCATATTGTCCCGAATCTTTCTCACCAAAGCCAACATCTCGCCAATAAAAATTAGGTAATTGCTGAATTCCGACACTATTAATCCGCCCATCTTTGAACAGCAATTTACCACTAGCAGCACCCACCTTCGGGCTTGTTTCTAACCGTTTAACCAAGATTTCTAACCAACGACTATCCAAAGTCGCATCATTATTCAGAAATGCGATATACTTTCCTTTAGCCTGACTGATTCCTAGGTTCAGAGCTTTCGCAAAGTTGTTGACAGAATTCACGAAAATGCGAACATTAGGAAAGAGTTCGCGCAAACCTTTAACTGAGTCGTCTTGAGAACAGTTATCAATTAAAATTAAATCTAATTTTTCTTCTGGATACGTCAGTTTTTGTAGAGATTTCAAGCAATCTTTCGTTTGCCGAAAACCGTTATAGTTGACTATAATGATTGAGCATATTGGTAGTGTCTTCATCGAATTTCAGATTTTAGATTTCAGATTTCAGATTTTAGATTACTGTCGCGAATAAATATGGAGTTTCTTTAACTAAAATTGTCTGGGTCATTTTTTATTGCTTATTACGATCGAGCAATTGAACCCTAATTTCCTCTAACATAGCAGTATGCTGCTCCTGTACAGCTTTTATTTGCTCTATTTCAGATTGCAGTGCTGTGATTGCTGCTTGTTGAAGCTCAATTTTGGCTGTAACTTCAGGAGACTGCTTGCTAAACTCAGATGTCATCTTTTGATCTATAATTTGCTGATTCCGCTGTAACTGTTGTACTTGGTTGCTCAATGTTTGAACGACGCGGGTATTAGCAAAATTGTAAATTACTTGTCTTTCTAATACTGGCTTGAGTAATTTTCGGACAATTTTTCTAACTGCAATAACTACGGAACCAAACCGCCTTTGATAAGAGGTAATTGGGACATTATAAATATCAAAACCAGTTTTTAGCAAGGCGATATCTTCGTCTTCTTCATCAAAGCCGATCGCACTTTTTCCCTTTCCAGACAAAAATGGCTCAGTAATACCAATTCGCGGTTCCAAAGTTTGTCGCAATTTATCGATAATTTGTTGAGTTGGTATTTCTTCAGACTGCAAACTTTCATCTCCTTTGAATAACTGTAGGGACACGGCACTGCCGTCTCCTCTGCGTGCCTTACCTGTAGGGACACGGCACTGCCGTGTCCTTGCTGTGGTCTCTACCATATCTGTAGGGACACGGTACTGCCGTGTCCTTGCCGATAGTGGCAATATCAGAACTTAAACCAACTCGATTTGACTGTCATCACCAATCATAAACCTGAGTGCTTTAGGACGAATCGGAGCATTCGTTAACTGAGCTCTTTGCCCGATTACGCTGTCCACAATTCGCTGCTGAATTCCAGATATTTTAGCAGCTTCCAAGATTACACTATGTTCAATATCGGCATCAATCATCGTGACGCGATCGGCAATACTGCTGTAAGGCCCAATAAAGCAATTTTCGATGCGACAATTTTCACCAATTATTACCGGCCCGCGAACTGTAGAATTAATGATCTCACTTCCTGCGCCAATTTGCACTCGCCCGATAATTTGACTTGTCGCATCTACTTTTAATTCTGTTGAAGCTACAAGACGGCTATCGAGAATAATTTGATTTGCACTCAGCAAATCATCTTTTTTCCCAGTATCCAACCACCAACCCTCTAAATTGGAGGCTTCTACTTTTTTGTGTTGATTGATTAACTGTTGAATAGCATCAGTAATTTCGAGTTCACCACGGGGCGAAGGCTGAATTTGATCGATCGCCTCGTGAATCGTCGGAGCAAAAAAGTAAATCCCGACCATTGCTAAATTAGAAGGGGGAACTTTTGGTTTTTCTACTAACTGCAATACTCGCCCTTTTTCATCAACTGTCGCCACACCGAAAGCACTAGGATTGCTCACCTCTCGCAGCATAATCAAAGCATCGAGTTGGTTTTTCTTGAAAGTATCTAAAAACGGATGCAGTTGACTTTCAATTAAGTTATCTCCCAAGTACATGATAAACGGAGAATCGCCCAAAAATGGTTTGGAAATTTTCACCGCATGAGCCAATCCCGCTGGTTTATCTTGCAGGATATAAGTAATTTGTGCACCAAAGCGATCGCCATTACCAGTTTTCGCCTTCACCTCTTCTCCCGTTTCGGGACTAATCACAATCCCAATATCGGTAATCCCAGCCGCCACAATTAGCTCAATTCCATACCACAGTATGGGCTTATTTGCCACAGGAACCAACTGCTTCGCACCTGTGTAGGTGAGGGGACGCAAACGTGTTCCTTTGCCGCCAGAGAGGATTAATGCTTTCATTTAGTGAACTCTGAGTTATCTTTTAGGGTTTGCGGTGCTGACTGGATTTGCCTGCACTTGTTCGCTCTCGTTAATCTTAAGGCACCATTCCTCTACTGGCAAGAGCCACCCTCTATAATCTTTTTCAGATAGATGAGATCCTGGTTCAGATTTTAGATTTTAGATTTTAGATTGGGGAATGATTGCTTCTTCCTTCTTTCAATAGCGGCCGTATCGAGCTACAAATTGATTGTCACCTAGGTGTTGACTCATCGACCAAGCCCACATCTGATCGCCCAAGGAAAAATGCCACCACTCGTTAGGATGCTGTCGAAAACCAGCACCAACCATCACATCTTTTAATATTTGTCTGTGACAGTGAAATGCTTGTTCTGCTGGCTCATTACTGCTAGCAAAATAATCTGGATAAGAACGTTCTGAGATTTCGTCGATCGCAGAACCCATATTAATTTTCCTATTTTGGCGATCGACTAAAGTCACATCTAACGCTCCACCTGTGCTGTGAGGAGGCGGTGTAGTGCGATCGAGACTCGGCATCGCCCAGAATTCATATACTTGCTCTAGAATTAATTGCCTTTTCTCTTCAGAAACTGGCAATTCACAACCTTGAGTTTTGGCAATTTCACCAAACGTAAAATCTACCATAAATTGCTGCACTTCCACCGGCCTATAAGCATCAAATATCAGAATTTGCAAATCTGGATAAAATTGCTGCAACTGCTTTTGAGCAACAATTAAACTATCAATAACTCCTTGACGTAGATAGTAAGGAGAATCAGCTTTGCTTTCCTGATAAGGAGCACCCAATTTTTGATAAGGATGTGGGAATTCAAAAGCAAATATTTCAACAGGAATCGGAACTAAAGCTTCGTCGCATTCATTGATAGCTATTTGCTGATATGGTTTCATAAGCTAAGGCGCATTTAAATTTTACGATGTCGAAGGACAGTTCACTCTTTTTTCGGAGCTAATTTAGGCATACTAGACGGTACTGGCGAAAAATTCAAATATTCATTTTTATCTTCCACTACAGGTGCTTTTGATGGCTGATACTTTTTGTTTTTACCCAAATGATTTGCGACTGTTCCCAAACACGGGATGCCAAAATTTTCTAATTGAGCGAAAACTTTCTTGACTACAGAAAACTTTACCTGATGAACCGATACTATCATCAGTATTCCATCAGTCCGTGCCGCCAAATAATTAGCATCTTTACTCTCAACCAGCGGGGGAGTATCGTAGATAACCAAGTCAAATATGGCATTAAATTCTGCCATTAAATACTGCATTTGAGATGAAGCAAGCCGCCTGGAAGTACCCGGCAAGGGAATCCCAGAGGTTAGTACAAACAGATTATCCGCTATGGGCGATCGCTGGATCACTTCATTGAATTCAATTTTATTTTCCAGCAGGTTGCTCAATCCCTTTGAATTCGGCAATTCCAACAACGAGTCAAGATTAGGTGAATGTAAATTCGCATCTACTAACAGCACTCGCTGACCGGCCAGCGCTGCAACATGAGCTAAATTTAAAGCGATGGTAGATGTTCCTTCCCCCGATGTAGCCGAACCGATGACCAAAGAGGCGATCGGTCGATGGGAAGAAAGAAAGCGGATGTTAGTATAAAGAGAATCAAAAGCCTCTATAAATTCCGCAGCATTTTTTTTATGCTTCTGCTCCTTCTTTTCAAGCACCTCATAGGCATTCGCAATAGAAGGATAAGATTTTTGAGCATTTTTGTTAATAGGAACTGAGCCTAACAAAGGCGCTGCAAAAGCATCTTTAACATCGTCAGCACAGTAAAATATATTGCGTATTTTTTCTATTAAAATCGCCAGCCCAATACCCATCACTAGCCCCCCAATAACCCCCATCATTAATTTGTTTGTATTTTTAGACGCAATAGCGATCTCCTTACCATCAGGGCCTTTTGGTATTTGAGGCTCAGAAATTATTTCCCAAGGTATTTGGCTTTGAGCAGCTTGTACCCGCAGCGTTTCCCGCTGAGTCAAAAGTTGATCCCGCGTACGGGCTGCGATATCTAGCTGCTGTTGCAATTCGTTGTACCGTCGCGCTACCGTAGGAAATTCTCTTGCTTGTCGATTCAAATTATTTTTAGTCTTCGTGATTGCTTGATTGCGAGCCTCTAAAACTTGAACTTGGTTAGCAGTATCAACCAACTGTTTAATCAAGCCGATCCGAATCGAGTTTTGAAAATTCTTAACTTTAGAATTCGCTTCTGCACCGACTAAATTTTGACCCAAAATGCGATCGGTTTGCTTATTGAGTAACCCGATTAAATTCGTCCGTTTCCGTTCTAAAGCTTCCACGATGGGATTAGCAGATTTAAACCGAGCAGTTTCTACGGCAATTTGACCTTCTACTTCCTTAACCTTAGTCAGCAATTCTTTGTATTGAGGTTCTTCACTTAAAGCTGATGCAGCAATAGCTTCATTTGGCGTAAAATCCAATTGTTTTTGCAAGTTAGCATAAAGCGTTTTCTGCTCCTGTAACAGCCTTTGAGTGTCAGACTCTAAAGTTTCTATAGTGCGAGCTTGTAGGATCAATTGCGCGCCTTGTTCTTTAGGATCAGCGATCCTTTGCTGCTGCTGTATCACCTGCAACTCTGACTTCAATTCATTGACGCGCTGGTTGAGTCCGGGAAGCTGGTCTTCAATAAATTTAACACCTTCACCGATGCGACTTTTGCGTTCATCTAGGCTATATTTTAAATATTTCTTTTTAGTTTCTTGTAAAACAAACTCAACTAATTTAGGGTTTTGACCCAAAAATCGAACTTCCAAAATTTTAGTTTTACTTTGTTCAGTTTCTCCAAGTCGCAACACAACTAAGTCTTTTTTGAGAATTTCTTCAGTAAATTTTCGATCTCGCTTTTTGATTTGTTTTGTAATTGCTGAGAGCATCTGAGGACTCTTAAGAATTTCCAGTTGAGTTGCGTAATCGAGAGTAAAAAAATCTCGATCAGGCACTCCGCCTTCGCGATTCGTGAGAGAAGAGGGATCGGCAATCCTGGCTTCAGTTGTCACCGGTTCGACTAACATCCGAAAATCACCTTGATAGGTTTTCTTGCTACCTTTGATCTGATAAACTATCCCACCACTTGCCATGCCTACAAGGGCAATAATAATTAGAGATTTTCGCTGAAAAGTCCTCAGTAGTGGGGCTATATTCAATGCTTTTTGAGGTTTTTCGCCTGACTCTTCTCCTTCGTCGCCGACGAATTGCTGTACCTGTCTGCTTTGGCTGCTAACTGCTACGAGATTAGGGTCTTGTTCTTTTTCCATGTTGACCTCTTTATAGTTTTCTGCTAAAATATAATCTCTTCTACGGCTCTTCTGATAGACACTTTCACCCTTTGCTTAATGATATCACAGGAGATTCTTGGTTTGCCAATGCAGCTTACTTCTAATCATTCTCAGATAGATAAGGGGTAGGCACGGGGGTACTACCCTACAAATTTATCTGAATCATTTAGAATTGCGATATAAGAATTATTAAATTTTATCTAAAATTTAATATGCCCATCCAAAAACTCCCAAAGTATTTTGTTGACAGGTTTTTGAGTGTGGTAACTCAACGGTAATTCACTAAATAATCAAGGTTAATATGAGAGATTTAATATTGGTATTCCCCTGTATTTTAGGAAGATATATTGGGATTTTGCTTGAGCTTTTGTAATAACCTGTAGAACAAAACATATATCGCTATAGTGCTGGTGATTAAGCATAATTTGTACATAACGAAAGAATCATATATGATATTCTTGGCATTGATCAGAAATGTATATTTTGAATTGTAACCTCCTGGAAGGGAAACCATTCCCGTATAATCGTTGGTATACGGATTATAAGTGCCGATCAGAGATATTGCGATCGATATACAAGCAATAACTACAAAAAAGTTTTTCAGTAACCGGGAACTTCTGACTTGGTTTTCCATATGACTTAGTGGCAAACACAAGATCAGCATAGGAGTGACAAACCATCTCACTCCATAAGAATAGCCACCGTAATCAACAGTCCGTAATGTATAAAGTAGCATGAAAGCTACAGAGGCAGTAATACCGTATAAGTATGGCGTGTTGTACGAAAATTTCTTTTGTCTAAAAAATGCCAGAATACCCATAACTGAGAAGAACATTATAGGAGTATGTGAGAAAAATCCTCTATTGCCTAAATACAAAGTAAAGGCATATCTAATCGCACCTAAAAAGCTCTTTTGTGTAGCTACTCCCGACAGATTTTGCTTGCTAAAGATAGAGCCTGGATACTCCCACAATGCTGCATTCATTGCTGGCGGAATTATGCTGCCGGAGAGATACATATTTAAACTAAAATAGCTGATCATAAAAGGGATACATGAAAGTAAAAATAATCCTGCCATTTTGATTGATTTG
>JAYTZD010000238.1:0-1715 GCA_043742065.1 Oscillatoriales bacterium
ACTTGGCTGACAATTACCGCATCTCGGAAGTTTTCTAATTTGAGCTTCCGCAGTCTACCCGCGATCGGTTCTGCTAGCAACGAGGTATCGGGGCTGTAAGCTGATTCGCATAGCACTACTAGCCGTCTCTCAATGGTTTTGAGATTTTCCGATGTGTTGGAGTCAAAAGTTTCGGGGCTGTTTTTGAGTTCTGTTTCGCGGATGCTAACTTTGACTGAAACTCCCATTGGCCCTAGGATTTCGCTTAAATAACTGGCGATCGCATCTGGATAGCCCCGTTTCGCCAAAGTTTCAGCCGAAACCGTTAGGATTCCAGCATTTGCGGTGTCGGTAGAGTCTACTCGCTCTGATTGAACTAATGTCGCCGTACCACTAGAATTTTTGTGTTGCTTGGTTGTTTCAGATCCATGTACAGCAACCGGGGAAGTGAATGCGGAACTTGCCGAAGTGTCGATCGTCACCGTCGAAGTTTCAAAAACCTCTGAGTATTCAATCCGGGATGCGATCGGCAGAGTCTCGGCATCAAATTCGAGTTCTACGCGCACCTGTGGGTCGCTGGTGGGGTTTTCTACAGAATTCGAGCTTTCTTTGACAGAATTTACGCCAACGCTCTGTACATACGGTTTTGTAGGGGCAATCCCCCCGTGGTTTCCCCCGTCTGTGGTGTGGTGATTATTCCCGTGGTTTTTCCCGTCTGTGGTGCGGTGGTTTTTCCCGTCTGTGGTGGTGCTGTGTAAGTCTTGTTTGAGTTTGCGGTTTTGATTTCTGAATTTGCTGAAAAATCCACCTTTTGAAGCCATTGTCGGCGGTTCGTCGGGGGGAATCGTCGGCGCTTGTTTTTCTCGACAAACTGTTGCAGAATTTCCTTTTCCGTGCTGGCTACTGCAATCAAGCCGGACTGTCCAGTCATTTTGCCGGGAACCGAGTTTGCGGCCACACAGAAATAACTGGTAAATTTGAGGTCGATCGCGCGATTGGAGTTTAGTTAAATCCGTTTGGGCGATCGCATTAGTAAATCTCGCCGTCACCAACTCCTGAGACGGACACTGCGCTGCTTCGCACAAAATGTGCAGGTGATTGCCTCGCAACCTTACCTGTAACTGAACTTCGGGAAGCCCCAAAGATTTTTGCGCCCACTGCGACGCGGCCGATCGATTATCTGCCAATATACTCCCGTTCGCATTCAACATGGGACTACCGATTTTAGATTTCTGATTTGAGATTTTAGATTAAAGAATTGAAAAATTGTCTAAAGGAAGAGCACAGCCAGCTACTATATTTGCAGTATTTCGTTAACCTGTAAACTAAAGATAGCGAATTACCCAGGAAAAGCTGATGCCTTCGGAAAACCAAGACTTACCAAAAACTGAAACACCTCAAGGCCACAATTGCTTAATTCCCTCGGATCTCGTCTTGAGCTTGATCACTCTACCACTGCTGGGTGGTCTACTGGCTGCTAAAGCTACTGCCGAGTTTGTGAGCTTCGTCGGCATTGAAAGCGAAGAAGTATTTCGGGGATCGCGTCTCCCTGTCCTCAACTTTCCTCATACCAAGGAATAGAAGCCTGAAACTCGCTTTGCTCAATAAGTAAAATCAAGTTGTCTCATATTTGACCGCAAAAAAAAGTGTTTTCGGTAAGACTAAACCATACAATTTTCTAGACACCCGCAGCTATTGAGGAACAGGCCCGATGACTTCAGTCCTCCAATCTCCAG
>JAYTZD010000239.1:0-33305 GCA_043742065.1 Oscillatoriales bacterium
TTCCACAAAAGATGAATTTTCTTGTGGAACAGGCATCTTGCCTGTTGCTGACAGTGGTGGAGGATCTCGATTAGAACCGATACAAAAGTACACAGTAGCACAACCAGAGCAGGACAATCATTAGACATTTCCTAAAAAGCAGGTTTTGAACAGGCAGGATACCTGTTCCACAATAATTATGGGAGATGTCTATTTGCGATACGCAATCGCTAATCCACCAACTCGCCAGTTTCTTGGAGGGAGTGTAGCCGGCGGTAAATCCCTTGTTGCTTCAAAAGTTCGTTGTGGCTACCTACTTCAACGATTCTACCGCCGTCGAGTACCACGATCGCATCAGCTTCCCGAATTGTACTTAGTCGGTGGGCAATAATGATCGTAGTGCGCGTACCGAGGATATTCTGCATGGCGATTTGGATCGATCGCTCACTTTCATAATCCAAACTCGACGTAGCCTCATCAAAAATTAACACATCCGGCTCCACCAACAGCGCTCTAGCAATTCCCAACCGTTGTCGCTGACCACCGGATAAGCGCATTCCTCGCTCCCCCACAACGGTATAGTAACCTTGGGGCAACAACTGCACAAAATCGTCTACTTTGGCGATGCGACAAGCATCCTCAACTTGCTCGAAAGTTGCTTTCGGGTTGCCGTAAGTCAGATTTTCCAGCAAAGTACCGTTGAAAACGTCTACTTCTTGGTGCACAATCGCTAAACGCTGGCGGTAGCGAGTCACATCTAAGCTGGAAATATCCTCGCCGTCGATCAGAATGCGGCCGCTGTTTGGTTCAAAATAGCGAAACAAGAGTTTGACTAAAGTCGATTTCCCGGAACCCGATCGCCCGACTAATGCTATGGTTTGACGGGGATGAATTAATAGGTTGACATCCTGCAAAACAGGGTTTTGGCGATCGTACCCGAATGTCAGTCCACAAAACTCAATTTTGCCACTAAATTTATAAGGCGACGCAGATGCAGCATTTTCTGTGAAATTTACCGCATCAACACCATCTGGTAACTGCATAAACTCGTGGAACCGGATCATTGAAGAATAGCGGCGGGCAAATAATTCGGCAATAATGCTAATTGGACGCAGTTGGGAATAGGCCATGCTGGCGAGGGTGTAAACTGTGACAAAATATCCCAGAGAAATCCTGCCTGCAACTGTTTCTGCTAAGCTCAAACCGAGAACGGAAAACAAACACAACTGGACGATGGTCTGCTGGTATGTTCCCAGAACGACGTATCCTTTGTGAATGCGATTGATGACGACTTTTAATTCGCGATCGAGTCTGGTTGTTTGCCTTTTTAGTTCGTCTGTTTCTGTGGCAAAAGCTTTGACTGTTTTGATGTTGGTGATAATTTCCGAGTTACGGCTTTCGGTATCTTCGATGTATTCATCCAGACTTTCTTCTTGCTTAGTAACCCGTTGTAAACCTTTGAGGGTAAAACTGAGGATGAATAGGAATGAAACCAAAATTAATAAGCCAATCCGCCACTCAATTAACCAGATGACTGCAAAGATGCCGGCTAAGCGGACTACTTCAGGGATGAATTCGCCGGCAATTTCTGGGTACGTCCAAGTATGGTTGGCGATGCCTTTGGCGATGCGGCTGGCAATCCGTCCGGCGTTGTTTTCGTCGTAGAATTCTAGGGGTAAGGTGAGGATTTTGCCGATCGCACTTCTCATTTGATCGCGCCTTGCTCTCAATGGTACTACCCAGTGAAACCAATTTCCGACCCAAGGTTCGATCGGTGCTTTGGCGACTGTTACTAAAAAAATCAAGCCCAGCAAGAGGGATAGCGATAATATTTTGTTGGGTAACTGCGGGGTAAGTGAGGCGATCGCTCCTACCAATTTTTGCGTTACTGTATCTGTAGGTTGACCGGATAATACGTTTAATATTTGTCCGATCGCATAGGGCACAAGCAAATCGGCTAGTGCAAAAATGCTGGATGCACCGATGCTCAAAACCGAGATTTTCGAGTAGCGGTTGTAGTATTTTAGAATGTCCCGAAAACTTGCCATATTTTTCTTTGAGATACAACCCTTGCAAATACTTGGATTTGACAACTGCGATCTGGGCGCAATTTAATTACAAGTATACTACATAGATAGTCGATCGGGCAGTAATGTTTCATCATCCTTACGACAGAATACCGATATCCCCGACTTCGCAGAAGAAGTCGGGGATATAAAGTGCGATCGGGTTTTGCGTTTGATTAGACATCTCCCATAATTATTGTGGAACAGGCATCCTGCCTGTTCTTCACAGGCTTTTTGGGAGATGTCTATTAGAAAATTAGCTAAATGTGTAGGCTGATTGCAGCGCCCACCAGATCAGGAAGCCGATGCCGCCTGCAATCACAATCGCCGAAATAGCGATCGCGATCAGGCTATCAGCTCCCTTGAACTTCATGATTCCGCGATTTAAGTCTGACATATCGGTGTTCTCCCAAATTCCAGTTTGATTTTAGCTTTGCGATCGGCTACTGGCTGTCAAAAATAGTGCAATTACTGATTTAATTAATCATTCAGACTGTGGCCGCTTGTCGCCCTTGGCGGAGTTTCCGAAAAAACTTATGAAAAACACTTGACAAACTCAGAAAGTTAAGGCAATATAGTTAAGAGGGCAACAAATGCGGGTGTGGCTCAGTGGTAGAGCGTCACCTTGCCAAGGTGAATGTCGCGCGTTCGAATCGCGTCACCCGCTTTTAAAGACGAAATACAATTAAATCCCAGACACCATTGAGGAGCCTGGGATTTTGCTATTGGATATTTCCCAAAAAGTCAAGCAGCGGCAAGATATACAGCAGATTACAGGCTTATGGGTACATTCAATATGCTGTAGGGACACGGCACTGCCGTGTCCCTACAAGAACTATGTACCTCACCCTGAAAAGTGCTGTATCTGTTTTTTTAAAGATCTGAGAGTGCTAAAAGTTTGATATAATTAACATCTTAGGAACGATTATTTTTGCACAACCGCTTTTGTTATCCGATCGCCCGTGCCTTCTCAAAAAGATCCCAAAATTGACTTAAACGATGATTATCCCTGCCCTTGTCGGCGTCGGGGTCGTCTCGTCCCAATCATACTGACAGAAGCTTTTGGTTGCAACCGCTGTCAGGAAATATTTGTGTTGGACGAAAGTGGCTACGTGATTGAGCAACTATCAACAAACTATCCTTACAAACAAACTTGGCGGTGGACTGGTCAACAATGGAACAAAGCTCATGGGGGTTTGAGAGATCATTACTTGCCACTCGCCCTAGGCATGATTTTAGTGCCTCTAATGATTTGGTTGCCACTGGCACTGCACTCGCCTGGATCCAATGTTATTCTGTGGGCAATGGTCGCTGTGCTACTAGCAATGTTGCCAGCGCTGATGGTTTGGCTGGCTTACAGGCGTTAGATAGATGATAATTGACGATTCTAACCCTATACTCGATTCAGCAAATGTTGCCCGCTGTGCTTACCAAGCTTCTTTGGAGTTGGCGGGGACAAAAAGTACAGATCGCGCTGCTGCTTTACAGGCGATGGCAAGCGCGCTGAAACGTCGGCAAAATGACATTTTAGAAGCAAATACTCTGGATCTAGAAGCGAGTCGGGACATGGCGATTCCCGAATTGATTGTCGATTGGCTAAAGCTGACACCCGATCGCATCAAGACAACAGTGCAAATTCTCCAGCGATTGGGAGAAATGCCAGATCCGATCGGGCGAGTGATCAATGCTTCTTATCAGGTCGATCGCTGTCAAGTATACTGTCAATCGTTGCCATTAGGGGCGATCGCGCTAATTTATGAGGCGTTTCCAGAGTTGGGGGCGATCGCGGCTGGTTTGTGCCTCAAAAGTGCTAACAGCTTGATTCTCAAAGGCGGTAGCGAAAGCTGGCAAACGAATGCAGTAATCGGGGAAGCTTTGCATTCGGCGATCGATGAGGTTGGTTTACCATCAGGATGTTTGCAGGTATTGCCGCCCGATGGAGGCACTTCAATTCGTGATTTAGTCACTCAAGACCAATATCTCAATTTAGTTATTCCCTACGGCAGACCGAGTTTGGTGCAGCAGGTGGTGCGACAATGTACAGCACCGGTGTTGCGATCGGCAATGGGCAATTGTTACCTTTATTGGTCGCCTACTGGTAGTTTGGAGATGGCCAGATGGATGATTTTGGATAGTCATCAAAGTGTGCCAGATCCGGTAAATGCGATCGAAAAAGTGCTAATCGATCGCAACCAAAAGCCATCTTCCTTAGTTAGGCTATGGAACAGTTTAAAAGAAAAAGGCTTTCAAATTAAGGGAGACACCGAACTCGTTACAGATTTCCCGGACTTGAAATTAGCCGAAGCATCTGAATGGACTCAACCTTATTTGAACAAAACCATAGCATTTAAAGTAGTCGATAGTTTAGAAAGTGCGATCGGCTGGATCAATCGCTACAGCAGCGGGCACGCTGATTGTATCGCCACTGAATCTTATTTGGAAAGTCGCCAGTTTGCCTTGGATGTCAACAGCGCTTCCACTTTTATTAATGCCTCGCCTCGGTTTTGGCGATATCAAAATCGGGGAGATGCCATATTTCTAGGAATGTCAAACCAGAAAGGTTATCGCCGGGGATTGATTGGTTTGGATACGCTAACTACAATCAAAGAAATAGTTCAGGGTAATGGACTTTTTTAATGTAATTGGGAATGGGGAATTGGTAATTAGTCCATAAACAGTCAACAGCCAACAGCCAACAGTGAACAGTCAACAGTCAACAGCCAACAGCCAACAGTGAACAGTCAACAGTCAACAGTCAATATTTCAGATATAATTAAACTTAGAAAGTAATTAAGTGACCCAGAAATACTCTTATTGACAACATGAAATCAGAAAAAATACTCAATACTCTAGATAAGACTGCAACCCCGATTTTAGGCGAAGAAAACCTAATTCATCACTCAGTATACGTTAAAAAATTGCGTCCGCTGCTACCATCAGATGCCTTTGAACCCAATTCAAGCAAGTTGGTGATACTCCTGATCAATGTGGGAATTTTATTGCTGGGATGGGGAATTGCAGCTAATCTCGATCGCTGGCCAGTCTATCTTTTATGGCTATATCTACCTTTAGCCATAATCATGGGCAATAGTATCATAGTTTTGCTATTTAGCTCCCACGACCTGATGCACGGTAGCGTTCAGAAAAAGTCCCCGCTGACTTATCCGATCGCCTTTTTGGGATTAAGTATGCTATTCATGCCACCTACCCAGTGGAAAAATCTGCACAACCTCGTACATCATAACAACACAAACTCCCTAGCAGATCCCGATCGCAATTACCTGTACCAGCAGCCCGATACCTGGGGAAAATGGATTCAAAATCTGTTTGTACCCTCAGTTGAAGTCAATCCGCTATGGTTCATTGTAGGCATGGCTGGATCGTGGTTTGTGCATAACTTCCGCAATGTCTCCTCGGTGTTATTATTCAATGATAAATCCGTCGATTATGTGCCCGCCGCCTTTACAGTTAGTCCTAAAGATAGATTGACAATCGCCCTTGAGTGTTTGGGAATCTTAGGGATTCATCTCAGCATCTTATTCTACCTAGAATTTAATCCCATCAAAATTGCTCTCGCCTACTTTTTGCCGATCGCAATTGGTCATGCGGGCGCAATGTTCTACATCTTCACCAATCACATGGGTTGTCGGATGACCGCCATCAATGACCCGCTGATCAACAGTATGTCACTGCGGGTTCCTAAAATATTCGATCTGCTACATTTGAACTTTTCTTACCACACAGAACATCACATTTTTCCCAGCATCAACTCCAACTATTACCCAATGGTTCAAGAGTTGTTAGAAATTCATTATCCCGGCCGCATGAATTTAATCGATGCTGGAGAAGCTTGGAAGTTGCTGATGCGAACACCAAGACATTACAAAGATGAAGTTACTTTTACTGATTCTTTAGGTAAAATGTCCGTGGATTGTGGTATACCTCAAGCAGAGATAAGCTGATATCAGATATCAATTTTGGTAGCATAGTCAGGTGATGTTGACAGTTAACAGTTGAGTCTTAACTATTAACTGTTAACTGTCAAAAGTTAAGTGCTAACTGTTCCCCATCCCCAAAAATGCTACAATATCAATTTTAACGCCTAAACTTATCCCGCAATCAAAGAAACAAGCAAAATAATATGGTCGTTATTACCTCCCAAGAAATAGCCAGATTTCGCTCCGAATTAGCCTTTTATCCCGAAGCTCTAAAAGCCCTAGATGAAATCGAAGATTGCGAAGGAAACATCGAGGATGCAGCGATATCTCTGGCAATTCAAGCTGGACAAGAACCGAATATTTCGGAAAATTGGTTAGATGGATTGGCTAAAAGATGTCGCGTTGCTATCTGCAAATCTGAGTTGAAAGAAGATTTGACTAATGGGCGATTGAATGCGGCTTTTGGAGATTTGGTTGCTGCAAGTATTTGCCCGGAGATTTTGGTAGCTGCGGTGATTATTTATGTGTTTAAGAGTGGGGTGAATGAGTTTTGTGAGCCTCTCGAATATAAATTGTAACGTCATATTTGTTATCTAGGTAGGCGAGGCTGGGGAGGAGGGTGAAGCATTTGGGCATAAAATCTTCTGTCTTTAACATAAATTGTCGCCCAAATGCTTCACCCCTACGTTTCGTTCAAAAATAACGAGAATATATAAAATGCAGATAGGCATATTTTTAGGAAATCTCGGAAATCCGGTAATCTATTATCCCAAATTAGCTAAGATTACCGGCGGTGTCACAGCCAGTATCTTTCTGTGCCAATTATTTCAATGGCAATCTCAACTTTCCAATTCTGAGAATTGGGTGCAAACTAACACCGCAGAAATTGAAAAATCTACTGGTTTAAATTCCGAAGAACAGGAATTGGCGAGACGGCAACTAAAAGAGCGAGTTTTATTGAAAGAAAGACTACTAAATTCCCAGACTGAAACCCTAGAACTCTGGGCAGATATTGAAGCATTCGAGTCAAAAATAAATACTTATTTTACAGCCAATCCTGAAGAGATTATAACACAAACTCTCCCCAAAAACCTCAATTATCCTGTAGATATAGTTGCTGATAATTCTGAATCTAATCCGAGTATTAAAATCGACAAATTCTTCGGTCAACCCCGCCAACAAATAGCCGTTGCTGTCACCCCAAATTACCGATTTAACGGCCCTTGGAACTCCCAAGAACAACTGCACAATTTTCAACGAGCTTTAGAAGCCTATGCTCAAGAACGCAACTTAGGTTTTGGTAATCCTTCGGGATGGGCATTCAAAATTATTGATAGCATCACCAAGGGCTTAGCCTCAACTTTTTGGGATGAATTTATCGCGGGCATTTCTTTGGGAGAAAGTCAGAAGGTGAAGCGAGATTGGGAAATCGCACCAGAAGTGCCTTATCCGGCCTTTGAAGAGGAGCGAATTCAGTATTACGTCCACAAAGGTGAACCGCTAGAAGCAGCAGTATCTAGGGCTCGCAGTGACTTGAGAAATCCAGTTTTGGGGAAAGATTTGTGGGAGGGTTTTTTGCGAAAGTGCGATCGCCTCGCGGATGATGCCCTCAAAGCAAAACAGCAGGGCGTTGACACACCATATCTGCCCTCTTCCTTCAACGAAAAACCGCAAATCACTAAGGATAGCGTGATACGGAAATTAGGGGCGATCGCACCGCAATTTGCCCTGAATCAATCCACATCTGAACCGACACCAGAACCGCCCAAACTTGCAGAAACAACATCGCCAACTCCCGCCGAAATCCCCAGTATTTCGTCTTTGCAAAAAGCTTACAAAACTCCTCTTGGTCGCAGTATAATTGAAACACAAATTACTAGGAATCCAGACTGGGGCTACGAAATAGTTGATGGTGAAATAGTCGAATCAATCCCTTTTTAGGATAGAGATCATGAAACGAATTAGCGAGATTAATCCGCTGGGGGAAGAGCGCCCAAATCCTGATGAGGAAGTGAGGGAAAAGCTTCGGCTGCAAAGGTTGCAGCGGGAGAAAGATGAAGGATATCAAAAGTTAGTTGAACTCTGCAATTTGTGCGAATGCGATATGGCTGAGCAGTTGGCAAATCGCAACTCTAATTGGGGTTATGAAATAGTTGATGGGATTGTAATGGAAAGGATAGATTAGGTTTATATAACAGTCGCCAAGGCTATAAGGTCACTGAGCGTAGTCGAAGTGTCCTTCTGCAATATAATTGTGGAATCTAAGGATGGAAGCGAGATTAAACCGTGCCACCAATACCAACAGTTATAGTTAAGTCAGGATACAAGCCACAATCAATTGATACCAGCATTGAGGCTGATGTGCTGATGTTTCAGCTATTGCGACAGTTAACGCCCCAACAAAAAGTACAGCGGACTTGCGCTTTTGCTCGATCGGTCCGAAAGATGGCAATATTAGGAATAGAGAGCCAGTATCCGAATGCTACCAAGACAAAAGTTCGACAAGAATTTATTAAAAGGTGCTTGGGTTTTGAGTGGCTCGAAGTTTTATCAGACACCAAAGATTGGGAGCAGCTCGTGATTGCAGATCCGATTGAGTTAGCGAGGAAAATAGCTGACATTTTGTTGCCACTGAATATTCCCTATGTGGTTGGTGGTTCAGTGGCGAGTTCGTTGCTGGGAGAGAACAGGTCTACCCAAGATTTGGACTTAGTGATAGACTTGGAAGCACGAATAGCACCTCAGCTAATTGATGTCATGTCAAGGGAGTTTTATATCAGCAAGTCGGCTGTGGCTGAAGCAATTACTAAGTCAAAAATAGCACCTCGTGAATCATCTTTCAATGTGATATACTTGCCTTCTATGGAGAAAGTGGATATTTTTGTGATGAGTACCGATGACCCTTTTTCCACTTCGGTGATGAATCGCCGCCAGCTTCATGTTGTTAGTGGTTTAAAAGAGGAGGGAATCTACATTTACTCCCCTGAAGATATTGTCTTACAAAAACTCAGTTGGTACAAACTAATTCCTGGCGGTTCCCAAAAGCAGTGGAGAGATGTCTTGGGAGTTTTGAAAGTACAAGGGGAGCGCTTAGATAGACCCTATTTGCACCAATGGGCGATGACACTTAAACTAACGGATTTGCTCGACGAGGCGCTCCTTCAATCAGGCTATTAAGACGGTTGATTGTGAGGTAGGGAAACGGCATTGCCGTCTCCTCAAATGGTGATGTTGAGGTAGGGAAACGGCACTCCCGTCTCCTCTCATGATTGATTGATAATTGTGGCGTAGGGAAACGGCACTGCCGTCTCCTCTCATGATTGATAATTGTGGCGTAGGGAAACGGCACTGCCGTCTCCTCAATAGCTACAATAAAAAAGAGGCAGGGAATATTCCCCGCCTCCAATCAGCAATGACTGTTAATCTAAAAGTTAGATGAGCCAGCCAATACTTTTTAGTAGCCTCTGGTGTTAGGCTTGTGGACGATGAAGCTGAGCACTTGGCATTGCTTCACGTTGTCAAAACCCATGACGCGGATGAAGAATTGAGGATTTTCTTGGCGGCAAGCTTGAACTTCTACCATGATTTCTTGGACGCTGCGAGCGTGGAACAAAGGCAACTTCCAAAGAGTCCAATAACGCACTTCAGGATCTGAGGTTTCGTTGAATTCTACGCCGGGAATGTAGCCTTGATCCAAGATGTATTGCAGTTGCTTGGCGATTTGTGCGTCTGTCAGCGGGGGCAAATAGGACAGAGTTTCGTAACGACGCTCTTTTGGTAAAGTTCTCATTTTTTGTATCTCTAAGGTGTGTGTTCGATTCGCCAAGTGCGATCTATTAACTCGACAAATTATCTAGATTCGGTTCAGAATCTATTGAGGATGTTTCAGGATTACTGATAGTCACAGACCAATTAAGCTGCGTAATTCGCTCCAAATGCTGGCGTCTGTGTTCCATATTTGACTGTTGAATGCCAGTACGAACCATTTCAGGCAAAAACTCTGTCACATCGTGCGCCAGATATTCTCGCACCGTCATGATCCGAAATCCTAAATCTTGATTTTCCAATAGCAACTCTCGAATGTATGCTTCTCCATCTTGGATTTTGCTCTTCGTGGAAAAGTCATTCAACCAGATTGCCAGAGGAGGATTGGTTTCGCTCAATTGAGCAACCACAATCCGCACGGATTGATAGGTTAGGTAACTTGCCAGCACCTTAGCGGTGTCTTTCGCAACTTGTTTGAGATCCATTTTTGACCCCAGCCCTTAAGAGTTTTAGATTGTGGATTTTAGATTTTGGATGCAAACTTACTTGTAAATCTTCTTCTAAGATAAAGACTTCCCAGCAAGTTTGCTACCTAAAACCTAAAATCTCAAACCAAAATCATCAAACGGTATCCATTGCTTCATACTCGAACTTGATTTCTTTCCAAAGTTCGCAAGCAACAGCCAATTCAGGGCTCCATTTGCAAGCTTCGCGAATGATGTCTCCGCCTTCGCGCATCAAGTTGCGGCCTTCGTTACGTGCTTGGACGCAAGCTTCCAAAGCAACGCGGTTAGCTGTTGCACCAGGTGCATTACCCCAAGGGTGGCCCAAGGTGCCGCCGCCGAACTGCAAGCAGGAGTCGTCGCCGAAGATTTCAACCAAGGCTGGCATATGCCAGATGTGGATACCACCGGAAGCAACTGGCATGACACCAGGCATGGAGGCCCAATCTTGGGTGAAGTAGATACCGCGAGCGCGGTCTTGTTCGATGTGGTCTTCGCGCATCAAGTCTACGAAGCCCATCGTGATGCCTTTTTCGCCTTCGAGTTTGCCCACAACTGTACCGGAGTGCAGGTGGTCGCCGCCGGACATCCGCAAGCACTTGGCAAGTACGCGGAAGTGGATACCGTGGTTCTTTTGACGATCGATCACGGCGTGCATGGCGCGGTGAATGTGCAACAAAATACCGTTTTTGCGGCACCATTTGGCCAAGCTGGTGTTTGCAGTGAAACCACCGGTGAGGTAGTCGTGCATGATGATGGGGGTTTTGATTTCTTTGGCGAATTCTGCCCGTTCCATCATTTCTTCAAAGGTAGGGGCGGTTACGTTTAAGTAGTGACCCTTGACTTCGCCTGTTTCTGCTTGAGCTTTTTCAATAGCTTCTTGAACGAACAAGAAACGATCGCGCCAACGCATGAATGGTTGCGAGTTGATGTTTTCGTCGTCTTTGGTGAAGTCCAAACCGCCGCGTAGAACTTCGTAAACGGCACGGCCGTAGTTCTTAGCAGACAGACCCAATTTGGGCTTAATTGTACAACCGAGCAAAGGACGGCCGTACTTGTTCAATTTGTCGCGCTCAACGGTAATACCGTGAGGAGGACCTTGGAATGTTTTCAGGTAAGCAATGGGAATCCGCAAGTCTTCTAACCGCAGAGCACGCAGAGCTTTGAAACCGAAAACGTTACCGACCAAAGATGTCAGCAGGTTGGTGACGGAACCTTCTTCAAACAAATCCAAAGGATAAGCGATGAAGCAAATGTATTGGTTGTCTTCGCCGGGGACTGGCTCGATGTCGTAGCAACGGCCTTTGTAGCGATCGAGGTCGGTCAGAAGGTCAGTCCACACTGTTGTCCATGTACCGGTGGAAGATTCAGCAGCTACAGCAGCGCCTGCTTCTTCTGGTGGTACTCCTGGTTGTGGAGTTACACGGAAAGCCGCCAAAATATCTGTATCTTTCGGGGTGTAGTCCGGTGTGTAATACGTTAGTTTATAGTCTTGAACTCCGGCTTTATACCCAGCCTTTGATTGAGTTTGGGTTTGCGCGTAAGCCATATCTCGCTTCCTAGTATTCGCTTAATTTTTTGGGTCTGATGACCGGCTCCTAAGAATATACCAATAAACGGACACTCTGAAATTTTAATATTCTTTTAATCATCATAAGTATTATTTATTTAGATTTACATTTGACAAATATCTGTAACATTTCTTATAAAATAAAAGGCACAAATAATGCTTGGGGATCGCAAGATCAGGAATAAGGAAGAAGGAAGAAAAAAGCGAGGGAAAATTAGTTATAAATACTTAATTTTATAGTAGATGGTTGAGTTCGATCGCGCGATCGAACTTAATTGCGATCGAAAATATAGAGTCCAAGGCAGTGCCGTGTCCCTACAATATTATTTTGGGTAGGGACACGGCATTGCCGTCTCCTAATTTCTGATTGATCATGGTGCAAGATGTCAGTTCCTCAACAGTCAAAAAACGAAACCAGAGTACATAATATGGACAGGAGTTGCGCGATCGCCCCGTGTTCTCAATCCAAAAGCCTCATTACACCAATTGAACATCGCGGTTAACCCGATTTCAACATTAACTGGGCGTAAGTCTAACATGGATATTTAGTCCCATTTTTTACTCTGGTTGTGCCACACCCCCATTCAAAATCTGTCCACTGCATCAATCCAGATTGCCCAAAGCCTTACCCTCAGACTTGGGGCAATAATTTTTGTCAGAGTTGCGGAGGGCCGCTACGACTGAAAAAT
This sequence comes from Oscillatoriales bacterium, assembly GCA_043742065.1. GTDB lineage: Bacteria > Cyanobacteriota > Cyanobacteriia > Cyanobacteriales > Microcoleaceae > Microcoleus. Next base: position 12,511 of record JAYTZD010000239.1, read on the forward strand.
CGCTATGTGCCCCTAGAAGTTTTGGGCAAAGGTGGTTTTGCAGCTATCTACACAGTTTGGGATACAGAATCTCAAACCGAGCGCGTCCTCAAAGTGATGCTGGAAACTTCCCCGAAAGCGCTGAAATTGTTCGAGCAGGAAGCTTGGGTTTTGGCACTTTTGCGACATCCTGGTGTCCCTAGAGTCGAGGCTGAGGGTTATTTTCATGTGCAAATGCAAAGTTTGCCTGGTGAGGGCAATACTGCGGCGCGCAGGCTTCCTTGTTTGGTAATGGAAAAGATTCACGGCAAAACTTTGGAAGAAGTTCTGGATGAGCACCCTCAAGGTTGTCCGCAGGAATGGGTTTTTAGTTGGCTGAGTCAAGCTGTGGAAATTTTAGAGGAGTTGCATAGATGCCAGATTATTCACCGGGATATTAAGCCTTCAAATTTGATGCTGCGAATTCCACAATCGCCACAACTTCTACTGGCTAACGGTTTGGGTGGATTGCAGTTGGTGACGATCGACTTTGGGGGTGTTAAGCAAATTGGTGGTGTCGCACCGATGGGGCAGGATTGTCCAAGTTCGACGCGGTTGATTTCTCCTGGGTATAGCCCGCCGGAACAAATTGTTGGGGGCGGTGTAGGGCCTGCTACGGATTTTTATGCTTTGGGGCGCACTTGCATTCATTTGCTGACGGGGAAGTATCCGGCGGAGATTGAGGATCCGATGACGGGGGAGTTGCGGTGGCGGCATATTTCGCCGATCGCCCCGGCTTTTGCTAATTTGTTAGATGACATGGTGCGATCGGATGTGCAGCAGCGTCCGGCTACGGCTGGGGATGTTCGCCAACGTTTGAGGCAGATTTATGCCAAGAATAAGGGACAAATGGCGATCGCCCCAACCAGTCAAGCTATTCTCAAATTCTGTGGGGAAGTCTTGGTTGCGGGGAGTCGGCAAGTTGTGACGATGACTGCTTTGATGTTTGGGGCGATCGCGCAAATCGTGGTAGCTTCTCTGGATACGGGCTGGGAAATGGTGCTCGGTGGGATTGGGGGAAGTGCGGGGGCGATCGGCGGTTTGGTTTTGGGCTATGCTTCGCCCATAGGCTTGCAAATTGCTGATTTTTTGAATGAAGGTTTGCATCAATTAATTCCTAATATGACTTTCGCTGTGGGGCCGGAGGTACTACTGTTTGCGTTTGCTGGATTGGGAACTGCGATCGGTTTGACGGATGCGGGCAGTTTTCGCCAACAAAAACAGTATTGGCTATCAGGAATGATGGGTGTTCAAGGCTATTTGTTAGCTGGTTTGTGCTGGTTGGAATCGAGTGCTTCTAGTGGGGTGCAGGGGATTATTTTGGGTGCTTTTGCGATCGCATCTTTGACTGTGGGAATGGGTTTGCGGAGTCACCAATTGGTGCACGCTTTGGTGGTGGCTGTGTGCTCTACGGGGTTGTTTTTGTTTCTGAATGCTTTGAGCATTTTTCCGGGGAGTTTATTCGGAAGTTTTGCCTCGTCTAACGCTACACTGGGCTTTTGGGAAGTTTGGGGGGCTGTGGCATTTTTTGGTTTGTTGGGAAGTGCGATCGGGCTTTGTTTGGGAGTCAGTCATTATTTGGTTGTGCCTTTGTTGCGGTGGTTGGGTTGGAAGTAAGTCGAAGGAAGAAGGAAGAAGGAAGAAGGAAGAAGGAAGACAGATTATTGTTATACTAATCTGTTGATTCGGCTTATAATCATGAATAATATCAATTCCGGCTGCGCCCGAATGATATAGAGGAGACGGCAGTGCCGTTTCCCTACCCCAGATTCATTGTAGGGACACGGCACTGCCGTCTCCTCATTTTGGTCCCTAATAATTCCGATGCTACCGGAATTGATATAACATTAAATAATATCCTCAGAGTGCCATGTCAAAAATATTACTAGAATCTTTTCGGACAGCCTATGCAAATATGGAGTTATTGCCTCTGATAACTCCGAAAGAAGTGGCAAACTTCCGTGTAGAATACGGGACAGAAGTGCTCGAAAACTTAGAGCAATTAGTCGAAGATGACCCTTCCGGTAGCGGTAAAATTATTTTCAGCGGACATCGCGGTTGTGGTAAATCTACACTGTTGGCTGAGTTTTGTCGTCAGATGGACGATCGCTATTTTACGGTCTTTTTCTCGATTTCCGACTTAATCGAAATGTCCGATGTCAATCATATCAATATCTTGTTTGCGATCGCAGTTCAGTTGATGGATGCCGCCGAAAAACAGCAAATTCCGATTAAACAATCAATTAAAGAATCATTTTATAACTGGTTTGCGACTAAAACTAAAACTAAAATTGACGAATTGGGCACCAGTGGATCGGTAGGTTTTAATTTGTTTAAGATGATTCAAGGCAAGTTAAAAGCTGATGCGACGATTCGCGAAGAAATCAAACAAGAGTTTATTCGCAAAGTTTCGGATTTGGTGGCGACAATTAACGAGATTGCGGCCGTAGTTGAAGACGGCGCAAAAAAACCGATAATGGTGGTGATAGATGACCTGGATAAATTGGATTTAGGTGTCGTTCGCCAAATTTATCAAGAACATATTAAGGCGCTATTTTTACCAAATTTTAGGATGATTTTAACAACTCCGATTTCGGCGCTGCGAGATGTCTCTTTGACCGCTACCGTGGAAACTGAAACGAATGATCAAATTGTGTTTATGCCCGTCACAAAGCTATTTAAGCGCGGGGAAAGCCGGAATCCTGATGCTATTCCTATGATGGAATCGGCGGCGAGATTGAAGGAAATTTTAGCTAAACGTTTGGGAAGCGAATTGATCGAACCAGAAATACTCGATCGCCTTGTTGTATATAGCGGTGGAGTATTGCGAGAATTGATTAGAATTGCTAACGAATGTTGTCGCATTTGTTTGCGGCTGGTGCGACGAAATCCAGAAGCTGAGGTGAAAATTAATGCTGAGGTGTTTGAGGCAGCGATTAATAAATTGCGGATTGATTTTGATACCCGTTTGGGAACGACTGATTATGAGATGTTGATGGCAACTTACAGCGATTTCAAACCTGCCGATCCCAAAGCAAAGCAATTTTTGGAGTTGCTGCATGGATTGTATGTTTTAGAGTATCGCAATGCTGTTTTGTGGTATGATATCCATCCGATTGTGCTAGAATTGTTGAAGCAGCAAGATGATTTTCCGGGTTAATAAACCGATGTGACTATATGTCGAATCTCCACAGTCAAAACCAAGATAATTATGATGATTTACTCGTGTCAATTGAAGCGGGTAAAGATATTCTCAACTTGTTAATGGCAGTTTGTGATGATAGCGACTGTCGCGATCGCATTATCTCCGATTATGAGGCAGAACTCGAACCGGATATCCGCCGCTATCGGGTAGAATTGGCTAGGGGTGAACCGAGTATGCGATCGGCAATTGCCAATTTAGTCGCACAAGAACCGTATTTGCAGCAGGGGGGAAAAGCTGTAATCACCGTGACGGGTGTGGAGAAACTGCGATTTTTTAAACAACTTGGTGAAAGTCGATCGGAACAAGAAGTGTTTTTTGGGTATTTGCAATGGACGCGGGAAGTATTTCGGGATTTTCCGTTTTCGATTGTGTTGTGGGTGACGCAACAAATTGAAGTTTTGATTAGCAATGAGTCTCCTGATTTTTGGAGTTGGCGCAAAGGTGTGTTTCGCTTTGATACGAAAAAAACTGCGGCTGTTTCCAAGGCTGAATTTGAACCATTTCGATTGTTAGTTGAAGACGATAATCGCGAAGTGCCGAGTTTGATTCCGCTGGAAGATTTGCAGGATTTAATCGCACGAACCGAACAGAAAAAAGGACTCCAAGACCCCAGTTTGGCAAGTCTTTATGCTAGTATGGGGAAGATTTATGACAGAAGGATCGACTCAGGAGAGTGCGAAAACTTTCAGAAAGAGTATGAATTGGCGATCGATTATTTTAAAAAGGCGATCGCCCTTCAGCAAGACTTAGATATGGAAACGGCATTATCAAGTAGTTTGAATTACCTCGCTTTACTTTATGAATCTCAAGGAAGGTACTCAGAAGCAGAACCGCTGTATTTGCAAGCTGTGGAAATAGACAGGCGATCGCTCCCAGAAGACCATCCCAGTTTAGCCACTCACCTCAACAATTTAGCTTTACTTTATAAATCCCAAGGCAGGTACTCGGAAGCGGAACCGCTGTATTTGCAAGCATTAGAAATAAACAGGCGATCGCTCCCAGAAGACCATCCCAGTTTAGCCAGGGACTTCAACAATTTAGCCGGACTTTATGAATCCCAAGGAAGGTACTCGGAAGCCGAACCGCTGTATTTGCAAGCATTAGAAATAGGCAGGAGATCGCTCCCAGAAGACCATCCCAGTTTAGCTACTCACCTCAACAATTTAGCCGGACTTTATGAATCGCAAGGAAGGTACTCGGAAGCGGAACCGCTGTATTTGCAAGCAGTGGAAATAGACAGGCGATCGCTCCCAAAAGACCATCCCAGTTTAGCCAGTGACTTCAACAATTTAGCCGGACTTTATAAATCTCAAGGAAGGTACTCGGAAGCGGAACCGCTGTATTTGCAAGCAGTGGAAATAAACAGGCGATCGCTCCCAGAAGACCATCCCCGTTTAGCTACTGACTTCAACAATTTAGCCGAACTTTATCGTTCCGAAGGCAGGTATTCGGAAGCGGAACCGCTGTATTTACAAGCAGTGGAAATTCTTTGCAGCAAATTGCCAGAAAATCATCCTAATATTCTTACAGTTTGGAAAAATTACGTTGGGTTGTGGCGAGAAGGAATCAGCAAAGGAGATTTGACATTTGAGCAATTGCAAGAACATCCTTTCGGGGAACAGTTATTAGCAGAACTTCAGGAATAACAGGAATTACGCATTTAGACCAAAGAAACCGGGTTTTTGCGGAATCTACTGACTGTAACGAAGTATTTTGATAAAAACCCGGTTTGTGAACTCTTTCGTAAGTGCGGATTAAGATGGTGGAGATATAAGTAGGAATTAATGCCAAATCACTATGCTAATCAAGTCGCTGTCGATTAAACTTGTGTCCAGATTTTCAATGATTTGCGCGATCGCGATCGCACTTCTCCTCATCAGCCCCAATCCAGCCAAAGCCGAATCGCGAGAACAAGCCGTCGATCGATTAACAGATTTCTTATTCTACAAGGTAAATCCTCAGTTAAACAATCGTAAACTCCAAACGGGCGATCGCAACTACATAACAGAATGGCAGAAATTACGCGAGGCGATCGATCCGCGAGTCAAGTCCGTACAAGAAGTCTGCTTTAGGCCCTCCCCAGAAGAGACAGGATGGGAATTCACCACAATTAACGGCCAAACTTACGAGCAAACCTACGATCGCCTTGCAGATACAATTTTTTATAGCCGCCATCCTCAACGGACTGGACAGCCAATTCCCAAAAGCGATAAAATCAGCATTAGTGAATGGTCAGCAATTCGACGCGAGATGTTTATTTCCAATTGTGGACTATGATATGCGATCGGATCACGGCAAAGCACTTATGGAGGACAAATTTGCATGAATGGAAAGATTATAGCACTCTTGCTACTAGCATTACTCGGAATCTGTAGCGAATCTCCTACAAAAGCTGTAGATGCTACTAAAAAATCACAGCAATTCAGCCTTGAAAATTATGCCAATGCCCCTCAAGAAGTACCTCTCAAAAAAGGTATGCCCTACGAAGCAGCCCGTCGAATCCTCATCAAAAAAGGGTGGCAGCCAAACTTACAGGGTACACCCAGTAACCTGAGCAATGCTGCGGTTAAAGAGCTATTTGATGTGGGATATGAAGAGATTAAGGATTGCTCTGGCACTGGAGAAGGGCTTTGTCGGTTTGAGTTTATCAATAAAAAACAAGAAGTCCTAATTGTAGTCGCCACGACAATGGGAGATAAAAATACAAAACGTTTTGTTAGGAATTGGTGGATTGAGAAAAAGACCGATAGTAATTAACAAAAATCATCATCAAACCTAAATCATTTGTAAATTTCTTACTCCCTCCCCTTAGCAAGGGGAGGGTTGGGGTGGGGTAAAAATATAGGATATGCACCCTGAATTGTATATAATTGAGTTAAAAGACAATGGAAAGATTCTATAGCAAAACAAAAGGATAAAAAAATGGGCAGAGTCACCGCAACAATAACCGTCACCAATCACATCGATGAAATCCTGGGAGAAAGAGGGTTCATCCCCGTAGAGCAAATACGCTCTATCACCATCGATAACGTCCTAGTAGATACAGGAGCAACTCGGCTCTGTTTACCAGCAGATATTATCGCTCAATTAGGTTTAACTCTAGTTGGTGAAATCCAAGGAAATACAGCAATAGGAGCAAGACAATTTCGTCTGTTCAAAGATGTCAGTCTTGCCGTAGCTGGACGAGAAGGCAGATATGATTGTGTAGAAATTCCCGCAGGAGAAGAACCTTTACTCGGCTTAATTCCCCTCGAAGATTTGGGTTTAGAACCGGACTTGAGAAATCAACGGTTGATTGTTTTGCCAGCAGAGGGAATGCAAAGCTATATTCGCGTGTAAAATCCAGATAATTTCTATCTATTACTCTTTCTTAGTCCGCTCAGGCGGACTTCGTTTGTATAGACGCGGTTTCCAACCGCCGAATTATCTAATTATCTAATTATCTAAGAGTCAACTAAAATGTCAGTCACTACTCATCAATTAATTCAGTGGAAACAACAAGGGCGGTCAATTGTCGCGCTGACGGCCTATGATTATGCGATCGCCCAACTGATCGATCAAGCAGGCGTAGACATCATCCTCGTCGGCGATTCCCTCGCCATGACAGTCCTAGGCTACGAGACAACTCTACCCCTAACCCTCGATGAAATACTGCACCACGCTAAAGCAGTCCGTCGTGGAGTCAAACAAGCATTAATAGTCGTCGATTTGCCCTTTTTAACCTATCAAGAAAGTCCCCAGCAAGCCATGCACTCAGCGGGGAGAGTCTTGAAAGAAACAGGCGCTCAAGCTGTCAAACTAGAAGGTGGATATCCAGCAATGGCGACGACAATTTCACAACTGACATCAGCCGGGATTCCGGTGATGGGACACGTCGGTTTAACACCGCAATCCGTACACCAACTCGGCTACAAAAAACAAGGAAAAACTGTGGAAGCGGGAGAGAGAATTTTGCAAGAATCGATCGCACTTCAAGAAGCAGGTGCCTTTGCTGTAGTATTAGAACACATCCCCGCAGACTTAGCGACTCAAATTACTCAAAAATTAACCATTCCCACCATTGGTATCGGCGCTGGCCCACACTGTGATGGACAAGTTTTAGTAACTTCCGATTTGTTAGGACTTTCGGAAAAGCAGCCGCCATTTGCGAAAGCTTACGTCAATTTGCGAGAAACAATTACGCAAGCCGTGAAAGATTATTCCCTAGAAGTTAGAGAAAACAAATTTCCCAATTCGTAAACACTTTATAGCGATTTGCCATTGGGCGGGGGCTCGTAGGGGCGGGCGATGCCCTGAGCGAAGCGTCGCCCTGAGCGGAGCGTCGCCCTGAGCGTAGTCGAAGGGTCGAAGGGTCGAAGGGTACACCTCACGCGCATTCCTCCCGTCACTCAAGGCGTACCGTGTTTGGTGCGGGACTCCTGCTGTTTTAGTTGAAGGTTGAATTTGATTTTTTGGGTAAAAATTTTCATCCTTCAACTTGATCAACCCGCTGATATTTTCACTTTTCTTGAGGAAAATTTGGTTTAATCGAGCTGGTGCTTGCCAAATTTTCTTCTAACTGCATCCTCTGCTCCATTTTTCGCAGAAAATAACCAGTCATCATCGCTGAAGCCAGCAAACCTGCTAAATTTTCGCGATCCGTAGTAATGTGGACATTAAAATTTTCCGAAGGCAAGATGCCTAAAAGTCCTTGAACGTTGTGAGAGATAATCTCTTTGATTTCTGGGCTAACTGACTTAGCTACACGATCTAAAACCTCTGGGGATTGGTGTTGGAGGTACTTCAAAAGTGGATTGTCTGCTGTTTGTTTGGCATTGTCCAGGTCAAAGTCAGGGTGAAAAACCATTGGCGATTCTTAATTTCTGGCTTGCTACATTCTAGTTTAAACTTACTCGTCACTGCTTGGGTACAAATTTGCCTGAAAGTCAATTTGTAGCTGTTTGGGCAACTGATCTACTTGAAAATACCGATGAAATTTGTCGGTAACTTGTAGCCAATAGGAGCGACTATCGTTTGGTCGTCGTTTGCGGACAAAGCCGAGTTCAACAAGTTCTTGCACCTGTTGGTAAGCACCTGAACCCCGCAAATTAACTAAGTCTGGTTGAGCGATGCCGCCTTTGAGGGCGATCGCAGCTAGTGTCCGCAGAGCCCCAGTACCTAATTCTGGAGGTATCAAAGTTTGCATTAAATTGGCAAACTCTTCTCTGAGTTGCAGGCTGTATCCTGTAGGGGTTTCCACAACTTCTAATGCACTGTCGCGGTGAGCTGAGTCTGACATCAGTTCAATGATGGCATCTTCGACATCGGTGCGATCGCACTTAGCAATTTCAGCAATCTCTGCGATCGAGACTGGCTGACCTTTCAGATAAAGTATGGCTTCTATTGTAGTTGCTAAGCGAGTCATTTTGAAATTGGGAATTGGGAATTGGGAATTGGGAATTGGGAATTGCGAATTGCGAATTGGGAATTGGGAATCTCCTTTACACAAATCTCAAATAATGGCTCACAGCATGGGCAGCTTTTACGGTTTCATTGCAGCACTTATTGCGGTTTAGTTAAATCAGGCTTCAATTCCATCATCCGACTATCCAGTTTGCGCGCAGCATCACTAATCGTTACATTTGGCTGAGTGCCATCTAAATATACGATCGCCGTAACAGCACCTATTTTGCCCCGTCGAAATATAGCAAAATCCACATTCATGGGTATGTTTTGGATATTTCCTTGACTTCTCCACCCAGCCGAAACCTCACCAGTATTATCTTGCAAAGTTAAAGGAGCAGGATTAGTGAATTTCAATTCTTTGTTACTATTTAAACCTTCAGAGAATGCCTTTGCAAGAATCCCTTTACGAATTGCATCATCAAACATAGTTTGTTGCGCTGAATCTGACAATTGCGTTGTGAATCCTATGAGCAATTGAAACTGCTTCTCATCAATTTTTTGGTAAGCGAAGACGCTGGCCGGCTTAAAGTAAGGGTTCTGGTTGAGTTGATTTTTGAAACTGGTCGCCCCGGATGAGTTCTCTGTAAAACCTGCCGGAAGATCTTCCAAAGTAAGAACTAGATTCGATAAGTCCGCTGCGGGCCCTGAAATATCGGCAGCTTGAGTTTTGCTGTTTGCAAGTCCTGGATTCGCGATCGACAATTCAGCAAATCCACCCCCCAATGTAGCACCAATGAGTAAACACACTAAGGCCGATACTTTTTCTTTCATTGTTTTACCCCTTTGCTATCCACCAAGCTTTAGTTTGAAATTGCTAATACTGCAGACTTCCTATCCAAGCACATGAGAGTACAAATGGGAAGCCTTATTTCCTGATCTGAAAAGGAGCCAGCTATGCCCAATGCCCAATGCCCCATGCCCCATGCCCAATCTTCTCAAACATTTTGCTCTGCCGCCTCCAAATCCTCTAGTTCTTGCGTAGACTGCCATCCAGCTTGCCATAGCGATCGATCTTTAAGCTGTTGGGCGTTCAACCAGAAACGTACATTCGGGTCGCAAGCAGCCACCATTTCCGCAAATACCCACTTACCTTGGTTTTTTCGGTTGACTACTTGAAAGTGCCGCCAGCCCCAAGTTTGTTGCAATGCCGTCCATCGGGAACCAACTAAATAAGGAAATTTTTGTTTTTTTGGCACAGTATTTTTGTCTATAAATATGTTAGAAAGCAAGTTGTTTTTATTAACTCGTTGCGTTTTACAATACCAATAAAATATATAATTTATAATGGGTACTTTTGTACGGTTGAAAAGTTTAAGAATTGCCGAAAGGACATAGCGCTTAAAGGTCAGTCGATGAATTAAGAATCCCCACGCCTTCAGGCTGGGGAGTGTCAACCAACATAAGATCAATCGTGCATCTCTAATCTAAAAGCAATTAACACAGGTTATGGTTTTTGGCAAAAATACCTTGATTATCTAACTGTTAAGACTTGTGTCCTGACAAGTCCAGAGGAAGTTGAGGTAGCCGGAGTCGAACAGCATTGGTTTGTAACCAGAGAGTGATAGCGTGCTTCCGTTGCGGAGTCACGTACTCTCCTGGTCTGATCACGCCAGCACAGACACCGATGTTTTTAATCAGGGTTTCTCGCTCCGATGAACTTGCACCCTGTAATAACCTGACTTGGGCTTTGATAAAATCTACGTTCATAGCTGAAAGTAAAAGTAACTAGAGAACTCGGTTAAATATCGATGCTTTGATTCCAATCATAACTCTGAAACCACTGTCTATGAATCAAGTCGATTCAAGATCCCCAGGGTGAGGATTGTGGCGTGTAAAGCTAGGCAACTTTATTTACTTTATCTGTTTTCGCTAACAAAAGTGTCACTATGCTAGCAGTTTTGAAACTTTTTTTATCGTTAAGAAGTGTTACAATTTTTGATCCCATCTAGCAATAAAGCCGGGTTTAGTGCTAATGTCATCCTCCAGAATTGGAAAAGTTCAACACCATCTGTAACTCTTTGAATTCTTGGATTTTACCCCCCAGATTGAAAAAGCGATCGCCCCTTTACACCTAGACACTGCCACCTTAACCCGTTGTTTTTAGATCCGTCAAGATGAATTGAGTAAAACTCTAACCTAAGAGATACGTGTTGTTGCAGGCAGTAGTATAACGCAGCAATTTTTGGTTTTTTTGGTCTAATTGTATATTTTTTCCACTTTATGTTATAGCCATTTTTGTAGGTTAGCTAATGCAGCTTTATGATATTAACTGCAAGTGGTTCGAGTTTGTGCTTGTTGCAAATACCGACTTTTTGTCGTACAGACGGTGAAGAGATGAGTCGGATTCCTTGAGGGCGATTTGGATAGGCATGGGGCGCTACCCTACATATTTTGTACAACTGATTTAAGATTGCTATATGTGAGATTAGAGTTGTGAATCATGAGCTGTGAGTTTACAAGTTAAACTTAATTAGCTCATGATTCACAACTCTAACCCCACAAATTGTATCTAAATCAACCTTTTTTCTGAAGTTTTAGCTTACTTTTCCACTCAGCGATCGCCTTCTGAGCCGGTTTATAACTCTTGGTGCCAGACGGAACCAACGACGCAGCTTCAACAGCGTCTTTAAGCTTCCCTTGAGAGCTACGCAATTGAGCAATTTTCAGGATAGTTTCGCTCCATTCTCCCGACAAACGCTGAGCTTCTGTGTGAAGAGGCTCACCCGCTTGAATCTGGTTAACTTGCTCGATCGCCTTACTGTAAGAAGATGCCTCGCCACGCTTAATTTTCGTCTTAGCAGCAGATATCAGAGCCACATTCAATTGCTGCTGCTTAGATAAATCCTGCCACTGAACGATCGCCTCCTTAGACTGATTATAAATCGGCTTATTGGCATCAGGCATCAATTTAGCCGCTCCGATCGCTCCCAGGAAATCACCCCTAGCAGCCCGCCCGTTAGCTATATCCAAAATCGTCAAACTCCAGCGCTCAATATCCTGCTGAGTTTGCGGATAAAGCGGATCTGTCGGCGCGATCGATCGAGCTTTTCTGACAGCGTTATTAAAACTCGAAGCCGAACCATCCTTGAGCATAGTTTTCGCTTCAGCCCAAACCTGCTGGCTAGAAGGTTGCGGTTTCTTTCCAGTTACTACCGACACAGCCTGCTGTGGGTTTCGAGGAAGCTCAGCAACAGGAATTACAGGCTTTACCCCAGACTTTTCAGGCGGACGGTTTTGAGCATTCTCAGCGGTCAATTTAGGGCTGACTTCCTGCTGAGCCACAAAAATTGACCTGTTAGTCAGAAATACACCCAACAGCAGAATCGCAGCCGTAGCACCACTCCACAAAATTAGCTGCTGCAAAAACGACTTATCCGAAGCCCCATTATCCAAATCCTCTGGTTTTTGCAAATTTGGTCGATCGCCACCACCATCAGCAGACCCAGCAACATTCGGCACAGGCACCTCAGTCGGCTTTTCAGTTCCAGTATCCTGAGAATTACGAGTAGCTGTAGGCAAATCCATTTGAGCCGTCGTCGCACCCATCAGAGAGCGATCGAAACCATTACTCTCGGCCCCAACCGTCATACTACCATTGCGTCCTGCCACTTCAGCAGTTGCTACAAGAGCCAGATCCGGTAAAATCACCAAATGGGCTTTTCCCGGAGGATTTACAACCATCAAAGGTTCCTGTTTTGGACGCAAATGGTGGTCACACAGCTCAGGTAGGCGATCGGTCAAAAAACGATCTAAACCCTTAATAGTCATGCACTGTCCCGATCGCAGCCCCTCCAAAAGAGCCGTCGTAAAAAACCCTTGGCGCAAAGCAGAAGTCTCCCGCGAAACTTGATTCGGCCGACAAGAAAGCACCGTCGGGATTTCCAGACTCCGAGCCAACTCCGCAGTTTGAACCCCTATAGTTTCCCCAGCTTTCACAATTTGACTACGGTTCATATCAACCAGAACCAACACAGTTTCCGTAGGAGCCTTTTTCAGAGTATTCAAAAGCAACTCCACCGGAATCCCCGTACCTTGAATATCAGCAGGATTCCCATCCACCGGCATCAAATAATCCTTCCCTTCATGGCTGACACCATAGCCACTAAAAAAGCACCAGAGTAAATCTCCCTGTTGCAAGTGTTCCGCGCACAAATTTTCCGTCAACTTCAGAATATTTTCCCGATTCGGATAAGTAGAGTTCCCCCATAGCGAGGGCGAACTATCCGTCATCAGAAGGCATTCATCCCTCGAAAAACCAGCCTCTTCAACCAAAAAAGTGTACACCGCCTCTGCATCCTCTTGGGCATAACTCAAAGGCTGAAGTAACTGATATTGATTTATGCCTATCGCTATACAAGCGTGATGTTTCATACCGTATGCTCCATATATATATTAAACAGCTTGCACAAAACGATAACACATAGTTGTCTTGAACCTTGACCCGAATTTCGTCAGAAGTCAGATAGCAGTTGACACAAGGCAGAAGTCACAATGAACCAAAAATTCAGACTGCCATAATTTTAACTTCTTGTATTGCCTGAAAATTTTTTCTCCTGTGTATTTAGAAAAAACCAGGTTAAATTAGATACAGAAGCCAGTCAATTTGTCTTCGGAGTCGATCGGCTCACAAGACACAAATTTACCCAACCAACATTACCAAACAGGAATAACGCGCCAATGATCTCTACCGCCAACAGAGAAATAATCCTCCCAACCGACTCCCTCCTCAAACAAAAACATCCTAAAAGTCACAACCACTATAGGTTTCAGGACTTTTTTGCATTTGATCGCAAAATAGGCACCATCAACGACTGGAATGAATCACGCAACATTTTCACCAGCGAAGACTTCATCATCGGTTTGGTCGAAGGACTAGAAGAAGAAGTAGGCCCTGCTTCCTCAGTGATCATGTATACTATTGGTTGCCAGTGGGGACTCCAAGATTCCGAATTTTTTCAAAAATGGTTCAGCGCCGAATTCAGCCAGAACATTCGTCAATCAAATCTAATGTTTCTACTAGAAACTTGGTGGTGGCCATTCACAGCTCAAGGCTGGGGTCGCTGGGAAGTAGATATGAGCGATCGCAAACACGGCTGCATCTTCATCAACCTCTTTGACTCAGCAGTTGCTCGTACCCTGGGCGACGTGGGCAAACCAGTTTGTCACCTTTACGCCGGTTTGTTCGCCGGTTTCTTCGGAGCTCTAGTCAAAAAGCCCCTGAGCTGCATAGAACTCCAATGTTACTCAATGGGAGAAACCTATTGCAAGTTCCTACTCGGCAACCCAGACAAAATTGATGCCGCAGCATTCTGGCTCAACGAAGGTGCCAACGCCCGCGACATTCAAAATCGCATCGAACACGGTGAGAGATTGCAGTAAACTACCCGCCGCTACTTGTCGAAGTACCGACAAGTAGCGACGGCCTTTAAAGAGGTCAAAAAAAGATAGATGAAAAGTCAAAGTGCCTGGTTAGCGAAGTCTGTCCAAGAATTTTTTGGTAACTATAACTGGTTGGGAAAACCATTAGAAACCCAAAATGGTCTTATCCCTGGTCAATTCCTCACTTTAACTATGCCAGTTTCCGACTTTTTCCGCGCTATTTCTTGGGAAGGAATTCCTGAAGTAGGTGCCATGCCCCTACCACCACCCTTACCAGTAATGTCTGTTTCTGAACCCGCAGAAATCACCATTGATGACCTGTTTGACCTGTTTTAATCCTTTATATACAGCGGCATCTTTCCATCTTTCCCTCTGAATTCTGAATTCTGACTTGCATCCATTATATCCGTTACATCCGTTACAAAATTCGTTGCCAAACTTCCCTTTTTTACCACGTACTTAAAATCATGCACCCTGAGATTGAAGCACTTCTAGATCAGGCAGAAAATCGTTTTCTTAAAGCCGAAGAAATCACAGCATTTAAGCGTCAAGCTGCAACCCTTTCCCAGCGCTTAAAGATTTACGAATTTTTGCGAGAAAAGGAAGAAAGCATTTTCCAGCCAGTAGCCAACAAGCTACAAGAAACATTCCCAGACGAAAAACAAGAAACCCTAGAACGATCGCTCAAACATTGGCTGTTAGTCTTGCGTTACTGCGCTATGGCCATGCTGTTGAACGATCAAAATTTTCTCGAACAGCGCCTTCTAGACTGGCTTTCTGGCATATTTGAAGCCCACCAAACTCAGAAGATCGAAGCAACTATTTGCAATCTCCTACAAACTCGGATTAAAGAACTGCTTTCCGAACAAGCACGGGCTATATTGCAGCCATTTTTAGACCAAGCTCAGTCACTTCTTATTGGTATACCTAATCAAGAATAGCAAACAAGTAACTGCTCTCAAAAAGTCATTAGTCATTAGTCATTAGTCATTAGTCATTAGTCATTAGTTATTGGTTGCTTCCAATGCCCAATGCCCAATGCCCTATGCCCCATGCCCTATGCCCCATGCCCAATTCCCAATTCCCAATTCCCATGATTAATATTGGCGACATACTCAAACAACCCCGACTCCCCGGAAACTACTTTGCCAGCGATGCTTACGTCAGAGGAGACCTCGAACTAGGCTTGCTCGAAAATCGCCGGGGCGATCGGCTTCTAGCACTTCCAGAAACACTGATTCAAGCCATTTATATCGGCTTAGAACAAGAAACCGGTCAAGCTTCCCGTCTAGTGCTATTTAACTGCGGTCGCTGGTGGGGTAAAAACTTCTACGTGCGTTTTTGCGAAGAAGTCAGCGAATACTACCAACAGCCAGTTTCAGAAATGGAAATGGTTGAATTTATTCAATGCCTACAACAGTGTTGGAAAACTCATGGATGGGGAACATTTGAACTTGACTCCAGCCATTCTGAGCAGGGATTTCTAGTAGTAAAAATTGCCAACTCTCTCTTTGCCAAAACAGCCCCTAAATCCAAGTTGCCAGCCTGTTTTCTAGAAGCAGGCATCTTAAGTTCTTTCTTTACTCAACTTACAGGTCGAGAACTCCACTGTCTGCAAACTTCCTGTGAATCCCTGGGTTCTGATTGTAACCGTTTTATTTTAGGCTTGCGCGATCGGCTCCAACCCGCAGACTCTATGCTCGCAGAAGGCAAAGATCACGAGACTATTATCAATCAACTTTGTCAAAACAACTGACTGACTTAGCAAAACACCCAAATACCCGACTTATTTAAGAAGTCGGGTATCTCAACCTAGTCAAGTACCACTCTGGCGGAATTACCCGCACTCCAGATGGATGCCAATGAACTCCTAAATCGATATGCAGCAGGTGAAAGAGATTTTAGACAAGCAAACCTGCGCGGTATCGTCCTAACCACGATCGACTTATACAGCTCCAGCGATGCTCCGACTCTCATTTTGGCAAACCTGAACCAACATCAAATTAGACCCTACTTAATCGGTGCTAACCTCACCGGAGCCGACCTCACAAAAGCACACCTCGGTCGAGCAAACCTCAGCAAAGCCAACCTCACAAGAGCCAATCTCACAGGAGCTAACCTGACAAGCGCCAGTCTGAGCGGAGCAATTCTCACCGAAGCCAACCTCACCGAAGCCAATTTGTCAGGTTCTCACCTCAATTGGGCTAACCTGAGTGGAGCAATTCTCCCCAATGTCAATCTCACAGGTGCAGACATCAGCGGTGCTAACCTTAGCAAAACCATTCTCAACGATGCCATTCTCCATAAAGCCTATCTAACTAAAGCCAACCTCAACAAGGCAAACCTCAAAAACGCAGACTTGACTTTAGCCAGTCTTAAAGACGCAGACTTGAGTGAAGCAGACCTCAGCGGAGCAGAATTGTCCAGAGCAAACCTAGCCGGAGCCAATTTGACCCGCGCTAATTTAACCAGAGCTAACCTATTAAAAGCTAATCTCCGGCGAGCCAACCTCACCGAAGCCTATTTGAATTGCGCGTGTCTGAGCGAATCAGACTTGACGGAAGCTTGCTTAAACAGAGCGAATTTGACCAAGGCAGATTTGAGTAAGACTTATCTTAGAAAGATCACTTTGAATGGCAGCCACTTAAGCGGTGTCAACTTCAGTGGAGCCGACCTTACTGGTATAGATTTAAGCCGGAAACTTTTAACCGGAATCAATTTAGCAGAAGCATTATTAAACGAAGCCAATTTTAGTGGTGCTTATCTCATGGAAGCTAACTTGAGAGCCGCCAACCTTACTAAAGCTGACTTTAGTCATGCCTACTTAATCAGTGCCAACCTTTCTCATGCTTGTCTCCATCAAGTTAACCTAACCAAAGCTAATTTGAGTAAAGCTAACTTGCGAAAAGTTGATTTGACAGGGGCAAATCTCCGAGGAGCAATTCTTGCCGAAGCAGATTTAAGAGGAATAAAATTGATGGCAACAATTCTCCCCAATGGCACAATTCATCACTAAATTAAGTAAATATTTTGTATTAATTACTTGCCCAATATACTGCGATCAATGTCCAGAATTGGCACAAATAGGTTGGCTTCTTCAGCAGTGAGATGTTGTTTGATCACCTTTTTCATGACATCGTAGGTCACAGAGGAACTATTTTTAGCTTGAAAAGCTCCCAAAATAGTTTGGAACCACAGCAAAAGTCGATCGCGCAACCGTTCAGTATCATTGATCAGTAGTGCTGCTGCCGAATGCCGCAACACCCGCAAAGCATCTACTCGCCATTTTGCCGTCACGTCTTGAGATCCCCGCCGAAATAAACTGGGGTCTAAAGACTGCATTTGCGCTTCCACTTGACGAATAATTTCTTTCTCAGAGGCTTGAATTTTTTTATAAGCACTCATCCTGTGGTTCAAAGACTGAAAGTAGTCTTTCAAAAATTGGAGTTCGGCTGCGGAGGCATAGCGTCCGTCTGCTTCCATACTCAAACGCGCAAGTTGGCTCAACATAGGATTTTTTGGGGTTACTTTAATAACAACATATCAGTTTTAAGCTTCTTTAGTCCGAACTAAATACTGTCCTACTTGTAATCGCGTTTCATTAAGCTGAGTGATAATCGAACGAGTAATCAATTTTCCCGATTCGACAACTACTTGGCCCGTAATTGGGTGCAGCAAATCTTGCTGAGCCCGACGACCAATCAGAGATTCCACATTTTCAATAGCATTGATGTACATCCCCGCAGGTATCTGCACAACTACGCCTTCGCCCATAATTTCAGCCTGACAAGCCAGCCGTGAATTGGCTTTAGCTGTTGTAATGACCTCCAGTGTCCTCCTCTCCCGACGGTTCATGTCAGACAAGCCTTCCATGCCTTCTTTAATGTAGACGTGGCAGGTAGCACACATCCCCCTGCCTCCGCATTCTTTGAGAACGTCTAAGTCTTTGGACAGTAAGGCAGACAGGATGTTCGATCGCGTTTCAACTGCCATCTCTTCGGCAATTGGATCTAGTCTAATAATTTTAACCATATTGATTTTGCATTCTGTCAAGTTGAGTATTTAGCACGTTTAAGATGGCAAGACACAGAATTCAAACCCGGACAGCTTCAGCTTCAAACTCCATAACCCAGATTGCATAACCACTCGCAGTTTTCGTGACGGCTGTTGAGTCGCCCCTATTGCCGAGCTTAGCCACGATCGCTAAAACCTTTTCCGCCTCTTTGATCGCCTTAAAAAAGCTGTAATACTCGCGATCGACTAAAATAGCAGCCACAGGCTGTTCCAAATCTGGCACCCGAATTCGGCAAGATTTATACTGGCTCCGCAGCTCCAAGATTTTAGTAGGTGCGACTTTGCGATCGCTTTTATTCGGCTGAGACTGAACCTGAGATAACATAGGCTGTACCTGGCGATCGATTCAAAATTTGAACTTTGTCAGAATTCTTTACATATTTTAATACTAGCTCAAGCTTTCTCTATAATTAGACCGATGCAAAATTCTAAGTACCGTATTTTAGGGCTAGTCGGACAAGGACAATTTGGTCGAGTCTATTGTGCTAGCGTTCGAGAAACTCCCGCCAAGGACTCCCGCCTCACCAGCCAACTCGTAGCTCTCAAAGAACTCAGCCACCAAAAAGCCCCAACTAGCGAATTCTTGCGAGAGCTGTGGTTTCTGATCACCTTACAGCACCCCAACATTGTCACCTGTCGAGCCCTAGAACACACAGCTACAGGCAGATACTTAGTTATGGACTACTGCGAGGGAGGAACCCTCCGCAACTTGCTCAAACAAGACCGCCCATTAAGAATGCTCGAAGGTTTGCAGCTCATTATGGGAGTTTTAGCCGGATTAGACTACGCTCACCGTCGAGGCGTAGTTCACTGCGACATCAAACCAGAAAATATACTCCTAACTTTAGGCTCCAAAGGTTGGTCACCAAGGCTGTCTGACTTTGGCATCGCCCGCCGACTTCCAGAAATCGGTACTACCCGTCTCCACCAAGAAATTTCTCCTGACGCTACCGTAGGCTCCCCCGCTTACATGGCACCAGAGCGGTTTTACGGTCTTTACTCTCCCATGTCAGATATATATGCAGTCGGAATTCTGTTGTTTGAGTTGCTAATGGGCTACCGGCCTTTTGGTGGGACACCAGGAGATTTGAGATGGGCTCACTTAAATCAACGTTTGCAACTTCCTGATGCCATCCCGGAACCTTTGCAAGCAGTAGTCAAAAAATCTTTGGAAAAGCTGCCAGCCCGTCGCTTTGCTAGTGCTTCCCAAATGGCTCAAGCCCTGCGACTCGTTATGTATACTCCTGGTGTTAGACAACTGGGAGACTGCATTATTCCTTGGGAAAATTCTGCAACAACCAGTAGTACCAAAAGCCTGAAGTCGGAAACTGAGCCTGAACTGGAACTCGAAGAGGAAAAAACATCGGATCGGGCGATGAATCTACTTCAGACTGCGACTTACTCGCTCTCGCAGCCCAAGCCACTGATACTTCCTGCACCGCTGACAGTTTTAGTTGCTACTGAAACCTATCTCTACGCTGCTGTGGGTACAGAGGTCAAGGTGTGGTCTCAGCCTGGAAATCAGCTACTTACCGGAGAAACGGAAGTTTCTGTGTCAATGCCGGAAACCGTGCGGGCTATTTTGCCAGCATCCCACGGCTGTTGTGTTCTTTCATCCCAAAAACTGTACTGGCTCAACGATCAATCTTGGGAGCCTCAGTGTTTGCTGGATCTAGGTCTCAGGCAAGGGCCAGATGCTTGCAAAGTTGCTATTGACTCTGACGGCCGCTGGTTGACAGTCGCTGTTCCGGGTGAACTGCGCTTTTATTCTTTGGCGACAAATAGCACTGTGGGCGATCGGGAGAAGGCTCTGAAGCCGATCGCTACTATCCCGCTACCAGAACACTATTTGCCAGAATTAATGTTTTTGGATCGGCGACACGTCTTGGCAATCTGGCCAGACAACGAACCCAAAAATCCCCAAACTACTTTCAGAGCTTATACTCGTCGCGGCACGGCAATTGGTTCTGTGCAGTTATCTACGAGCGTTCGACAGGTGCTGTTGACCCCTGAACCATATACTTTGTTGGGAATTCCCCAAGGTGGTAAAGCCGCTGTGCTGTTAATGAAGTTGTGGCCGCTCAAAGTAGCGCGAATTCCCCTTGACAGTTTTCCCGTGTCTGCTTGTGTTGCTAATTGGGGATGCGTGTTGGCGGATGTTGGGGGGGAGATGGTTGTGTTAAACACTCAAGGAATTCAAGTAGGGAATTTTAGTGGGCCCGCTGCACCCCAGGCGATCGTCCCTTGGGGAAATAAAGGTTTGGTGATTGCTGCCAATACCGAGGAAGGTAGTCACCTGCACTTTTTAGATATAGATGTTTAGGGACAAACTGGCGATCGGGCACTGAAGCTCGATCGCAGGTGTCACTGGATATCTATTTCGGGGTTCCCATAGGTAGATAGAGAGTTATGGCGATCGAACATCTACATCTATATATAGGAAATCGACATAGTGTAGAGACATTCTACCCATCTAGGGGATTTACCCCGCCCAAAAGCCAAATTTCGCCCCAAAAAAAGACCCCTTCGTGAAAAGAGGAGTGTGGCAGCGGATATCGGATCAGTCTAAATACTTGAAACCGTGTCGGTGTATACCTTTCAAAAAAGGTGAAAAATACTTTGCCAAAACGCTTGACAAGAATTGGGTAAGTAAGTATATTAATAAAGCGCCGGA
>JAYTZD010000240.1:0-7022 GCA_043742065.1 Oscillatoriales bacterium
ATCCGCACCGTACCACCACCCTGGGCCCCCGAAGCGTTGATATTTGCTCCAAACAAACCAACGCGATCGCCCAACACATTCACCGTCCCACCAGTGCCACTAGCAGCCGAAACATCCACAGCACCCGATACAACAGCAGTTCCCGCCACAGCAGCCACCGTATCTCCACCCGTCAGTACCACTTGACCTTGAGCATTAGTGCTGATACCCGTAGCATTTTCAACGCCCCGCCCCGAAAGCAACCGAGGTAAACTCAAAGGAGAAAAAGGTAAAGCAGTCGCACCCGAAACACCCGGAGGCGGAACCACCTCTAAACTCAGTAACATTCCCTGTTGACTCAACCGCACCAGATTTTCCCCTGGTACAGCAGCCACCGTAATCTGACCACCTGGGGCCGAAAGTTCTCCCGTACTGATCACCGTCCCACCAAGCAAAGTTAAATTTTGCCCATTACCAACAGCCAACTTACCGGCATTGACAATACTCCCAGACTGTGCGGGAAAAGCAAAAGCATTCGGCATTCCGATCAAAGAAGCGTAATCATTCGCCCCAGTACCATTCAACCAGCGATTATCAAAACCGATACCGCTGGCGGTAGTCGCAAAAAAAGACCCGGACAAATCTAGTCGGGCATTAGTTCCAAAAATTACCCCTGCTGGGTTCATCAGAAATAGATGAGAATTGCCGCCACTAACTTGAATTAAACCGTTAATTAATGAAGCATCGCCACCGACAACGCGACCGAGGATATTTTTAATGCCTGGATTTGAAAGGAAATTGGCAGTTTCGCCAGAATTCAGACCAAACTGAGTAAAACTGTGAAATAGATTTGCGCCATCTTTTGAGCGACTACCACCTGTAATGTCGTAGCGTCCCGTGGGCCCTGGGGTGACGGCTGTACCAGTGTTGTCTGGGGCTGGAACAACAGATTGTGCCGTAGCAATTTGAGATTGGGGATAAATTGCCACAATCACCCATCCGATGCTGTTTTCTTTGACAAAAACCAGATTGGGCGAAAAATCTAAGATCCAAAATCCGGCAATGGGAATTGCTGCCAGAATTGACCATACAGCACGTTGAGCATTCATAAAAGTTTGCCTCGGCCTAAACCTTAATTGGAGTTTTAAATGCAGATTTTAGGTAAAAAACAGTCGATCGCACCCCAATCCTCACAATTCCTAACGCTAACTCTCGATCGCTAGATCTCAAATTTTAATTTTAATTTTGAGTATGTCACCAAGATAGCAAAAACTAACAGCCCGTGTCAAAACACCATAGGTTTAAACTGAGATCTTGCACCATTCTCAATCAGCCTTTTGCGGGGGGACAGACAAGATGCCTGTTCCATAAGAAAATAGAGTCTTTGTGGAACAGGCATCTTGCCTGTTATTGATATTGCTACAAGATGTAAGTCTAAAGTGAAAAAATGATGAGCGATCGAATTGTGCGTCTGATCGGTTTAACTGGAGGAATCGCCACCGGTAAAACCGCTATATCTAATTATCTAGCCAATACTTACAAATTTCCGATTTTAGATGCCGATATTTACGCCCGCGAAGCTGTGCACCCTAGTTCACCAATCCTGAATTCTATTGTAGAACGTTATGGCGCTAGTATTTTGCTTTCCGATGGCAATTTAAATCGACCCGAATTGGGAAATATTATTTTTTGTAACCCAACGGAACGGCAATGGCTAGAACAACAGATTCACCCCTATGTCCGTCACCGTTTAGTTGAGACAACTCAAAGCTACATTACTCCACATTTTGTATCCACAAACACATTGACATTAGTTTTGGTAGTTCCGCTGCTATTTGAAGCTAACATGACTGATTTGTGTACAGAAATTTGGGTAGTTTACTGTCCCCCTTCTGTGCAGGTGCAACGGCTAATGGAACGAGATGGCTTGAGTTGCGATCGGGCTAATGCCCGCATTCAGACTCAGTTGCCGCTAGATCAAAAGTGCCAAAAAGCTGATGTTGTTTTCGATAACTCCTCAACCCTCCAATCACTATTGTCACAGGTAGATGCGAAACTCAGCCGACTTGAGATTTGAGATTTACTACCACAAATAAATCCGTCGGTTTGTATCTGTATCAACAAATAATGAAGAAAATCTGAAGACTGCAAAAAATTTACAATTACGATACAAGCATGAGGGGTTCAACCCCCTACTTGTCGATGTAAAAAAATATAATTTTGCCCTGATAGCAGAGTAGAAGCTGCGTATCAAGAAGTGGAAACTATAAACACCGAACTTTATGATGCGTCTCTACTCTTCTATCCTAATGTCAAGCCTATTACTGAACGCCACCGCAGTGAATGCTCAAAGCCTAGAAACGCGATCGACCTTTTTATCTCAAGACAAATCTGTGACTGAATTGTTAACAGCTCAAGTCCAAAATCAGACCTTTTATGCAGATGGCGATCAAGAAAGCTTGCCAGAAAGAGGAACCGGAAGATAAAGCAAAAAAACTTAAATCAGCCCAAAAAGCAGCGAAAAATACAGAGTTATTACCCTGTAATTTGGCTTCTTTTTTTTCGGAAAACGAGAGAAATTAGAATATATAAAACTAAAAATTAACCGCAATTAGTTCCGGATTTGTAAAAAAAAAGTCCGTATAAGGGATAGGAAACTTTGAGCTAAAACTACACCATGTCTACTCTGACACAATTTGTATTATTAAGCACAGTATTGACCGCCGTTATTGCTTTTCCTCAAAAACCAGAGAACAGTTCAATATCGCAAAATCAG
This sequence comes from Oscillatoriales bacterium, assembly GCA_043742065.1. Lineage (GTDB taxonomy): Bacteria > Cyanobacteriota > Cyanobacteriia > Cyanobacteriales > Microcoleaceae > Microcoleus. The sequence goes on from JAYTZD010000240.1 coordinate 2,756, forward strand.
TTCACGACACCTCAACAATTGTTATTAGCTAAAGATAGCAAAAGGGAATCACAGTGTTCTGATTACTCCCCAAATCCGGGCTGCTCTCGACGAGATAACTTCAGGGCATAGGGCATGGGGCATAGGGCATGGGGCATTGGGCATTGGGCATTGGGCATGGGGCATTGGGCATTGGTTATTCACGCCAAATAACAGTCAACAGTTAACAGTCAACAGTTAACAGTCAACAGTTAACATTCAACATTCAAAAAAAACTACAATGGAATTTCCATCCTAAATTCAGTACCGTTACCAGGAGTTGAATCACAAAGCAATTTGCCACTATGTTTGTCTACCACTATCTGTTGAGCAATCGACAATCCTAGCCCAGTTCCTTTGCCAATACTTTTCGTTGTAAACAATGGTTGAAACAGATTTTGTCTGACATTTTCTGTCATTCCTAAAGCATTGTCAGCAATCTGAATGATGATAGTGTCGTCGTGATAAACCTCCGTATCAATCTGAATTTTGAGCGGACGCTGATCTTTTTCCCAGGCTTCTTCCAGGGCATCGATCGCATTTGCGAATAAGTTCATAAATACCTGGTTCATTGGGCCTGGGTAGCAGTCCACTTCCGGCAGATTGCCGTAATGTTTAATTACTTCAATTTCACCCCGATTTCCTTGATCTTTAAGACGGTGTTTCAATAGCACCAGGGTACTGTTCATGCCTTCATGAAGATCGGCTTTAATGCGCGTATCATTGCTCGATCGCGCAAAGTTTCGCAACGAGAGTGAAATATCCTGAATCCGTTCGGTTCCCAATTGCATAGAATCTAGAATCTTGGTAAAATCCTCCAGAGCAAATTCCAGATCCATGTTGTCGATTTGCACCGCCACCGCAGCCACAGGTTGCGGATAGTTTTTTTGATAGAGATTTAGCAGTTTTGTGATGTCAGCCAAATACTCTTTAGCTGGGGCAATATTGCCAACTACAAAACTCAGGGGATTGTTAATTTCGTGGGCTACTCCTGCAACTAATTGTCCCAATGTAGACAGTTTTTCTTGCTGTATGAGTTGCAACTGAGTATGCTGTAGGGAGGCAGTTCTTTCTGCAACTTCTTGTTCCAGGCGATCGGTCAATTGTTTGAGCCGCCAGTGGACTTTTACCCGTGCTAATACTTCCTCTTGCTCAAAGGGTTTGGTAATATAATCAACTGCTCCCAGTGACAAGCCTTGAACCTTACTCTCTGCATCGTTTAAAGCAGTCATGAAAATCACTGGAATCGCTCTTGTAGCAGGATTTGCTTGCAGGCGGCAACAGGTTTCAAAACCGTCAATTCCGGGCATTTGTACGTCCAGCAGGATCAATTCGGGGAGTGCTTGCTCAGATTGTAGATTTGCACAGCGTTCCACCATTGCCAGTGCTTCTTCGCCGTCACTTGCCACCCGGAGTTTGTAACCCCCAACTTTTAAGGCTTGGGAGATAACGGCTAAGTTGGTGGGATTGTCGTCTACAACGAGGATATATTTTTGCTTTGTACTCATAATTTGGTTAAATTTTTGTTATTATTTGAGATGTTTCTGAATAAATGCCCGTAGGGGTTTAGTTTGGAAGCTTTCGGCAAGACGAATCAGTTCTTCAGTAAAGGCAAAATGTTCAGGATGAGTAGTTTGAATTTGCTGGGCTATCTCTATAACACTGTCTAAATCACCTAATTCTGCTAATTCTCTCATTTGTTGTAACACTTCGATCGCAGGGGGCAAGATTTTGTCTGGTGCAGTTTTTCCTTGGTTGCTGGAACTGCTATCTTGATTCTGATCATATATCCAATCTAACTGCAAATATTTCTGAATGAACTCTAGTAGTATATCGGCTTGGACGGGCTTTGGTAGAAAGTCATTGCTACCTGCTGCTAAGCTTTTGTGCCGATCGATTTCAAAGGCGCTGGCGGAAGAGACTAAAATCGGTACTTCTTGGAGTTGAGGATGCGATCGCACCTTTTCCAGAAATTCAAACCCATCCATCACTGGCATAGCCAAGTCGGTGATGATCAAATCGGGTTGCTCAGCCAGCGATCGATCCATCCCTTCTTGACCGTTTTCGGCTTGGAGTAGTTCAAAACCAATAGGTTCGAGCAGATTAATCAAAACAGAACGGTTTTCCCAGCGATCGTCCACTACCAATATTTTAAGCTTTTTTCCTTCATAACCTGCGATCGCACCCTGTGACGTCATCCTAAAACTATCTGCCCAATCTAGGGCATCTGGCAGTTTCACTTCAAATGAGAAAATACTGCCAATTCCTACTTGACTTTGTACTTGAATTGTGGTGTTCATTAACTCCACAATTTTTTGGCTGATAGACAGTCCTAAACCAGTACCTTCAGCTTGTTTTGTAGTATCACCAACTTGTTCAAATGGCAGAAATATTTTTGCGACTTGTTCCGGAGTCATCCCAACACCTGTATCTTCAATTTGAAAACGAACCAATCGATTTTTGATTTTTGATTTTTGATTTTCGATTGAAGATTGATTGATTGAAGATTCAGGATGTGATTCTTGGCATTTTATTAGTTCTACCTTGAAAGTTACGCTACCTTTGTCTGTGAATTTAATAGCATTGCCAAGGAGATTAATCAATACTTGACGCAAACGCTTTTCGTCGCCCTTAACTCCGATAGGTAATTGCGGATCGATCTCAAAATTGAAGGCGATCTGCTTTTGTTCCGCGCGAATGCTACAAATTTCCACAACACCTTGGATAAAAGAGGGCAAATGCAAAGCAGTAAGATGTAGTTCTAGTTTAGAAGCTTCTATTTTTGAGAGGTCAAGAATATCATTAATTAGCATCAACAAATGAGAACCACATTTATAGATGATATCGATGCCTTTGCGTCCTTTAGGAGTTAGCGGTTCTCTGCGCTGGAGGATTTGAGCATAGCCCAAAATGCCATTGAGCGGAGTGCGGAGTTCGTGGCTCATGTTGGCAAGAAAGTTGCTTTTGGCACGATTGGCGTTGTCTGCCGTGTCTTTGGCTTGCTTGAGTTCTATGGTGCGTACTTCTACCCTTTGTTCTAGTTCGACATTGCTATTTTGCAAGCGGGTGAAGGAGTCGCGCAGTTGTTGCGCCATGCGGTTAAATGATTGGGCTAATCTGCCAAGTTCATTCCTGCCTGAAAGCTCAATTTTTTCTGCAAGATTGCCGGTTGCGATCGCCTCTGATGCCTGACTCAATTGCTGTAAAGGTTGAGTAATCCACCGGGAAGTATACCACCCCAATATCGTAGCAATTAACAAAGTACCGATACACAACAAAACCGTAATTTGCCTATTAGCATTAATTTCTGCCATGAAATCTGATTCTGGCACGACGACTATACTAAGCCAGTCAATACCCCAGTCATCTTTCATCGGCGTTACCTGCACAAATTGTCGCTCACCGTTGATATCAAAATTAAGGTGTTGAACCTGAGTAATGTTAGTGAGAGTGGGGAATTTTGCGGTCAACTGTTTGGCTGTAGCTTGGATGATCGAGTTGTCACTTTTAACGGCTTTAATTGTTTTTAATTCTTTACCTTTGATGATATAAGGTTGTTCAATTTTAGAGCTGGCAATGATTTCACCATTAGGATTGATGATGAAAATTTGTCCAGTTTTACCAATTTTCAAAGTTTTCAGAAATGTATTGATTTGAGTCATATCAAAATAACTGTTGATGACTGCTAACATTTGCCCTGAACGATTATAGATAGGGTAAGTTGCACTAATTGCTACTACTGAGCTATTGACATTAATATAGAGGGAAGTCCAGACAGGTTTTTTGGCTGTGATGGCGGCTTGATACCAAGGACGAGTGCGCCCATCAAAGTTCTTTTGTACTCCCAGGAATTCAGCCCGATCGCCTTGATCATTGAGACGATATATTGGTCGATATGGCTCAGTTTTGCTATTTTTCAGTCGAGCCTGAATTTGGTCAGAGAATCGTTCTACCAAAATTGAATTGCCACCAGGATTAACTAACTGAATTGCAATGATACTTCGCTGATCCACCAGATGCCAAAAAAACCGTTGTTGTTTGATTTGGTCATTCAAATCGAGTTGTTCGGTTTTAATGGCTGCGGCGACGGTTTTCAAGGTTGAGGTAGAGCGTTCTAGATAGCTGAGAACTTGTTGTTTTGTGCGATCGCTCACTTCGTCCTGAAGTTGTACAGCCATGTTGTTAACTGCTTTCTGTCCGCTGCGGAAAGATAAATAACCGATAGTTCCTACGGCTGCCACAATCTGGA
>JAYTZD010000241.1:0-1708 GCA_043742065.1 Oscillatoriales bacterium
CCATCTTTGATGATTAATTCTACATTTGATTCGTGTTGAAATTCCTGACAAAAAGCTTGGATTGCCACATCTGTACCAAATCGATATAAATCAAAAGAATTGGTCATGTGCAGAATAGATGTTACATTCCGTTCGGTTTTTTGCGGCTTGTTAGAATAGAGTTCCGAGATTAACGGATTGAAACCTAAAGGAATGACTGATATGTTGGCAGCGGGACAGCCAGCTTGGATTAACACGTTTTTCGAGTATTCGCTGACAGCTAGTTTGTGAGATGAGTTGTTGACTGCATCGTACATCCAATAATCTAATTCTTCATCATTTTTGGTGAATTCATAATTGATTGCAAAGAATTCAAAATTGAGATGACCATTGAGTTCTTTTAAAAAGTAAGGTTTCCAGTAATGCGACCATTTTATTTGAAACAAGTCTGATGGACTGTTGCTCATCCACTTCGCGATCAGAGTGTTTTCTTCTTCGGTGCAAATGCGGGCGACATGAGGTGCGATTTCTGACTGTTCGACGGAGACGGGAATTCCCATTTTGTCTAGGGTTTTCGCCAGGGATAGTGTAATATCTGCGAAGGAGTTAAAGTGTTGAAAGCCAATGTTGAAATGAACCATCTTGATTGGGAATGGGGAATGGGGAATGGGGAATGGGGCATTGGGAATGGGTAATTAAAAAAGGTTGAATTATTTTTATTCCTTCTTCCTTCTTCCTTCTTCCTTCTTCCTTCTTCCTTCTTATGTTGCCGATCGCACTAAAATGATTGTACACTCACAGGCGCGCGCCACAGCTTCGGGGATATTCCCCTGAATCACTTGCTTCAGCAGCCCTTCGCGACTCGCTCCGAGGACTATCGCATCGCATCGATCGTTCTGAGCTAAATCAATTAAAGCATCAGACACCGACTTAGCGCAAACCGAAGTTGCAACTACCTCGCAGCTAACCTGGCGCTTGAGAAACTTCGCTGCTTGGTTCAATTCATGGCGATCGGGCATTTCGACAGAAGGCTGATAAACTTGGCATAATCTAATCTCCGGTACTTCACTCGCAGCCACAAAAGCAGGTAACAGTCGTAAAGCAGCAGCTTGCTGATGACTGCCGCGAATTGGCACTAACCAACGCTGCAAACCCATTAATGTGTGCAACCCCAATTCCTCACTTTCAATGTTTGAATATGGTGCAGGATTTTCTGCAATTTTTGATTTGGGATTCCAGTCTCTTTTCTGGCCTTTTTGTAATAACTTTTCGCTCCATTTTACCAAAATTACTTCGCACTCAGCTTCCCGAATTACGGTATCCACAACATCACCAAAAATGCGTCCGGTTGTGGAAATTTCGCCTTGCCAGCCCATCAAAATTAGATCGATGTGTCGCTCCCTAATCGTCTCCAAGATCGCGCTAGGAACGTCGTGAGCTACCCGTATTTGTGTGTGTAATGGGACATTCCAATGGCGGGCGAGGCGATCGGCTATTTGCAGGAGGCGACGGCTTCTTGTCGTCCGCACCGTCGTTTCTGAGGGAGAACTATTGCGCGGTACTAACATGATTTGCAGGCATTCTAGTTCATAGTTGCGATCGCGCGCAATTGTCGCGGCCAGCCGTAGCAAAGCTGGTGCTGTGTAGGGATTCGAGAGTGGTACTAACAGGCGGCCGTTTCCTACCTGGGGAGCTCTGGTTTGGTAAACAACGTAGGATGGTTCTGGAT
>JAYTZD010000242.1:0-14769 GCA_043742065.1 Oscillatoriales bacterium
GCCGTGTCCCTACCCAAGATAATATTGTAGGGACACGGCATTGCCGTCTCCTAATTTCTGCCGTGTCCCTACCCAAGATAATATTGTAGGGACACGGCATTGCCGTCTCCTAATTTCTGCCGTGTCCCTACCTCGATCGCACTTTGTTATTTTTGTGCGGTTTTCTGCTGTTTTAAATCATTTGCTTCTATCTTTAATAACTCCGGCACTGTCACGAATGTATACCCTTCTTTTCGGAATTTAGCAATAATATCGGGCAAAGCTTCTACAGTCCTCGCTCGATTACCGCCACCGTCGTGCATCAACACAATACCGCCAGAATTAGCCTGCTTCATCACATTTTCCATCAACGATTGTGTAGTAGTACGCCAATCTAAGGAATCAGCAGACCACATCACAACTGTATAATTTCTTTTTTGAGCATAAGCTGCTAATCCATTGTTTAAAATCCCTCCGGGCGGGCGGAATATACTTGTTTTGACACCTGTTACTTTCTCAATTAATGCTGTGGTGCGATCGATCTCACGAGCAGCGCCCTCTTCGTTATACTTAATGTATTGGTGGTTCCAAGTATGATTGCCGATCGCGTGACCCGCAGCAGCAACCTTTTTTCCTAGTTCTGGATAAACTTGCAGATATCTTCCTACCCAGAAGAAAGTAGCCTTAATATTGTTTTTCTTGAGAATATCGAGAATTTGTGTAGTAGTAGTCGGCCAAGGGCCATCGTCAAATGTCAGGGCTATCGCCTTGTGGCGCGAGTCGAGTTTTGCCTCACGCAGGGTTGTACCCTTAAATTTAGATGGTACGGTTGATTGAAAGCGAGTCTCATGCAATTGCTCGATCGCCTTGGAGGAAAACTCAACTTTCTCTCCGATCAACTCTTTTAAATTATTAACATTAGATTTCGGTTGTTTTACTTGTGACTCGGATACCGTCACGAGTTGCGCCTGTGATGTCGCAGGGGGCTGGTTTCCTCGCGAGTTGATCGGCAATGTCACGCCTATTATAAAACTTACCAAGGCGGCGATAAAAGCAACGATGAAAGTTTTTCGCCGCCTCAACAGCCGTTTGAAGTTTCCCACGTTTTGATCTCCTTTATACCTGACATAATTAATTATTGAGTACGATCTCTTTGTATAAGCCGACAATCCGATCGATCACTTCGGCAATAGTCAAACCGTCTGTTTCAATTTCCACAGCATCCGCCGCTTTACGCAAAGGAGACACCTCGCGGGTACTGTCCTTTTCGTCTCGCAGCGCAATGTCCCGTTCCAATTGTTCCAAACTGATGTTAGCCCGATCGGCATCTTTGAGTTCTAATAGCCGTCGGCGCGATCGCTCTTTTACCGAAGCTGTTAAAAAAACCTTCAATTCCGCATCAGGAAACACGTTAGTACCTATATCACGACCTTCTGCGACAATTCCGCCTATTTTGCCACAACGTCTTTGCTGTTCAACCAAAAATTCTCGCACGGCGGGCACAGCGGCAATTTCTGAGACGCGGGCTGTCACTTCCAAACTGCGAATTGCTTCGGTAATATCTTCGCCGTTAATCTTTAATGTCAAACCCGATGCAGGATCGAGATTGTATTCCAAATAACTCGAATTGACTAATTCGGCGATCGCACATTCGTCGGAAATAGGCGTATTTGTGTTCATCGCCAGCCATGTCACGGCTCGATACATCGCCCCCGTATCCAGATAAGATAAGCCTAAAGCTTGAGCGACTTGTCTCGTGACTGTAGATTTGCCAGATCCTGCTGGCCCGTCGATCGCCACAATTGGCCGACGATTCCTGATTATCATATTGTCAATCAACCGAGTAGAACCGATTTTGGCTGCCACAGCTAAAAGTCCCGCCGTTTCCACAACTTCCAATGGTATCAGAGAGTTGGGATCGACGAGTTCTGCATACTCAAGCTGGATTGCTGACTCCTGAGCGACTTCTGCTTTGACTACAGCAAGTATTTCCTTCGCAATGCGACGCCCTGAAGAGAAACTTTTCAACCCTTGCTGTAGAGCGCGATAGAGTACGGATGCTTGCTGTTTTTGCTCTTGTGTTAAATATTGATTTCGAGAACTCATTGCCAGTCCCGAAGCTTCACGGGCGATCGGGCAAGCCACAATCTCTACAGGCAAACTAAAATCTGCCACCAGTTTTCGGATAATTGCTACTTGCTGGGCATCTTTCTGGCCGAAATAAGCTCTCGTCGGCTGCACCAAACTCAAAAGTTTAGTGACGATTGCTGCTACGCCCTGAAAATGACCAGGCCTGGATTTCCCGCACAAAACCGATGTCATCGCCACTGGTGGCACAACTTTAGTCAAGGATGAAGGGTCAATTAATTTTGAAACAGGCATCTCAGAGTTATCTGCATCGATGCCCGAGTTCCCAAACATTTCTAGTTCTGAAGGAGCAAAAATTACATCAACCCCAGCTTGTTCGCACAACAGCCGGTCTTGTTCCAAATTCCGAGGATAATCTTGAAAATCCTCCTTCGGCCCAAATTGCAGCGGGTTGACAAAAATGCTGACCACCACGATCGCATTTTCTGATCTAGCCCGCTGGATCAAGCTCAAATGTCCGCTGTGCAAAGCTCCCATCGTCGGCACTAAACCGATTTGCAAATGCGATGCAGCAGACTTTTCTGAATTTAAGTAGCAGCGTAGGGCTGCAATCGTCGTAAACAGGCGCACGAATCAACTCCTGAAGGCATTCGTCTGTATTGTGCCTTACCGTAGCGTTCAACGTCCAACAGTTTCTGCCGACTTTGGTGCCATTACTTCTATTTCCACTCTCGCCACACCGCTGCCCATCATGCCGAGCACGCTGGCTGCACCTGCGGACAAGTCAATCACGCGATCGCCCACATAGGGCCCACGGTCATTGATCCGGACGACGACTGTGCGGCCATTGTCTAGATTTTTCACCATGACTACAGTTCCAAAGGGCAAATTCGGGTGGGCTGCGGTCAAATCATTTTGGTTAAAACGTTCGCCACTGGCGCTGAGGTTGCCATCAAATCCTGGGCCGTACCAGGAAGCCAAACCATTAATCCGAACTTGAACTGACCCAATCGATAGCACGGGCCGTTCTGGTTGCGGTTTGCCGACGATTTCTGCCAGCGGTGCGGCATTACCCAGGAGTCGGCGTAGTCGATTGGTTACTTGAAGGGCATCTCGGCTAAAGTCGCTGGTGGTGTCGGGGAGAATAGCTTTGGCGTTAATATCTACCAAATCCTCGCCGTTTGCCTGGATTAGGTAGCGATCGCCCTTTTCCCACTTGACGGTAATACTGTTTGGGTCAACGTTGTTGCGCGCTAACTGATTGAGTCTTGCTGCTAAGCTGGATGCGCGCCATACTGGGTCAGCTTCTTGAGCGCTGGAATTGCTGGACTTTTTGCTGTCCGAGACATTTGCTCGATCGCCCGATGCTTTTGACTGACTACTGACATTTGATGCCTTAGCATCAGTTTTTTCGATACTTTCGTCTAGAAAAGTGATGACTGGAATATTTCGCAGGTAGACTGTCGCTGCTTGTCGCCCTTCCAATTCGTGAGACTGAATTTTGGCGATCGAGTTAGAGTCTACATCAGCCCTTGCTTGGTATTGTCCGACTTTTTGTGCTTCGATCCGAGTCACCTTTAACTGCGGAGATGGTTGGGCCAAAACTACTTGCTTGTTTCCCTGAAAGCTTTGCCTGGAGACATCAGTTACTTGTGCGTGACAAGACGATGCTGTTCCTAAGACAGGAACTAACAGGACAGCGAGTAGACTACCAACAAATTTTTCCTTCATACGTCCATTTTGGTGAAAAGCCATTGCCAACCGAGGTTAGGGGATTGGCTATTCGGCGATCGGGCATTTGGGATTTCCCTCGTACCCTTCGCTATTCCCCCGCGAGTCGAAACAAACTGTCGGGCTGCATTTCATGCATTACTGTTCCAGCGAATCAAAAATTTGCCTGAAACTTCCCTGACACTTGACAACTCTTACTCAATTCGCAATTTGTGTTTAGTTGAGGAACTGCAACAGACTACCACAAACTTTTGAGCTTGGGGATCGCTGATCCCACCCAATTTGCCAAAAATTCATCGAATATCCACAGTTATCGGTCTCAGAAAATGCTTTAATGGTAGTGTTTGCAGCGTTTTTGACAATTCCCGAAAACTTCACAAAACTTTACAAAACTTTACACAAATTCAGAGTATTTTGACAGCTTAGCAATACACTAAACACTAGAAATCGACGAAGGCGGACTTATGGATTATCGAGAAGCGGGTGTAGATGTTGAGGCGGGCAGAGCTTTTGTCGATCGCATCGGCAGTATGGTCAAGAGCACCCATCGATCGGGCGTTTTAGGCGGATTCGGCGGGTTTAGCGGGTTTTTCAGCGTCCCAGAGGGTTTAAAAGAGCCGATTATGGTTTCGGGCACTGATGGTGTCGGCACTAAGTTGAAATTGGCCCACGAGCTCGATCGGCACGACACAGTAGGCATCGACTTGGTAGCAATGTGTGTCAACGACGTGCTGACATCCGGGGCGGAACCGCTATTTTTCCTCGATTATTTGGCGACAGGAAAGTTAAATCCCGAACAATTAGCTGCTGTGGTTGCTGGCATTGTGGATGGTTGCAAACAAGCTGGCTGTGCTTTGTTGGGCGGGGAAACTGCGGAGATGCCAGGTTTTTACCAAGCCGGAGAGTACGATTTGGCTGGGTTTTGCGTAGGTATTGTCGAAAAGAGCAAATTGTTAGACGGTTCGCGGGTTAAAGTCGGAGATATCGCGATCGGGCTGGCCAGTTCGGGCGTCCACAGCAACGGTTTTAGTTTGGTCAGAAAAATTGCAGGCGATTTGGGCTTTGACTGGCATTCCCAACCCGAAAAATTAGGCGGCAAAAGTTTAGGAGAAGTCCTCTTAACTCCGACTACAATTTATGTGAAACCAGTCTTGGAAGCAATTAAGAGTGGTTTAGAAATTCACGGCATGGCGCACATTACTGGCGGCGGTTTGCCAGAGAATTTGCCCCGCTGTTTGGCAGTAAATCAATCTGTAAAAATTCAGACTAATAGCTGGCCAAGTTTGCCGATTTTTGACTGGATTGCTGAATCTGGCCAAGTTGCCACCCCAGATATGTTCAATACTTTCAATATGGGGATTGGATTTGTCCTGTTGCTCGATCGCCGGGAAGTAGAACAGGCCGTTAAATGGTTTGAATCTCAGGGAATTGCGGCCTTTGAAATTGGTGAAGTGATTGAAGGGAAGGGAGAATTAATCATGGGGACGAATTAATTTTTTTTGATTGCATTTAAAAAAAATCGCCATTTTTTTTAGGGTAAAAGGCTTGACTTTCCGCAGCGAATGCAGTACAATCTAATAATGGGAGTGGTGACTAAAATAATTATTTTAGTCACCACTCCCATTATTTAAAATATACCATGAGAATCCCAGCGCTGTCAATAGGTAATCCTTCTTTTTAAGGGGAATTTTTTTAACAAGATTTTCAGAAAGCGCGATCGATATAATAAGTAAGTAGGGTGCGTCGCTCCCAGATTTTCGACGATAATTACAGATTATTGATAGCGACGCACCCTACAGTATCTACTGGTCACTGAGCGTAGTCGAAGTGCAAGACAACCTAAAGGAGGTAATAGTATGTTGACAAGCGATCTGAATGCTCTACTTGACCAACAAGCACTCCAACGCCAAGATTCCGAATGCCGCTATATTACCGATCGCGTTAACTGGGAACAATACGAAACCTTACTCACCAGAAATGGGGATAGTTCGGCATATCGAGTTACGTATTTAGATGGAGTCTTAGAAATTATCTCACCTTCCCGTCGCCATGAAATCAGAAAAACTCGCATTGGAGACCTTTTAGTCATTTACTTTTTAGAAGCAGATATCGACTATTTTCCCTTTGGTTCTACAACCCTGCGGCAAGAAGAAAAAAGAGGCGGGACGGAACCCGATGAAGCTTACTGCATTGGTACAGACAAAGAATTTCCTGATTTGGCAATTGAGGTTGTTGTTACCAGTGGTGGACTGAATAAACTGGAAGTTTACAGGAGGTTAAATGTTAAAGAGGTTTGGTTTTGGCAAAATGAATGTTTTAGCCTCTACTACCTGCGGGAAGAAATCCCAGTTCGATTTGTCGAAACCTGCGGTTATGAGCAAATCGATCGCAGCGAAATTCTCCCTAATTTAGATATAGAATTGTTGGCGGAATATGTCCGATATCCGAATTCCCTCGCCGCAGTTAAGGGATTTCGACAACGACTGATTTCTGGTTAGAATTCAGATAGGTTATGTTAAAATATTCTCAACAAGACCGCTTTTCCACCATACCGCACAAGAATCAGATCCGGAGGGTAGGCACGGGGGCACTACCCCTACAATCACATTTCGGGCAGTGGGCAATGCGTTTTCGACTCCTACTTTTTCGGCTTATCATCGCCAAGCAATCTAAAAATGGTTTTTGCGCCAACCTGACAAATTCTAGCGCTGATCTCAAAGAGCGTGTTCTGTTGGGGAGAAAGCGTTTTCTGAGAACTCAACGATATGGCCCCTCCTCCTGATACGATCGTGATAGCAAGTGCGATCGCAAGAGCAGGATTGGACTTTTTGTTGTTATTCATCGGTTTTTTCCTAAATGAGTTATGGGTCATTGAGATCTAGCGTTGACCTCGACTCCTTTAGTCTTGCAAGTCTTTATGTATATGAAAACGATCGCTAAAAAGTCACTTTTTAGTAGATCATTGACAAATCGGAGGATATGTAGTAATGGGTTGGAAGGTGCGATCGGGCAAACTGGCATTAGTCAAGCAAACTATAGACAAACAAGGCGGTAGGCAGCAAGTGCGTTGGCAATTTGCCCAATATAAAATTCAAGAAGCATTGGCATCTCGCGGGCAAACACTTGAAGCTGGACTAGATGCAAGAGATTTTCAATACTTAATCAAGCAAGGTATTCTCATTGGTGATGCGGCAAATGAGATGATTGATAGGATGCCAGAATTAAATGGTAAAAAAAATACTTTAGAAGCTATTAAACATTACTTTATTGAAAAAGATGGATGCTTAGGAATAGAAGATTTTCTCAATACTTATCTAAAATTAAAAAAATACGGTAATGGAACTTGGAAGAAATTTTTAAGCGGAAAAGAATTTATTGAATATGAGGCTTTTAAAGGTATTTGTACTGTTCTAGATTTGGATTGCGATGAAATAGGTACGGAAAAACCAGAAATGCCTGACTGGAAACAACTAGAAACTTTGTTGTGGAAATTTAATCATAATTCCGAAGTTGGAAGATTCCAAGACTTAGCTACAATGTCGCACAATTTAGTCCGTTTAAAATTGCGACTGGTTCCACGGAATAATATTTCTCTGTTTTGGTTGCTGAAAGCTCTGATTCAACCAGTTGATGGTAATATCAAAAAAGCGGAAATCTCGTTTTCCAGTCTGACTTATTTAGATTTCACAGATAGGTTAAATAACATTACTACACAAATATTTCGTAAACAACCTAAAAAAAAGCAAAACCTTGGCGATATTGCTAAGGAAATCCATGAACAAATGGTGAAAGATAAGAAAACTATAATCTTATACTTCCGGACAGATCAAGAGCAACAATTAACTGAGTTTTACGAATTATTCAATTTATTATATGAAGCTCTAGTAAAAGAATTATCCACAGCCAAAAGTCAGCAAAAATTATTGATGGTATGGATTGACTCTCAAGCACCAGATGAAGATGAATCTGAAGCTTTCGATTTGGATCGTGATAGAGATATAATCCCTGAAATGTCTTTGAGTTATCAATTCAACAAGAATGATATAATGGAATGGACAAAACTCGAAGCAGTCAATAAATTTATCCAGCGAACCAGAAATAGTGATTCATTAAATGATTTATACAAGAACAATATCGCTGAATATATTTGGCATCAAAGTCAAGGAAAACCAGAAGTTTTGCTAGAGTCTGTCTATAGTCTTTGTAATATAAAATGGGAGCAGTATCAACATTTATGGCAAAAATTTTAGACCCAAACAAGCTTCAACTTGAATTCACTGGACAATCGGGATTTCAGCCAGACGCTGGTGACAAAGATCCGGTTACAAAAGAAACTCTTTATCCCTATTTAGCAGATATTAACAAAGACTTAGTTGAAGCTGTTAACCTAGCTATTCAGCTAAACAGGCCATTATTGCTGGAAGGGGAACCGGGATGCGGTAAAACAAAGTTAGCGAAAGCTGTTGCTTATGAATTTAGCGAAAAATATAACAATGGTAAAGTATGGCCCTATGCTTATTGGTGCATTAAATCTACAGACCAAGCGCAAGATGGTTTGTATACTTATGATGCTGTGAGACGACTTTATCACGCACAGTTGGCAGGCATAGATCAATCGCAAAAAGAAAAAATTCAACAGTACCTTAATGACCCCTACCACACAGAATACATTAAATGGGGTGCTCTCGGTGATGCTTTCAGAGCTTCTCAAGAAGAACAGCGCATGATTGTGTTAATTGATGAAATTGATAAGGGTGATGTCGATTTGCCGAATGATTTACTTTGGGAACTAGAAGAAAAAAGTTTCACTGTCCGAGAACGAGAAACAGAAAAAATAATTGGTCAAAAAGAAGGATTTGAGCCGATTATTTTTATTACTAGCAATGCTCAGAAAAAATTGCCTGATGCTTTCTTGAGGCGTTGTCTCTATTACCATTTTGACTTTCCTAAACAAGCAGATTTGCTCAGAATAGTCGAAGCTAGGATGGGTAAAAAATGGAAACCAAAATTGACAGAGAAAGCTCTGGATAAATTTTTAGGTGTTCGAGGACTAATGCAGGAGGAGAGAGGAGATTCTGGGAAAAAAATTAGCATTAGTGAATTGCTAGATTGGTTTCAGGCTTTGCATCTACACGTACCTCAGTCCGAAGTTGAGGAACTCTTAAACAATCGCCAAATACCCTATGCTAGTACATTACTCAAAAGTAAAGATGATTTGCGAATAGCTAATGGTGAAGGAGATGAAGATGAATAATCAGAGTCAACTTGACTTGTATTTATACGAACTATTCAGCCAACTTCGGAAAGCAGGATTTCCGTTGGGTATCTGTGATTATAATTTACTGAGTGATGCTCTAAGCACAGATATTTACGATCCATTGGAACCAGAGTCTCTGAAGCAATTACTCAAAACTATTTGGGTGAAAACTAACTCTCAAAGGCAACAGTTTGAAGAGATTTTTGACCAACTATTGCCTCAGAATTCGCCCTCTGTTATCAAGTCTTCTGAACCAGTAAAATCAGACAGTTTTAAGTCGCCAGAAATAGATCAAATACCAACTTCCACACCATTTGTCCCTCGCACAGAATTGAAGGGAAAGTCTTTCTTTTTTCCGGCAACTTCTCAATCAGCCTCTGTTTCCGCAACCGAGAATAGTGATGGAGACGCGAAGGCTGTCAGAACATCTCGACAACCAGATTATCTATCTTTTAAGCGTACAAAAAAAACCGCAGATTATTTGCCAGTTACGGGAGAGCAAATGGTACAGGGTTGGTACAATCTCAAACGATCGGTCTGCACCGGAACCAAGCTAGAATTAGATGTTGCTGCAACTATTGAACAAATCAAATCTCAAGGTAAATTTGTTCTGCCTGTTCTGAAGCCGCGCCGACTTAAATATAGTTCTTTGTTGCTGTTGATTGATCAGAGAGGTTCCATGCAGCCGTTTCATGTTTTATCTCGGCAGTTAGTCGCTACCGCTCAACAAACCGGATGTTTGAGTTCTCAGTCTTGTTATTATTTTCATAATTATCCTAATGATGACTTGTATTGTGACTCGCAGTTTAATACTGAGATTTCTGTAGGAGAAGTTTTGGCGGGGCTTTCCTCTCAACATACAGTAGTTTTGATTTTTAGCGATGCTGGTGCTGCACGACGAGACTATATACCTAGGCGGATTCGTGAAACACAACGTTTTTTAAAGGAACTTAAACAGCAAGTCAAAGCAATTGTTTGGTTGAATCCTGTCCCAAAATCTGCTTGGGAAGAGACGACTGCTGAGCAAATTAATGGCTTCCAAAATATACAGATGTTTTCCGCAGATAGCAAAGGCTTTCAAGCAGCAATTGAGGTGTTGAAATGACTGAATCTACACTAACTGGGAATGATATAGAGGAGACGGCAGTGCCGTGTCCCTACCGTGAAATTGTAGGGAGACGGCACTGCCGTCTCCTCATTTTGACTGATTTCGATGCAACCGGAAATGATATGAGGTGGTGCCATGATTGAATCTACAGAAACGGTAAATGACCCTAAACAACAAGAAGCGATTAAACGTATTGAAAGGTTCGGAAAGCGTTTTACTGAAGCTCATTTGCGATTTGCTCGTTATGCAGCTTTTCCGTTGGCTTTGACACCAGATTTGCTCTATCGGTTGCGGGATCACCTTTTGCAGGCAGAAAACCTACAAGTGCCTTGGATTGTGGTTTCTGATTTGCTATTGTCTGGTTTGTGCAGCGAAGTAGATGAGGAACTATATGAAATGGATAGCGCTGTTCGTAAAGAGCTTTTAAGTGATTTGAGTTCAGATGATTTGACCAAATTATCGGAATTTGTACTCAAGTATGTCAAGCGAAACTTTCAATCGAATATTACTGGGTTAAAACAAGCTCAGTATTGGACGGCTTTGGCTTATGTAGAACCCAGCAAAGCTGCAAAAAAATTAACTGAAACTCTCGCTAAGTTACTGCTACAGCCAAATCTCTCTCAATGGTTGCAAAAATCATCTTTAGTAGCAACTTTGGATGAACCTTTGGGAAAACATGGTTTTCAAGCTTTGTTAACTCTAGCAAAGGCAATGAAGGAAACGGCACTAGGACACTATACAAAAGCAACTGATTTGTTTGATAGCTTGCCAAAAACAGCAACAGGAGAAGCTGTGATTGTGCCTGGAGTGACAGTTAATTTACCTTCTCATCCTGTTCCGGCTGATACTTTTAGCTTTGAGACTGTCACGGTGAATCCTGAAGGTCAAATTACTCAACGCGAAACCAAAAAAGCTGCATATTTTGCTGAAGACTTAGGCGATAACACTCTAGAGATGGTTTATATTCCCAGGGGTAGGTTCTTGATGGGTGCACCGGAAACTGAAGCGGAAAGCCGTGACAATGAACAACCTCAACATCAGGTGACAATTAAACCCTTTTTGATGGGTAAATATGCTGTTACCCAAGCCCAGTGGAAGACTGTAGCAAATCTACCTCAACTTGAACGCGAACTGAATCCAGATCCCTCTAGCTTCAAAGGTGCAAACCGCCCTGTGGAATGCGTTTCTTGGTATGATGCGGTCGAATTTTGTGCCAGATTGTCTCAACATACTGGTAAGCCTTACCGCCTACCCAGCGAGGCCGAATGGGAATATGCTTGTCGCGCGGAGACAATGACACCTTTTCATTTTGGGAAGACGATTACCACAGATTTAGCGAATTATGATGGCACAGATGATAAAGAGGGCAAGTGGTCTGGTTCCTATGGTGCTGGGCCTAAAGGGGTTTACCGCAAGGAAACAACGCCTGTGGGTAGTTTTGGTGTAGCCAATGCTTTTGGACTCTACGATATGCACGGGAACGTCTGGGAGTGGTCTGCTGACCCTTGGCATGATAGTTATGAAGGTGCGCCTACGGATGGTACGGTTTGGGATGAAACTTGTAATGATAATCGTTATCAAAACAACGTTGACTTATTAATCAACGCCAAGGAAGATAAACGAACTCGGCTGCTGCGCGGTGGTTCTTGGTTCAACAATCCGAGGAATTGCCGCTCGGCTATTCGCAACGTCAATGCGCCGGACAATGACTTCAACGGCTTCGGTTTTCGAGTTGTGTGTGTTGCTGCGTGGACTTAATAGTTCTTTACACTTTTACCATCTTGCTCTTTACACTTCTTAATTTTTCACTTTTAGGTCGCCGAAGGTGACTCGATTTTTTTTTCAGGATTTAGGCACATACAACATAATTGTGTCATTGCGAGCTTTTAGCGAAGCAATCGCATAGTCTCAGAGATTGCTTCGTTCCTCGCAATGACAGAAAATAGAGATGTCCACCTACTTAATATCATTCAATGCAAGAATTGCCTATCATTCAAAAAACCTATGATTTAATCAAATGGTACGTGCCAATACTCAATCGGTTGCCCAGAGACCATAAATTCATCTTGGGTGATAGGATAATTGTTAGATTGTACGATTTGCTGGAAAAGCTAATCCAGGCTCGATATACTAAGGAAAAACTCACTATATTAGAACCGCTCAACAGTAGTTTAGATATTGTGCGACATCAGACGAGACTTTTATTGGATTTTGAGCTGGTGAAAGCTGAGCGATACGAATATGCGAGTAAGTTAATCAATGAAATTGGGATTGAACTCGGTGGCTGGATCAAACAACAAAAGAAGCGAGAAGTCAGCAGTTAACAGTTCAATCCTGGACGCATCACAACCTAACTATGTCATTCTGAGCGAAGCGAGGAATCTCAGGGTAAACCAACAGTACCCGGCGGTTGAAACCGCGTCTACACAAACGAAGTCCGCCTGCGCGGACTGAAGAGTAAACCTGGAGTTGGTATGACATGAAGCGATATGGTAATTTATGGTCTGAGGTGATCGAATTTGAGAATTTGTTGGCAGCCACCAAGACAGCCCAAAGGGGGAAGCGCTTCCGTGATAATGTCCTAGCTTTCAACTATAATTTAGAAACAGAACTGCTCAAACTAAAAACGCAACTAATTAATAAAACTTACTGTCCTGGTAAGTATAGGACTTTTGAAATTGTCGAACCAAAAAGGCGATTGATTTCGGCTGCACCCTATAGAGACAGAGTAGTTCATCATGCCCTATGTAATGTGATTACACCGATATTTGAACGGACTTTTATTGGTGATTCCTATGCTAATCGATTGGGTTTTGGGACTCATCGTGCTTTGCGCCGCTTCACAGATTTTGCTCGTTCTAGTCGCTATGTTTTGCAGTGTGATATTCGCAAGTATTTTGCTAGTATAGACCATGAAATCTTAAAATCTTTACTGCACCGCAAATTGAAGTGTCCTGACACTGTGTGGCTGGTTGATAAAATTATTGATCGCAGTAATGAACAAGAACCGATGAACGAGCATTTTCCAGGAGATAGTTTATTAACTCCCCTAGAACGAAGGCGCGGCATACCGGTCGGTAATTTAACCAGTCAATTTTGTGCCAATGTTTATTTGAATGGCTTCGACCATTTTATCAAAGAACGGCTCAAGGTCAAAAAATATATTCGCTATGTTGATGACTTTGCTTTGTTCTCGGATGATCGAGAGTTTTTAGCTGAGGCGCGACTGGCTTTGGAGGACTATTTAGCAAGTCTCAGGTTGAAGATTCACCCGATTAAGAGTCAGTTGTTTGAGACTAAGGAAGGGGCTAATTTCTTGGGTTTTCGCGTTTTGCCCGATCGCATTCGAGTTAGGACAGAAAATTTGCGGCGAGCTAAGCGACGGCTGCGACAAATGCAGGTACAATATGCTGACGGCGAAATTGAGTTATCTCAAATTACTCAGTCGTTGCAAAGTTGGGTAGCGCATTTGGAACATGGCGATACTTGGCAATTGCGACAACAGATATTTGCTTCTCTCGTATTTGCGAGGGAGTAGAGAGGGGATAGGCACTTTCGGCTGCTGCGCGGTGGTTCTTGGAACAACAATCCGAGGAATTGCCGATCGGCTATTCGCAACAACAATGCGCCGGACAATGACAACAACAACATCGGTTTTCGAGTTGTGTGTGTTGCTGCGTGAGCTCTTCAATATCGGAACTGGCGGATGGAAATTCGTCGGGTGTATGTGGAGGAGTCCAGTCCTATTCCTGTGATACTAGCGATGGTATCCGAAGATTAAAATGAGTCGGGTAGCCTGGTAGGTGGTGACACTGAACGGTTGCCTGTCTATGTCATATAATTGTAGGGATATCGAATTAAATCATACCAAAGCACACCAAATACTATGATTGCCATAACCCAACGCTTTACATTAGAAGAGTATCTCCGCTATGATGACGGCACAGATACTCTCTATGAATTAGTTAATGGAGAATTAGTCATTATGGCGCTTGGAACCGGACAACATGGTGAAGTTGTCGATTTTGTTAATATTCAATTTCGCAGCGAGATTGCTAGAATTGGACGGGATTGGATATCTAAACAAATGGCGATCGGCGTTCAATCTCCTCGTGGCGATCGTTGGGATACCCTTCGCATTCCGGATGTAGTTGTCATTCCTAAAGAACAGTGGCGGAACTTGCAAAACCGGGAGGCTGTGATTCGCCTTGATGAACCACCACCGCTTTTAGTGGTAGAAGTGGTCAGCGAATCAACTAAAAGTATCGACTACCGTGCTAAACGTGCCGAATATTGTGTTTTAAATATTCCTGAATATTGGATAGTTGATCCGTTACAAGCAAAAATTACTGTTTTTACGCTGTCTGAGGGATGGTACGATGAAGCAGAATTTAGAAGCGCCGATCGCCCTATTTCTCCTACCTTTGCCGAACTTAACTTAACAGTTAATCAAATTTTACAAGGCGAGATTTAATTGCGATCGCGCTTTCGAGAGTAAAACTGACTAAAAAGGAATATACTCAACAGCATTCATCCATTCATCAGATTCCGAAGCTAAAGCAATCAGTTCCAAATCCTTAACAAACTGTCCGATTGTACCGCCTAG
>JAYTZD010000243.1:0-3581 GCA_043742065.1 Oscillatoriales bacterium
GGCACTGCCGTCTCCTCCGTTTACATCATTCCGATGCAAACGGATTTGATATGAGATATATTGACGCAGAAACCGGGTTTTTGGAGTTCAAACAAGGAAAAGAAAGCACCTATGCCCTATGCCCTATGCCCTGGATCACCTAATTGACCTGAGAAAGACTATATTGTATGTTCAACTATCTTGATCGATTTGTGCAATTAGCTCATTCAAAATTTTACTAGCTCTGTCATTCTCAATTTGACAAGTTCCAGCATTTAGGTGTCCGCCACCACCATATCTTAACATTAAGTGTCCAATATTTACCTTAGAGTTTTTGTTAAAAATTGACTTGCCAACTGCGAAAACAGTGTTTTGCTGCTTAAGTCCCCAAAGTGCGTGAATCGATATACTGCATTGGGGGAATAAGGCGTAAATTACAAATCGATTTCCGGCATAAATTGTCTCTTCGTTTCGCAAATCCAAAACGACTAAATCGTTATACACTTTGGCACAACGCTGTACTTGCTCTTTGAATTTTTCTTCTTGGTCGAAGTAAAGATCTACTCTTTCTTTGACATCGGGAAGCTCCAAGATTTCTTCAATTTTATGATTCTTGCAGTAATCAATTAATTGCATCATTAACTGGTAGTTAGAAACAGTAAATTCCTTGAACCTTCCTAACCCAGTTCTAGCATCCATAATGAAGTTTAGCAGCACCCATTCTGTGGGATGCAAAACCTCTTCTTGGGAAAATTGAGCAGAGTCGGATTTGTCAACAGCCTCCATCATTGCTTCCGAAATCTGCGGAAACTTGGCTTGACCTCCATAATATTTGTATAGTACCCTGGCTGCTGAAGCTGCGTAGGGGTCGATGATATGGTTTTTTTGGATTTTTTCGTGTCTGAGAGTTTCGCTGAAATGGTGGTCAAAAACTAGATAAGCACCTTCGACATATGGTAAATTTGTGGTAATATCATTGTTAGTGATGGCGATTTTTCCGTCCTGCATATCTTTAGGATGGACGAATTTAATTTCGTCGATTATATCCAGTTCTTTGAGCAGAACGGCACAGACAAGACCATCAAAATCGCTGCGGGTAACTAATCTGTATTTTTTAGTGTCTGACATATGCTTGTTGTGAGATAGATCGGAATTGCGCTATCAGACAATATAACTTATTACCCGATCGCACTACAAGATGAACCCTAACCCTTATGCTTGGATAGAGAAGTCTCTAAACACTATTCGTCGCGCCGATTGGTATCGATCGCCACAATTGATCGAAAGTTGTCCAGGCCCTAGGGTAAAATTAGCAGGCGACTGGCTAATTAACTTTGCTAGCAACGATTATCTGGGATTAGCCGGCGATGACAGGTTAATTCAAGCCGCGATTGCTGCAACTCAAGAGTTTGGTACGGGTACGACTGGTTCGAGGTTAGTCGGAGGACATCGCCAGTTGCATCGACAGCTAGAACAGGCTATTGCTAATTTAAAACAAACTGAGGATGCTTTAGTATTCAGTTCGGGATATTTAGCGAATTTAGGGGCGATCGCATCCATCGTCGGTCAGCGCGATCTGATATTATCTGACAAGTACAACCATTCCAGTCTGAAAAATGGAGCCACGCTCAGCGGAGCCCAGACTGTAGAATACGAGCACTGCAATGTTGAGGATTTGAAAGCTCAGCTAGAGCAAAATCGCGCCAGCTATCGCAAGTGTCTAATTGTTACCGATAGCGTCTTCAGTATGGACGGAGATTTATGTCCGTTACCGCAGTTGCTAGATTTGGCTAGACAATTTAACTGTATGCTATTAGTAGACGAAGCTCACGCTACAGGAGTTTTCGGTGCTAGTGGTGCTGGTTGTGTCGAACATTTCGGGTGTACCGGAGAAACGTTGATTCAAGTTGGCACACTCAGCAAAGCTTTGGGAAGTTTGGGTGGCTACGTTGCAGGCTCTTCTGCTTTAATTGATTTTCTCCGCAATCGGGCTCCGACTTGGATTTATACTACGGGATTGACTCCGGCGGATACAGCCGCTGCTTTGGAAGCTGTGAAAATTGTACAACAAGAACCCGATCGCCGCGATCGATTGCAGCAAAACATAGAAGCATTGAAATATTGCGCTAACCAGAATCAATTATCAATTAGCAATTCTGATTCCCCAATTTTCAGTTTTCTGTTAAAAGATGCAGCCACAGCTTTAGCCGCTAGCAGCCAACTGAAGGAAATGGGTATTTTCGCCCCAGCGATTCGCCCTCCGACTGTGAGTGTGAGTCGCATTCGGATTTCGCTGATGGCAACTCACGAGCTCGCACACCTTCAGCAGTTGGTTGAGGCTTTGGGGCAAATTTAAGGCAGATGCCCAATTCCCAATGCCCAATTCCCAATGCCCAATTCCTTCTTGTGTTTGATTGTCAAGGTTTCGCTATTGACTTAAGGGTAAAAGTATAAGATATTTTGGGCGATCGGTCAACAAGTGTAAAGTTTTTGTAAATTTCGATACTTTTTGAAATTTCGCGTTATATTAAAAGGGTAGCGAATTACACCGAATTTAATATAAGGAAGCCCGACCATGAACGCCAATCGTCAAAACGTCAAAAAAATAGCCGATACCCATCGATCGAATATTCAGAAGCAATTGACTCACCGCATCGAAGTAGCTAGAGCCAATGGTAATCAAGATTTGGTTCGGGTACTGGAAGAAGAAATGAAACTTTTGTAAACAAGAAATTAGGACACGGCAGTGCCGTTTCCCTACCCCAAGTAATATTGTAGGGACACGGCACTGCCGTGTCCTGATTTTTGGTAATATCAACTCCGGTGGCACCGGATTTGATAGAAACCCTTTGATATCATTTCCGGTTGCTGTTCAAGAAATTAGGACACGGCAGTGCCGTTTCCCTACCCAGAATAACATTGTAGGGACACGGCATTGCCGTGTCCTGATTTTTGGTAATATCAATTCCGGTGCCACCGGAATTGATCTGATTACCTGCCGCCGACAACGACATTTTTAATTCGCAAATGGGGGCCGCCGACACTTACTGGTAAGCCACCCTGGCCACCTTTGCCACAACCGCCGTAGGCATAAACTGAGTCATTTCCGATCGCCTCAATATCCTTTAGCGTCTGAAATACGTTACCACTTAAGGTAACATCACTCACGGGTTCAGCCAATTTGCCGTCGCGAATCATGTAACCTTGAGCCGCCGCAAAGGTAAACATTTCACCGTTAGTTTGTCCCCCCAGCATCCGCACTGCATAAACTCCTTCCTCAATGTCGCCAATCATTTCGTCAAAGGAATTTTCGCCAGATTCGATCGCAGTATTAGTCATTCGCACCAAGGGCATAAAAGTAGCACTCAAAGCCCGTGCATTTCCCGTCGGAGATTCCCCCATTTTGCCCGCAGTCTCGCGATTGTGCATTCGTTGGGTTAAAACGCCATTTTTAATTAAATGCTTGCACTGAGCAGGCACTCCTTCGTCATCGTATTTCAATGTTCCCGGCAATCCCGGCAAAGTCGCGTCGTCAATTACATTCAATTGTGCGATCGCAACTGGCTTGCCCAAAGTCAACAATTCCTGCATTTTTGGGTTTT
>JAYTZD010000244.1:0-3579 GCA_043742065.1 Oscillatoriales bacterium
TAGCAATTTAGACCCAAAATTAATCCGAGATGTGCGGCCACCTAACGGCATTTTTACTCCTCGAACGCTCCAATTATTGAAACAGTGGGAATATCGACCCGTGATGTGGAGTGTTGTCCCAGAAGATTGGGTACGGCCTGGAGTTTCGAGAGTTGTTAGTCGCGTGGTCGATCAAACTATCAATGGTTCAATTATTGTACTCCATGACGGTGCTTGCGGTGGCGAAGATGTCGCCGCTTCTGTTGAAAAAATTATTCCCTTGCTTCTCGATAAAGGTTATAATTTTGTCACAGTCGATCGACTTTGGCAACAAAGTACCAATTAACTCACACCAGAATAAGTTTATGAAAAAAACATTGTTGATGGCATCTTTCTTGTTTTTGAGTACAGGATTGGTCATGGAGCTTTCTCCTAATTCGAGCAAAGCGGAAACTCCTCTTTTCGTGCAGCAGCCAACGGATAGAACCTTACCTTCTGCGCCCTCACAATCTCTGCAAATACAACTGGTAAATCCGGGAGCTGAACCCCGTCAGCAACTGAATTTAAAGCCAAATTTAGGTGTCAAACAAACGACAACTATGGCGGTCAAAATGGAGATGGGAACATCCACACCAGATAAGTCTATGAATGTGACTAAAGTTCCGACAATGGTCTTAACTATAGACACAAAAGCTACTAAGATTGATGCCAATGGAGATATTCACTACGAGTTTTATTATACCAAAGCAGATGTTGCTGGTGACACTTCAACTTTGCCAACTGCTGCTCTTGATGCCATGCGGATCTCACTCAAGAAATTAGTTGGATTGAAAGGTTCTGCAATCATGGATAGTCGGGGTCATCACAAAGGAGGTGAATTTATTTTACCAGAAGGAGCAGACAACAACTTCAAACAAATGGTTCAACAAATGTCTAAATCTTTAGGGCAACTTTCTGCGCCACTCCCCGCCGAAGCAGTTGGAAAAGGAGCAAAATGGATCATCTCTTCTCCATCTAATGTTAGTGGTATAAATCTGAATCAAATTGCTAGCTATGAATTGATTAGTTTGCAAGATGGAGTTGTCACTCTGAGTATTACTATGAAACAGCAAGCAAATCCCCAAAAACTGACTTCACCTCAACTACCTGCGGGAGCTAATGTAGCCCTAAAATCTTTTGCTTCTCAGGGTCAGGGAGAAGTTATAATGCGACTAGATCAATTAATGCCTATCCGTTCTGCTGTCTCTATGAACTCAAATAGTGAAATGAGTGTTAAAGTTGCAGGTACTTCTGAAGAATTAACAATCAAAACAAAAATGTTGATGGAGATGAATTTAAATTCTAAATGAGTGTTCGATTCGGTTAGAATACCTGATATTATGTAAACCTGGCGTAAGTTTCGATCGCAAATTCGCACTCTAAAGGAGGCTGTTGTATGGTTCGATCGCACAAAAGTCAAGCTCTAATTGCTTTCGTAGTAGCTTTGGGCATCATCCTCGGAAATTTGGTCTTCCCAGGGCTGAATACAGGGCCCGCATTTGCTCAAGCTAAATTTAAGGATGTGAAAGACCATTGGGCTCAAGCTTGTATTGAAGAGTTGGCGGACAAAAAAATCATCACTGGCTATTATGAAGACGGCAGTTTTCGGCCGAATCGCCCCGTCAGTCGTGCTGAGTTTGCGGCGATGCTTCGCAAGGCTTTTCCAGATGCCAAAAACATCCGCAATCCAATTACTTTTGTAGATATTCCTACCAGTTATTGGGGTTTCAAAGCGATTCGAGAAACTTATCAAACAGGTTTTCTGTCCGGTTACAGCGGTAGTATTTTTAACCCGATTTTGAATATTCCGCGCTGGCAAGTTTTGGTAGCTTTAAGCAGCGGATTGAAATATACACCCGCCGGGCCAGCCCTGGAAATTTTGGATGCGACTTTTGACGATGCGCGGGAAATTCCCGAATTGGCCAGAAATGCGATCGCAGCAGCAGCAGAAAAGCAACTTGTGGTCAATTATCCCGCAGTCAAACAACTAGAACCCACACGTAATGCTAGTCGCGCCGAAGTAGCAACTTTCCTGTGTCAAGCAATTGCTAAACCGGGACAAACAGCTCTAGTTCCTTCCCAATATATCGCGCAAGTTCCGTCAGATATCGGGCCGCCGAGAACCACAGAAACTTCGGAATCCGAGAAAGTCCGGGCAGAAATTTCCTTTGTGAAGGAAGAGGAAAACGGTAAAAATATTCGGATTAAAATTATCCGAGATGGTCAAGTTTTATTACAAGAACCCGTGCTAATTCCGACTCGTTCTCTAGTAGACAACCCGGACAAAAAAGCCAGCGAGGAAGTTTCGGAAGGGCGTTTGTTATCGCTGCGAGTCCGCGATTTGGATGGAGACAAGGAACCGGAAGTGCTCGCAGATTTAGTGTCAACAAAAAGTGGTGTCCGCTGCTGCAATTATTCGTTTATTTATCGCTACGAACCTGCAACTAAGAAATACACTCATATTAAGCATTTCTGGGGCAATGTGAGCTACGAAATAGTCGATTATGGCAAAAATGACATCCCGGAATTCAAGAGCTTAGACGGGCGATTTGCCGAGGCTTTTACGAATTATGCTGATTCTCGATTGCCGCTGCAAATTTGGCACTATCGCCAAGGTAAAATGCTGAATGTTAGTAAGCAGTATCCGGTGCAAGTATATACGAATTCCTGTGAACTTTGGCTGGAATCTAACAAGCATTTAAATGAGAATAAAGATGTGAAAGGGGTGTTGGCGGCTTATATGGCGAACCAGTATGTACTGGGACAGCAGATGGAAAGTTGGCAGTTATTGGAGAGGGTTTATCAAGGGTCCGATCGCACTCAATTCTTTGGAAAGTTGCGAGAGTTTTTGGTAAGTACGGGTTACGCTACTAAGCTATAGTAGCCGAAATCAGGAGACGGCAGTGCCGTTTCCCTACAATTAATCGCGGTAGGGAGACGGCATTGCCATGTCCTCTATATTAGTAGCTAGCGCTAACTCTGCTGATTCAAAAAGCGGCTAGCCATCGACATTGTGTCAGTCATATCTACATCACCGTCTCCATCTGCATCTAAAAACGCATTCAAAACCGAATTTCCGCCTTGGGCTGGGTTTTGGGCATTGCTGCCGGTTTGCAGCAAATTCAGGACGATCGGCACTAAAACCGGTATCATCGCTTGTACTGTCGAGTTATTCAAGCCCGTTTTTTGAGCGATATCTTGGACTATTTGCGCCAGTTGGCTACCACCGAATAAACTTTGTACCGCATCGGGATTCGGATCAGTGCCACTAAATTGGTTGACAACTTGTTGTGCTTGTGCATCTCCAGATTGCGATCGCACATCTTGCAAAGCCGATCGCACATATCCGCCCAAAACCGACATCGCCAACTGAGTCGTACCCGCATCCACGCCCTGATTGCCACTTAACTGCTCTACCGCACCCAGAATGCTGCCCAACTGATTTGTGCTTGCTTGTTGGTTAGGATTGCCGATCGCACCTAAAATTTGGTCAAATAGTCCCATAATTGTTGCTCCTTGCTATGATTAGTCAACTATAGAAAATAAAATGTAAAAATCAAA
>JAYTZD010000245.1:0-6992 GCA_043742065.1 Oscillatoriales bacterium
GCTAGCTGTTCAGCTTTTGCTTGATCGGCTGCGGCTGCATTTAGGCTGTCTTGATAAAGCTCTGCTTGGTGAATGGCGATCGCAGCTTGATCGGTCAAATGTTGTAACAATTCCTGCTCTGCTTTTTGCCAAACTCTGGGCCCGGAACACTCATGGACAATCAACAATCCCCAGAATTGTGAATTTTGACCGATCGGCACAATTATACTTCCTCTCACCTGCAAACTTTCCAAAAATTCGATGTGACAGGGCGTTAAATCCGCAGCGTAAATGTCATGAATAGCCCGTACTTTTCCTTCTTTATAAAAACATGATGAGTCTTCGCCAAAACATTCTTCTGGAGATTTGATGCCTAAAATTGACCGCCACTCACCCCGAACATCTTCAACAACTACCTCTCCCTGTTTTTTCTTGGCAAATTGGTAAATTACTGTGCGATCGGTATCGAGCAAAAATCTCACTTCTCGAACAATAGTCTGCAATATGGTTGTTAAGTCCAAGGTGCTACGAATTTGATCTCTGACTCGCGTCAATACTTTGGCAAAATCCAATGATTTTTGTAATTGAGCGGTACGTTGTTGAACTTGACGCTCCAAGTTTGCATTCAAATCCTGGACTTCTCGATGTAGAAGGTATTGCTGAATTGCTGAACTAAATTGGCTACCAATCGCTAAAGCTTGCTCGATTTCTTGCCATTCCCACTGATGTGACTGACCTTTTTTAATTTCTTGCCAGACTTCAAAGGATTGTCTGGGAAGAATTTGTTGAACGTTGCTATCAAAGTATCCCGCCCAGGTTTTTGTGGTATCAATTTCATTGCGAAAAATTGTCAAACAGCCGATTAGCTTCTGTTGGTAGTGGAGAGGAATTACTAACATTCCTCGAATTTTTGTAGATTTGAAAGCTGAAACTAAAACTCTAAATTGAGGTTCTTCATATAAGTCTGTAATTGTCCACACTGGGAATTGGGGAGTTGAAGTGGTTGCAGTATTGGCTATTGCTAAGTTGAAAATATCTTGATTATGGTTAAATCCTTTGCTTAGCCATTGTTGCCAAAGGGGATGAGATTCGATCGCACTTACTTGTTCCCAGTCAAGAAGTGTGGGTTGCTCCCCTATGACGAATAGTTCAAAGGCTGAATCGGTAGTGGAATCAACTGGGGAAATTTGATGATTTGTCACAATTTGAAATTCGCCATCAATTTTGGGAGTCGATAACTTTTCAGGGCTGATTTTCGGGCGGCTGATGTAGAGTCTCCCGCCGCTGCCCTGCATCTCGGTGACAGTGGCTTCTAAAGCCTGTTCTAACTGAATTTTTGCACCACCGTACAATAGGGTGGCAATGTGGCTGACGGTTGCTTCCAGGGCGGTTTGAGAGCGGGTTTGCTGTAGAAGCATGGAATGCTCGATCGCGATCGACAATTGATCCGCTACTAGCTGAATTACTTCTAAATCTGTTTGGTAAATCTTGCGGGAGGTGGAGTGGTGAGATACCAACAGTCCCCAGAGTTCAATATGACTTTGGCTATGATTCTGTGGATCATATCTCGTCAAGCACTCCGGTGATTGGCAAGTTTCTGTTTTGCTGTTGGCCTGTGTGTTCCTGCGGTGTAAAATTGGCACAACTACGGAAGATTGCACTCCCATTGCCATCAAATAAGCTCTGTGACAGGGATCGAGTGTTCGGTGGTAAATCTCCTCAGTGGCTAAAGGTTGACCTGTTTCGGCTACATCCAAGGGACTTAGGGCGATCGTGCCCGAATTCACATCTACTATTGTCCGCTGACGTTGACTGACATACATTTCGCGGGCTTGGGGTGGAATGTCATCTGCTGGAAAGTTTAGTCCTTTCAAGGAAGGAAGACGGTTGCGATCGATTGATTCGGCCACAACTTCTCCGCTACCATCTGAACTAAATCTATAAATCATGATCCGATCTGTGTTCAGAAAAGACCGTACTTCTTCTACAGTGCAAGTTAAAATATCTTCTAATTCTAAAGATTGGCGGATTCGTTCAGTTATGCGACGTACCAAGACTTCTTTGTTTAGTTGATAATTTAGTCCTTCTGGTTTTTCGGTCAATTTCATAAATATCCTTTTTTGGAAATGTAATGTAATGTAATAATTATCAGAATTTTTCGCTGGATAGATGGGGAGGTTCCGATCTCAAAAATCGGACTCAAATTTAATATTTGTAGATTTTTGGATCGATCGCAGCTCGAACGAGATAATCCTCGCACTCCTGACTATTATTTTAATGATCTTATCAATTTCTCGCAATCTTAAAATTGTGTTACATTAATTATCAAAACTTATGACATTTTATTATTTTTAACATATAGCTTTATATATCGACACTTAACTTAACAATTAAAAATTTTCTTGGTTGAGAAGACTTTCAGAGATTTCGCGGCGCACGCTCATCAGAATTTGACCCAAATGATTTTGTCCAGTTCGATCGCACCCGCAGCCCCAATAGTAATCTGTTGGTGAGTTTTCGACAATCAGGCGATCGGCCGTGTCGAGGAGAACAAGTTGAATATCTGGATGGGTGATAAACTTAGTTTTAACCGCTTCACACATCACTGAAATTTTTACCGCTTCCCAATCAGCACGAACCCGGTACTTGGGATCGCGACCCAAATTAGCAGCTTCTTGAGGGGTAGAAACAGCTTGAATCATCGCAACTAAGCTTTGATCATCACTGGTGACAAATTTTTGAGCTTGATAGTAGTGTTCCACAGTCAGCCAGTTTTGACCGTTGATGCAAATACTGTGGAGTGAAAAATTAGAAAAGCAGCCGTAAGGCTCATCTACTTTATAAAAATCAATTATCATTTTTAGTAATTCTTCTGTCATATAAATTCCGGTTGCATCGGAGTGATTATTTGCAGAAATTAGGAGACGGCAATGCCGTGTCCCTACCCAAAATAATATTGTAGGGACACGGCATTGCCGTGTCCTCTGTCATACCGATGCAACCGGGAACGATATCATTAATCAGTTCTTACTGGTTACTGGTTATTAGCAATTAGTAGTAAATCACAACTAACAGTCAACAGTTAACAGTTAACCGTTAACAGTCAACTGTTAACTCCTGATTTTATACTTTCACGATATCCTTCTCTTTCGTACCCAAAACCTCTTCAATTTTGGCAATGTACTTGTCAGTCAGCTTTTGAATTTTATCTTGCAAGTCGCGCGATTCATCCTTAGAAAGATCGCTGCTTTTTTCCTGCTTACGAACTGAGTCTACGGCATCGCGGCGGACATTGCGAATTGCAACTTTGCCTTCTTCAGCAAACTTACCAGCCATTTTGACAAATTCTTGGCGTCTCTCGCTCGTCAGCGGTGGAATGTTCAAGCGAATAGTTGAACCGTCGTTGTTGGGTACGAGCCCCACATCCGACAGCGAAATCGCTTTTTCAATCAAATTGAGTGCTTGGCGATCGAAAGGTTGAATAGTGATTGTAGACGCATCCGGCGTGCCGACGCTGGCAAGGGATCTGATCGGAGTTGGAGCACCATAGTAATCTATCATGATCCGATCGAGGAGAGATGCGTTTGCCCGTCCCGTCCTAATAGTATTAAAAGACCGTTGAGTAGCCTCAACCGCCTTTTGCATATGGTCTTCTACTTCAGCTAACTTCACAAAAACCTCCCACAAGGGTTCCAATAGATTCTCCCATTACTGCTCGGTAGATGTTACCCGATACCGTCAGGTCAAATACCATAATAGGAATATTATTCTCTTTACAAAGGGCGATCGCCGTACTGTCCATCACCCGCAAGTCTTGGTTCAAGACGTGTGCGTAGGTGAGAGTTTGGTATCTGCGAGCGTTCGGGTTGATATGGGGGTCAGAATCGTACACCCCATCTACCTTAGTCGCTTTAAAAATCACCTCTGCATCAATTTCCGCCGCCCGCAAAGCGGCTGTAGTATCGGTAGTAAAAAAAGGATTACCAGAACCGGCACCAAAAATAACTACCCGTTTTTTTTCCAAGTGACGAATGGCGCGCCGTCGAATGTAGGTTTCAGCTACTTCTTGCATGGCGATCGCCGTTTGCACCCTTGTTGGCACTCCTGCTTGCTCTAGGGCATCCTGCAATGTGATGGCATTCATCACAGTAGCAATCATACCCACATAGTCTGCGGTTGCCCGATCCATACCTGCCGAAGCCGCCTTCACCCCACGAAAAATGTTGCCGCCGCCGACAACAATCGCCAACTCAATGCCTTCAGACACCACTTGGGCAACTTCCTGGGCGATCGAACTAACAACTACCGGATCGATCCCGTAGCCCAAATCACCCATCAGCGCTTCACCGCTGAGCTTCAGCAAAACTCGCTGATAAACCATCCCATCCCGCCACTATTTTTTCATCTTTTTGTCTCCACAACAAGATAGCAGCATGGGAGACTTTTGAACATAGATTGGCTGGAACAGGTTTTGGGCCTATTCCAGAACAGCTTGGATTGTTCACTGTTAACGGTTCACTGTTAACCGTTGGCTCAATCCTGGGGAACGAAATTAAGAGCAGCAGAATTCATACAATAACGCTCACCAGTTGGCTTGGGGCCATCATTGAATACGTGACCGAGATGAGCGTCACACACAGCGCACAACACCTCTGTTCGGCGCGAAAACAAACTATTATCCGACTCACGCTTAACATTTTCTTCGTTAACAGGAGCGTAGAAACTTGGCCAACCAGTACCGGAATCATACTTTGTTTCTGATTCAAACAGTGGCGTACCGCAGCAAACGCAATTATAATTTCCTGGCTGCTTATTATCGTGATACTCGCCACTAAATGCTCTTTCCGTACCTTTTTGTCTCGCAACTTTGAACTGTTCGGGTGTGAGTTGCTGTTTCCACTCGGCTTCGGTTTTTTGAACTTTGTTAGTCATGGTTTAATATTGTTTACTGTTTACTGTTGACTGTTGACTGTTAGCTGTTGACTGTTAACTATATATCTAGCAACCGCCAAGGTAATTAGGATATTTGAAATTGCTAAAACCGATGGTTTTATTGCATCTTCCTTCTTTGTTCCCTGAGCGGAGTCGAAGGGCTTCCTTCTTCCTTCTTCCTTCGGATATAGCTGGTCAACTCATGCCTCCATTAATATTAACCTAATTGGCTCGAAATGAACATACCAGGGAAAACGATTGTCTTTAATACCTCTCCACTTTTCTTTGAAAACTTCAGCTTGTAACTGATAATCTTGGGAATTATGGGGAGGCGAGTGCAATTTGAGATATAATGTCACCCGATGCGGAGTTTCCACAGTCGAAGCTATCCAACAAGGAAAAGTATTTGCCCGATCGCACTCCCGAACAAAACTAATTTGATGAGCCCGAATTCCCACAAAAGCTAAAGATTCGGGAACCGGTTCAACCACGGCCAGGGAACAACCCCAGTCGATCGCCTCCACCGCAGTTTCAGAAATCCGTTTAGCGGTTGAAAAGTTCTTGCAGCCAGTAAGTTGAGCCACAGTGACATTGCCAGGGCGATCGAAAATGTGTTCTTTAGTATCAAAGGCGATCGCCCTTCCCTCATCCAAAACCAGTAGATTTCTGCACACCCGGTAAACCTCCTCTAAATTGTGACTGACAAACAAAGTAATGCCGCCATAATTAGCCAGAGTTTGCATTAACTCCCGTTCCAGTTGACTCCGCAAATGGGTATCCAAAGCAGAAAACGGTTCATCTAACAATAGCAATTCTGGAGAAGTTGCGATCGCCCTTGCCAAAGCCACCCGCTGCTGTTGGCCTCCCGAAAGTTCCTGCGGGTAGCGATTTTCTAACCCCGACATTTGCACCGAAATTAGTTGTTCTGTCACCCTCCGTGTTTGTTCATTCTCCGATAAATGCTGCAAGCCAAAGGCAATATTTTGAGCAACAGTCAGGTGAGGAAACAAAGCATAGTTTTGAAACAAAAAACCAATTTTACGGTCTTTAGACGGCACATTAATCCCCTTGGCGGAGTCAAATAGAACCCTACCATTAACTACAATTTGACCACTATTTGGCGTTTCCAAACCAGCAATGCAGCGGAGAGTCATGCTCTTACCAGAACCCGACGCACCCAAAATTCCGAGCACTTCTTGTTCGATGTCGAAGCCGACATTTAATCCGAAGCCAGAAACAGTTTTGGAAATATTTAAAGATAGTCCACTGCTGTCCCCATCCCTGTCCCTGTAGGGAGACGGCAATGCCATGTCCTTGTCCCTGTCCCTGTAGGGAGACGGCATTGCCGTGTCCCTACACTTCATAAACTCAGTCCAGTAATTAACAGCAGTTAGCAAACTCAAAGCCAGACTCAGAATAATCAAAACCCAAATAGAAGCGAGCCTCATATCCCCAGATTCCACAGCAAAATAAATTGCCATAGGAATAGTTTGAGTTTGTCCAGGAATATTTCCAGCCAACATCAAAGTAGCGCCAAATTCTCCCAAAGCGCGGGCAAAAGCCAGAATAGTTCCTGCTAGAATTCCCGGCCATGCTAGCGGCAACATAATCCGCCAAAAAACTTGCCATTCCGAAGCTCCCAGAGTCCGTGCTGCATTCAGAAGATTAGGATCAATTTGCTCAAAAGCTCCCAAAGCAGTTTTGTACATCAGCGGAAATGACACAACTGTTGCGGTAATTACGGCGGCTTGCCAAGTGAAAATTATAGTTAAGTTGAATTTTAGCAAAAATTGACCGATCGCCCCATTTCTGCCAAACACCAACAATAGTAAAAATCCCACAACTGTTGGTGGCAAAACTAAGGGGGCAATGAAAACTCCTTCAATCAAAGCTTTACCTTTGATGCGAGTTGAAATCATCCATTTAGCGGCAGCTATTCCCAGGAAAAAGGTAAACAAAGTGGCGATGGCAGATGATTTTAAAGAAATCCATAATGGAGAAAAGTCAAATACCATATTTTATTTTAATAAAAATATTATAAGTAGGTCGAGCTAATTAAATAGGACTAATTTTTGGCAAGT
>JAYTZD010000246.1:0-3573 GCA_043742065.1 Oscillatoriales bacterium
CCTCGGTTGCCTGCAAAGAAGTATTCTGCTCTTAAGCTTGCGCGGGTGTTTGGTGCGACATAACCACGATAATCAGCATCGTAGAGAGAAATTTGGAAACCTTGAGGTACTTTGATGGGAATGCTGAGATTACAGCTTTTCCGCTTTTCTGTTGAGATGTTTCCTTGGGCTGCAAACTTATCAAATAGAATGGTTAATTCTTGACCGTCGGGGCTAACGCTGACACTGGCGGAGCGGTCGGGGCAACCAGTACCACCGTAGCTTGCGCCTAAGATTTGAACTTTTTCTTGGGCTAAGGCGGGGCTAATCGAAGCAGACATTAATGCTGCGGCAATTAATAGTTTTACAAATTTCATGGATGTTCTCCTTGATAAATTAAGTTTTGTGTTAGAGTCACTCTGATAAATTGAAGAATCAAAATTTAGGTAATCCCTCTTCAATTAGGGGATTCCCAGTCTCATGTTGTAAGCTGAAAAGCCAGGAAAACTCAGTATATGAACTGGATAATAGTACCTAGCTTGGTGCTTTTTCGATGAGTGTAATTAATCAAAAAAGATTTATTCTTTGCTGATACTTTCTAAGATTCATTCCAGCTAAAGAAGGTTCCGGAAGATCCGAGGCTACAATCTGGATCTTTGTGGACAGTAGATAACTTGGTTGTTCTGGAGTATCCCGTAGCGCCAAGGTAATTTTGTGGGGAATGGAAATAACCCAGGAAGTCAAAGGTCATACAAATAAAAAATTTGGCTAAATATTAATAATCAAATATTAATGCCCCACTAATTGACGAGTTTGTTTTTTGATGCTCGATCTTTTTTACTGTCATAAAATGATTATTTGC
Source organism: Oscillatoriales bacterium (assembly GCA_043742065.1). Classification (GTDB taxonomy): domain Bacteria; phylum Cyanobacteriota; class Cyanobacteriia; order Cyanobacteriales; family Microcoleaceae; genus Microcoleus. Next base: position 842 of record JAYTZD010000246.1, read on the forward strand.
TGTATAGGCAAATACATTCATTTAGACATCAGTGTATTAGCATAATTGTTGATTTGATAGTGTTTTAGAATTTACATTATAATAATTAAAAATCAGCGAAAGTCGATCGCATAGACTGTTTTTAGGAAGTTTTCAGGTTGGATTCGGAAATTGCATTGATTAAATGTATTTACTGCATTTTATCGTTACATTATATGTATTTAATTGATTTAATTTTTGCAATTAGTTCATAACATAGAGGTATGATTCTGATCGTTGATGATCGACTACTCACATTTTCTGGAAGAGAAAAAAAGAATGGATACTACAGCAGTAAAAAAAGCCCCACCTCAGCCTGTTGAGGAAGTCAAAATTAACAGCATTAATAGTTTAGAGTTTGAGCTTTGGGCTAAGGCGGTTAAACGGCAGATGATTGAAGCACTTTCTAAAAAGAGCGAGAGCTAATATCTCAAAGGTCTTTGTGTGTTACTTTGGTAAGTTGAGTCAAGAAAATAGTTGTTTGTGTTGTTGTCCGAGAAGGAAAGGATATGGTTATATCCATTCCGGCTGGACTTTTAGGTGATGGTTGACGGTTGACCGTTGACGGTTAACTGTTAACTCGACTCAAGTATTCCATGTTTAATTGCTTAGGAACGCTTATCAACGGCGGCGAGCAAGCGCAGATTTCCGTCTTGAATCTGTACAGCTTTTACTGTTCCCACAGCGACTCTTTGTTGACCGTTATTCATTGATACGTCAATTTTAATCTTGGAGTCAGCTAGTAAGCCTAGTCTTCCCCATAACCACTTAACTTGAGTAGTAGGAAAAGAGTTGATTTCCATGTCTGCAAATGGTGGATTAACCCAGCGTTTTCCGTCGTAAAAACTGGCTACCTGGACTTGATACCAAACTTGTTGTTCTGTCAATTTCAACTCATTTTTAGCTTCTGGTTCTATCCATTCATTGGGATTGATACTGCTAACTAAAGTAGCGGAACCCATGATTTGACTTTTGTGTTGTTGTAAACTTTCAGCTAGAGAAACTGCTTCTTCAAGCTTGTTGACTAAATTCCGAATTCGATTCCTAGTTTCGCTGTCGGTATCTGATTGTTGATCTAGCCAATTCATCGCCTCGCGAGTTCCGTTTTGAGCTGCGACAATTAGTGCGCCCCAAGCTTTGACATCCCCATCGCTCGAATTGACTTTCAAGGCTGTGTCTACGCGGTTCAAGAGCTTCCCGTCGTCATTTTTGAGGGTTTTGGCAATTTCGTTGCTGTTGCTCGGATCTGCTTCAAATACTTGTAGTGCTTGATTCCAGCGACCGTCTATCAATTCTGCGAGAACTTGTTGACCGGGACTGGCCCAGGATGCGATCGCCTGAGCTTTAGTAATCTTAGCGTGAAATTCGATCGCATCTAGTTGAGCTTGGGCAACGATGGGCCAATTACTGGCGGCTTTTCCTTTAGCTGTACGCATGACATTTAAGGCTGGAGACCACAGGCCACTTTTGGCGAGTCGTAGGCCATTTTTGTAAGTTTCGTCATTTAAGGCAAATTCTTCCAAAGAAATGGCGTTCAATTGAACGGGGTTGGGGACAAATTTACGCGATCCTATTTGATAGATGGTAAATTGTGGTTCTAAACCAACGGTTTGATCGATCGCCAATTGTGGATTTGAACCTTTAACGATTTGTTGCCAATTTGGGGCTTGTCCGGCCGCACTCACCCATTCCAAGAGGGAGATTAAATGATTTTGACTGGGGTTGTAGCGAACGACTTGTCCGTAGGGAATTTTTTTGTCGCCCCGGACTAATTGACCGCTGACATTAAACCAAATTCCGGAGTTCGGGGCTTTTCCGTTAAAGCGGCGCAGTTCTGTCAGTGGTAGGGACTGATTCGAGCCTTGATTATCTGATTTGGAGTCAGCTAAAGAAGCGAGTACGAAAGATTCGGCAGGGCCTTCTACATTTACAGAACTGGCTAACTGAAAATATTGTACTGTATCGGAATCGCGATCGGGAAGTTGCACTCGTTTGTATACGCGAAGTTCGACAATTTGACGACAAGGATTTTTGCAGGCTGTAGAAGCGTTGACAGTACGTTCTACCATGATTGGTAGTAACAAATCGGAAACAGAATTGTCGCCGGATTGATGGATGGGAAGTGGTAGAGGTTCTCCGGTGACAAATCCCAATTTCCGAACACTAGCTTGAATTTGATCGAGGGTTTGGATGGAATCTCTGGTACCGAGGGGAAGGCGTGACCATTCGGGGACAAATTTAGTGATCCATTTGTTGCCGTTGGGATCGACAATCAGTTGGTAACTCAGCCATGCGCCGCCGCCCATCAAACCTGCGAAGCCACACAAGACGGTGAGGGCTGTCAAATTAGCGATTAGTCTTTTCCAGGGATATCTGGGGACTGATGTTGGGGTGGATGGGGTAGGAGTTTTTGAGATGCGGGTTTTAGGTTGAGACTGTTGAGGATTTTGGGTACGTCGGGCTTGGCGGCGGCGTCTTGTGGGGGGAACTTTGGGATTTTCTGGGGGTTTTGGTCGATTTGTGGAGGGGTTAATTTTGTTTTCCATTGTCAAATTTTAAGATTTAGATTTTAGAATTTATCAGGAAATTGGGTTTAAAACCCTGTCCTTGTAGGAGGGCTTTGTGTTAGCATATTAATAGGTCGCTGACCTTGGTGACGCAGGCAACAAGTGAAACTCCGTAACACCTAAATATCGATCCATCACTGGTAGCAA
>JAYTZD010000247.1:0-6984 GCA_043742065.1 Oscillatoriales bacterium
TGCACCTTGGAGATTCGCACCAACATAGGATTTTTTGTAGCCGTTGCCAGTGATGAGTAATTCTCGGACGCGGGTATCAGCTAGTATCGAATTACCGACGCGCGCGCGATCGAGTTTTTCTGTTTTGTGGAAGCAAGTGCGAGTGAGATTGGCGGTTCTAAAATCTGTACTTTTGAGAGTTGCCTCAGTGAAATTGGCATCAGTTAAATCGGCATTGCGAAAGCTAGTGCCACCTGTAGCAGCAAAGGCAATGGCGATCGTGCGAATCAAGGCCTGTTTCTCATCCTCAGCCAGGGCACGCCAAGCAACGTAAATACCTAGTCCTGCCGCTGCTGCTGCCGCTGCTGCTGCCCCTGCCGGTGCCACGGCTGCTGCCACTGCCGGTGCCACTGCCACTGCTACTGCCGCTACCACTGCCGCTGCCGGTGCCCCTGCCGTTGCCGTTGCCCCTGCCATTGCCACTGCCACTGCCGCTGCCACTGCCGCTGCCCCTACCGCTGCCGCTGCCCCTGCCCCTGCCCCTGCCCCTGCCACTGCCGCTGCCACTGCCGCTGCCCCTGCCACTGCCACTGCGCCTGCCACTGCCCCTGTCACTGCCGCTGCCCCTGCCCCTGCCATTAAACCTTGGCGCAGTGTAACAATAAAGAAAATTGCCAAAACAATCAGCAATAAAAAACCTGGAATCAGAGTGTACTTTTGGATGTTATCTGGAGTAAAAAACAATGTTACCCAACCTGTAGTCAAGCCTGACATCAATCCCGATATTAACGATAAAACTAGCGAGATAGTTACTAGAAAAATTGTCCAGCGGCGTTGCAATCCAGCTTTGGCACGGGTGAAGTCAGCTTCTTTGAGGATGGCATTGGTGAAGTTTGCGCCTCGGATGTCTGCACCGATGAATTTTGCACCTGTGAGATTTTGACTTTTGAAGTTGTGGCCTCGGAGATTTTTACCGGAGAAGTCTTGGGGCATGACTTTACGCAGGGAGATAGTGGCTATTTTTTCATTGCGATGCTGTGGCGATGGCCCTGACAAAAATTTTATTTTAACAAGGAATCTGGCTGATTAAACAGGACTTACGCACTCCGACAAAGAAACCGGGTTTTTCTGAATCTGCGGGCTGCAACAGGTATTTTCGTAAAAAACCCGGTTTCTGGCGCCCAATGTAAATTTTATTAAAGCTAGCCTGCCCTATGTTCGGATTCCAAAAGCTGATATTCAGCTAATTCTGTGGCTAAATCTGCCTCTATTTTATTGCGGTTAGCATGATAGTAAGATAGCGCCGCATAAACCTGTGCTAAATCTAAATAGGGAATCTCTTCGAGTATTTCTTCTACACTCAGTCCTTGTTTATTCCAAACGGCAATTTGAGCGATAGAAATTCTGGTTCCCGCAATTCGGGGCCGCCCTCCACAAGTTTCAGGCGTACTGACAACCAGGGTGCCAATATCGATCGCAGTTGTTGACATAGTTACCTCTTACGAAAAACTCAAACATAACATTTTTCCTTTAGCTACCGCTTGCAATTTTAGCATCAGAAGATAGCGATCGCACTTATGGCATCAACCAACCGCAAACTCCGTAAATTTCCGTCTATATGGTGCTTTAAAAGCCAAAACTATATCATGTTTTGGAACTCCAGCTTCAACCAATTCATTGCCAACTCCGATTTCCGTGCCATCTCGTTCAATCCAAATTTTACCATCTTTAATTGCCACGTAGATGATGCAACCAAATACGCGACTCAAATCTTCCCAACCGATATGCAATAATTGATACTCTTTAAACTGGACGCACGGGGCAGAAACCGGGTTTTTTCCGAGCATACTCGTTACAGTCCCAGATTTGGTGAAAAACCCGGTTTCGAGGAGTCGGAGTCCATAAGCCCCGTTATCCTGCTATCATCAAAGTAGTTAACAAAACTTTACATAACCATCGTGACGACACAACAGCTAGTATCGGCCAACAGCTTAGAAAAACTAATTTGGACATGGCGCGATCGCAAAATTCAATATACTGTCCAAGGAACCGGTCGCCCTCTGATCTTAATTCATGGCTTTGGGGCCTCGATCGGACATTGGAGACAAAACATCCCCGCACTGGCTGCTGGTGGCTACCGAGTATTCGCCCTAGACTTGTTGGGATTCGGGGGTTCCGCTAAACCAGCCCTAGATTATACCCTCGAATTGTGGGAAGAATTACTCACAGATTTCTGGACGGAATTGGTACAGGAACCGGCTGTATTTGTCGGAAATTCGATCGGCGCTTTACTCAGTTTGATGGTAGTCGCCAACCATCCCGAAATATCCGCCGGCGCAGTCTTAATTAATTGTGCTGGCGGACTCAACCACCGTCCCGAAGAATTGAATTTTCCCCTGGGATTAATTATGGGGACTTTTGCTAAATTAGTTCGATCGCCCATTGTTGGCCCATTTCTATTCAACAACATCCGCAAAAAACACCGCATCCGCAATACCCTGCGCCAAGTCTACGGGAACCGCGAAGCCATCACCGACGAACTCGTAGAACTCCTCCACGCCCCATCCTGCGATCCTGGAGCTCAACAGGTTTTTGCCTCAATTCTGACAGCCCCAGCAGGCCCTCAACCGTCTGAATTGCTTCCCAAAGTCGATCGACCCTTATTGGTACTTTGGGGCGCAGATGACCCCTGGACACCGATCGCAGGTAGTAAGATTTATCAGGATTTGGTCGATGAAGGGCGATCGGTCAAATTTGTTTCGATTCCCAAAACAGGCCACTGTCCCCACGACGAACGCCCCACTGAAGTCAATACTCTGATTTTGGACTGGATGGCCCAGTTGAATTGATTGGTGGTCGAAAGCATTCTGCTCCTTTCTGGGGAAGGGTTTCAAGGTTTTGGTTTCCCCTCTCGGACGACTTGAAAAAAAACTTTTGTAAAAAGTCTTGACAGGGTTGGCTGAGTCGGCTAGAGTAATGGACGTGTGAGGAGCGAACCAGAAAAAACACCGAGACGAAACACGGCCAGTCGTCGGTGTTTTTTCTGTTTAAACCAGTTTTTTAAAGTTTTGAATTATCTATAATTCCCATCCTATAGGGCTTGTAGGGGCGGGTTCACCAAAATGTATTAACCCCAGTGGTGGATCGTAAAAACCCGCCCCCACCCCACCCAAATATTAATTCATTGAATTTAACTGTACGAATTGATGTTAATTAGGTCTATTGGTTGGGTTCGGGCGGGTTTTTCAAGATTATTTGTGGGTGACAAAATCCGTCGCGAACCCGCCCCTACGAGATGTATGTTAATTACGATCGCCCGCCCAAAACAAATTCCTCGATCGCAGCAGCCACCCCATCTTCCTCGACATCCGGCGCAACCCAATTAGCACCAGCTTTCACCTCAGACGGAGCATTCCCCATCGCCACACCCACGCCCGCATAAGCAATCATTTCCACATCATTAAAATTGTCGCCGATCGCCATCACATTCTCCGGCCGCAACCCCAACAACTCCTCAGCTATATACTGTACCGCCGCTCCCTTGTTAACCAAAGGGTGAGTAGCTTCAAAAAAAGTCGCAACCGATCGAGTTAAATAGAGCTCCGCAGGCGTGTAACGTTCGCGCATAGTGCTAAGCAACCCGTCGAGAACCCCCGCATTTTCGCACAAAGCCAAAACTTTCGTCGGTTCACCCGGAATATCTCTGTGAAAGTTGGTAATCACAATTGGTTCAATACCCGATCGTTCGGCGTAAAGTCTAGTAGCGGCGGTAATTTCCGGTACATAAAGTTGGTCGTTGATGTAAAAATTCACCGAAAGGAGCGATCGTAAATGCGGTTCTTGAAAATGCTCGAACAGTTCCAGAGCCCTTTGTTTTGACAGCGGCTGGTGGCGGAGCATTTTATCAGTTGCGGGATCTTGAATCCACGCACCTTGGTAAGAAATCAGTGGCAAAGTTGACCCGATATCTCGGTGAAAGCGCAAAGCCGATCGATACATTCTACCAGTAGCCACTGCAACTTTCACACCCCGCGACTCGGCGGCCGAAATAGCCTGCTTCACCGGTTCTCGGATGTCATTGGATTTACCTGCGATCGTCCCGTCGATATCCACTACCAGTAGTTTAATCTCTGCGCCACCATTCGTCCGATTTGAGGCCATTATATTCTGCATAATTGTTTTTGGATTTTAGCTTGGGATTTTCACGCACCAGTTTATTTTGGCATTCGTGCGATCGTAAAGCACAGTTTCTGATTTTTTCAAGGCTACAATATAGATTAGGAATTTGTCAGAGCATCTATCAATAGTTTTTTTAGCGGTAATCTCCCCATAATTAGCCCAATTTATCGAGATCTTCCATCTTCCATCTTCGGGTTCCTAAGCCCTGCGACTATGCTCAGGATAAACTGCGTCGAAGTGTCGAAGGACTTTCTTCCTTCTTCCTTCTTCCTTCTTCCTGAACCGGTTCCTGAGCGTAGTCGAAGGGCCTTCTTCCTGAACCGGTTCCTGAGCGTAGTCGAAGGGCCTTCTTCCTGAACCGGTTCCTGAGCGTAGTCGAAGGGCCTTCTTCCTTCTTCCTTCTTCTTTACACTACATAAAAAAATACTTTTTGCTCCCATGAATTATCAGCATAAGCACGACTTAGTAGCAGCAGAACAAGCGCGAGCAATGGGAAATATTGTCGAAGCAATGGAATATTATGACCTGGCAATTCAAGGAGCACAAGAAAACGGACAGATCCACGAACAAGCATTAGCAGCAGAATTAGCCGGAGCATTTTATCTATCCATAGGAAGAGAAAAGATTGCCAAAACTTATTTGACAGAAGCGCGCTATTGCTATCAACGTTGGGGCGCAAAAGCCAAAGCACCGCATCATGAAAACGCGCAATTTTACGCAAATTTGCAGGAATTCAATCAGACTCTAGAAGAATTAGTACAACAACGTACTTCCGAACTGTCCCAAACCTTGGAAGACCTAAAATCTACCCAAAATAGACTGGTAGAATCAGAAAAAATGACCGCCCTTGGAGGGTTGGTTGCAGGTATTGCTCACGAAATCAACACTCCCATCGGCATTGGTATCGCCGCCGCCTCCCTGCTAGCTGAAAAAGTCACTAAATTCTGCGAGATTTACAGCAATGGTCAAGTTAAACGATCGCAGTTAGAAAATTTTCTGGATACCGCCATGCAAAGTAGTAATATGATATTGGCTAACCTCACGCGGGCTGCCGACTTGATCCACAGTTTTAAAGAAGTGGCCGTCGATCAGTCGAGTGAGTTAAAACGGACTTTTTATCTAAAAAATTATTTAGAGGAAATTTTAACTTCCTTAACAGCAAAACTGAGAACAACCAAACAAACAGTAAAGGTTAATTGCGATGAAAATATTATATTGGACACTTATCCAGGCGTGTTTTCTCAGATTGTGACAAATCTGGTGATGAATTCCCTGATTCACGCTTATGAGCCAAACGACGAAGGAGTACTCACCTTTGATTTTCGACTAGATGGCGAACTGTTAGTATTTGAATATGCCGATAATGGCAAAGGAATTACCCCAGAAAATCTCAGTAAAATCTTTGAACCTTTCTTTACTACCAAAAGAGGTCAGGGTGGGACTGGATTGGGATTGCACATTATTTACAATCTCGTAAGTCAAAAACTTCAAGGCACAATTAAATGCCAAAGTCAACTAGGTAATGGCACAAACTTTTTGATTAAATTTCCTGCTAAGATTGGTAATTAGTTTAGTCTTGGACGCATTGTCCACAATGTTGCAAAGGTTTGAGATTCTTCGTTTCATTCAGAATGACAGTATTACGTTATTAGTGCGTAAGTCTTGTAGTATTATACCAGCGTCAATAAAATAATATTTAGGAGAATGAAGAATGTCAGAAGCCACTAAAAAAAAAATTGATGCTGAAGACCAAGACTTAATATTTATCGCAGAAGATGCTCTAGAAGAAAATCCCATAGAATCGAGTTGGAAAATATTAATTGTAGACGATGAAATAGAGATTCATAATATTACAAAATTGGCATTAAAAGAGTTTATATTTGAAAAGAAGTTAATCACATTCTTCAGCGCTTACTCAGGCAAGGAAGCCAAAGAGATTATCAAAAATAATGATGATATAGCATTGATTTTGCTCGATGTGGTTATGGAAACGGAAGAGGCAGGCTTAGCAGTAGTTAAATACATCCGCGATATTTTAAACAATAAGATAGTGCGAATTATTTTGCGTACTGGACAGCCGGGACAAATACCAGAAGATGTCGTAATTGTCAACTACGATATCAATGATTACAAAAGCAAAACTGAACTGACTAATAAAAAGTTATTTACTACAGTAGTAACAGCACTGAGATCATTTAGTTCGCTCAATCAAATCGAATCTAGCAAAAGCGAACTCGAAAAAATTGCCGCCGCGTCAGCCCGTTTTGTACCCCGCGAATTTTTGAAGTTCCTCAAAAGAGAAAGTATTGTTGATGCCAGATTGGGAGATGCTGTGCAAGCAGAAATGACGATTATGTTTGCGGATATTCGTTCATTCACAAGTTTGTCAGAAAGTATGTCTCCTCAAGAAAATTTTGAATTCCTCAATTCTTACTTGAGTCGAGTTGGACCAGTGATTAGACAGTATAATGGCTTTATAGATAAATACATTGGCGACGGCATTATGGCTTTGTTTCCTAACTGTGCCGAAGATGCTGTGCAAGCAGCTATTGAGATGCAGCAGCAAGTTAAAATTTATAATAAACACAGAGAAAATAGTGGCTACAAACCTATTTCGATCGGCATTGGTTTGCATACTGGAAGTTTAATGTTAGGTACGATTGGCGAAGCGGAAAGAATGGAAAGTACGGTGATTTCAGATGCAGTCAATTTAGCCTCCCGCGTGGAAGGATTGACCAAGCTTTATGGAGTTGGTATTGTGGCTAGTGTCCAAACTCTTTGCCGGATTGATGATCCTCAACATTATAACTGCCGATTTCTCGATCG
>JAYTZD010000248.1:0-14732 GCA_043742065.1 Oscillatoriales bacterium
AATGTAGGTGGTTGAAATCCCCGCCTAAGAGTGCAGCGATATATACTCATCAGAGTTGAAACCGGGACTGCTCAAGAAATAGGGAAAGACTGAAGGGCAATGGTTATAATCCAACCTGGAAGCAAAACAAAAGTATTGTTAGTTAAAACAAAACGATACATATAGTCGGGATAAGGCATTGCCACGACTCTAAACGGACATGGAGGAAGAGTAGGACAACCTCGGTTGCATCCATCATCCGATGAAGTGTCAAGAATCCCCGCTCGTTTACGACGGGGAGTATGTCAAATCCATAAAATCAGTCATTGGGAAAAAAAATCAAGAAAAAGTCAAAATTTTGGTCTCGTTTTAAAGTAGGCTATTGTGGCAACTACTGACCACAATAGAACACTAGAAAAGTTTCTTTGTCATCGGTGTGAGGAGGAGAATGAATATGTCGAAATTTTTGTGGAATTATCTACTGATCAGTCCAGCAGTCTTAGGCGCTACCCTAGTAGTTTCTTCGAGCGCGATCGCAGCAGACGCTCAAGCCGCTGCTGAGGCTACCAAGCCTCAAATTGCTGCAAAAACTGCAATCGCTGAAATATCCGAAGCGAAGCTCAATGCTTTAGCCGCCGTTCCTGAAGGAACCGCAGCCCAGACAGTCGAAGCAATTTCCCAAGTTCCAGCCAGCGAAATTCAGCTAGCAAATGCAGCTACTGATGCGATCGCGGCCAACACAGCCCCAGAAGCCGCAAACCTCTCATCGGCATTAGAACCGAAGAGTGAATCTTTAGCAGCAGTTGAACCCCCAGTCGTTCAGCAACAAGCAACTCCGGCGACAGTTCTGGCTCAACCAGAAACAACTGTTCCCGCAGTAGTAGCAGAGTCGGCACAACCAAGTTTGCCCAAACCCGCTGAATCAGTGGCCCAAACCACCGCACCAGCAACTCAAAACCCCAGCGCTACACTAGAACAGCTCAGCCAGTACAGCACCGAAGGTGAAGTCGCGTCTGAAACCCAAGGTCAAGTGACCTCGGTCTCTCAACTTTCCGACGTGCGCCCCACAGACTGGGCATTCCAAGCACTTCAATCCCTCGTCGAGCGCTACGGCTGTATCGCAGGGTATCCTGACGGCACCTTCCGTGGCAACCGGGCAATGACCCGCTACGAATTTGCCGCTGGTTTAAACGCTTGTTTAGATAAAGTTAACGAACTAATCAGAGCAGGTACGACCAACTTAGCAACCAAACAAGACTTGGCAGCCCTCCAACGGCTCCAAGAAGAGTTTGCAGCAGAACTAGCAACCCTACGTGGCCGAGTAGATGCCTTGGAAGCTCGGACATCCGAACTCGAAGCCAACCAATTCTCCACCACTACCAAGCTGACTGGGGAAGCAATTTTCGCCCTCAGCGACGACTTTGGGGGCAGCGCAGGCTTTTTTGGCAGAGACCGCAGAAGAATCGGCAGCAACGAAAACGAAGCTGTCTTCCAACAACGGGTACGTCTCAATCTCAACACCAGCTTCACCGGCAGAGACTTATTGCTGACCAGACTGCAAGTCGGCAACGGTCGAAACTTTAACTTTGGGGCTACCAGCGAAGGCACTCAAACTTGGAACGTAGTCGGCAGAACCGATAACGTTTTCGCCCTCGACAGCTTGCTGTACAAGTTCCCCCTCAGCCGGCGCACAAACGTTACCATTTCAGCCAACGGTGGCGTTTGGGACGATATCATGCCGACTGTCAACCCATACTTTGAAGACTTTGACGGTGGCAATGGCGCATTGAGCACCTTTGGACAGCGGAACCCAATTTATCGCCTAGGTGGCGGTGCGGGTATTGGCTTTGATTATGCCTTCGGCGGCAGAGGATTGCTGGGTGGCGTATTCGGCCCAACTTCTCTTTCCTTCGGCTACTTAGCATCAAATGCAGCCAATCCAAGTAAAGGTGCTGGTTTGTTCAACGGCGACTACGCAGCGATGGGGCAGTTGACCTTTACCCCCGGACGTAACTTGCAAGTTGGTTTGAACTATAACCACGGTTACTTCAGCAGAGGTAACTTTGGGTTTGACAATGGTTTAGGGAATGGCTCAGGTAAGCTGGGCGGTTTCACCGGTACCGGCGTTGCCAACTCCATCAACGGTTTGAGTGAAGGATTTGCAGGCTTCCGCAGTCGTAAAGTTGTCAGTAACTCCTACGGTGCTCAGGCTTCGTTCCGACTGAACCCTCGGTTTATCGTTGGGGGCTGGGCTGGTTTAACTAATGCTCGTGTCATCGGGATTGGCGATGCGAGAATTTGGAACTACGCAGTTACTTTGGCTTTGCCAGATTTAGGTAAAGAAGGCAACTTGTTGGGCTTTGTGGTAGGTCGCGAGCCTTACTTGGATAAACTTGAGGCTGCCGGAAATTTGGGGAACTTCAGAAATGACCAGTCGTGGCACGTTGAAGGCTTCTACAAGTACCAGCTCACAGATAATATTTCTGTGACTCCGGGTGTAGTTTGGATTACTAACCCTAATCAAGATAAAGGTAATGATGATGTCATCATTGGTACTCTCAGAACTACTTTCAGTTTCTAGGAAGTTGTTCACTGAAGGCAGGATGAGTAATACTTTTTCTGCCGATAATTCTTAATTTTAAAGTCAGTCCTGCCTATGGCAGGGCTTTTTTTGTGCGGTGGACTAATTCATATCAAATCCGGCTGCACCGGAATGATATAGAGGACACGGCAGTGCCGTGTCCCTACCAAAAATAATACTGTAGGGAAACGGCATTGCCGTGTCCTAATTTTGGCTACCAACAATTCCGATGCTGCCGGATTTGATATCATATCAATTTCGGTTACACCGGAATGATCTAGAGGAGACGGCAGTGCCGTGTCCCTACACCAGATTAATTGTAGGGAAACGGCATTGAGGAGACGGCAGTGCCGTGTCCCTACACCAGATTAATTGTAGGGAAACGGCATTGCCGTGTCCTGATTTCTAGGCTAAAAATGAGCGAGAAAGATGGCTTCAGAGGATATAAAATATGGACACAACTGGACTCGAACCAGTGACCCCTACGATGTCAACGTAGTGCTCTAACCAACTGAGCTATGCGTCCTCACGAACTCCTAATTTAGCACAACCTTCGATCGCCTGTCAAGCATCAATATTCAATTTCCCCTAATTGCCGATCGCCCGCCAAATCTTCACAATGCGATCGCCCCCACCGCTAGCCAAACTCCCCCCATCCGTACTAAACGCCACCGACAAAACCTCCCCCGCGTGGCCAGCCAGAATTTCCAGCAAACCCCCGCCCTCAGCATCCCACAGATAAATCGTACCGTCGCGACTCCCCGTCGCCAAAACCCGACCATCCGGGCTGAAAGCCACACACAAAACATCCCCAGAATTATCCCTCATACTTCGCAGCAGCATCCCTCGCCCTTGTGCATCCACCCGCCACAGCTTCGCCGTACCATCACGACTCCCCGTCGCCAAAATCAGTCCTTCTCCTACTCCTCCCCTTAGCAAGGGGGGGCTGGGGGGGGTCTGACCGGCAAGGGAAATCGGACTAAAAACAGTCGATCGCACCCAATCCCCGTGATCAGCTAAACTACAAAGCGATCGACCATTTTGCCAATCCCACAACCGCACAGTTTGGTCCCGACTCCCCGTCGCCAAAAACTCCCCACCAGGACTAAAAGCCACCGCTTCCACCCCCTCAGCATGACCAGTCAAAGTAGAGATCCATCTACCCTTATTCAAATTCCACAACTGCACCGTTTTATCGCGACTGCTACTAGCCAAAACCTCACCATTCGGGCTAAAGGCCACAGCAGAAACCCTGTCAGAATGACCAGTCAAAGCGTACCACCACTTACCCTTATTCAAATCCCAAATGTGAATAGTTTTATCCCGGCCACCGCTAGCCAAAGTCCGGCCATCGGGACTAAAAGCCACACAAGTCACCCAGTCAGAATGACCCGTGAGAGTGTACCACCGCTTACCAGTCTCCAACTTCCACATCTCAATCGTCTTATCCTGACTCCCACTGGCTAAGGTTTTGCCATCAGGACTGAAAGCTACCGACGTGACAGCATTGGAATGCCCTACCAGAGTATGAATGCACCTCCAAGTGGGCACGCGCGTCGGCACAACCCGCAGCACCTGTGGCACAGGTAAAATCGTGCCTGCAACCGTTGGCGACATTGGATTCTGCACCACAGGCATTGGCACTTGTAGGGGCGGTGCCCCCGTGCCCGCCCTCTGCTGCTGCGGTGCCCCCGTACCGGAAAGAGGCGACTGCTGCTGCAAATCTTGGAGTACCTCAACCACAGATTTGTAGCGACGACTGAGACTGGCTTCAATCATTTTGTCAAGGATACGACCTAATTTCGGATCAAATTGAACCTTCAAAAAGTCTCGCCAAACCCAAGAATCTTGATTGACATCAAACAAATCAAAAGGAGATACTTGAGTTAGCAAATAAATGCAAGTTACTCCCAAACTATACAAATCGCTGGCATAAACTGCTTGACCTCGAATTTGTTCCGGCGCCACAAATTCGGGAGAACCGATGACAGTACCGATATCTATCGAAGGTTCGACAACTTTTGCAGCCCCAAAATCAACTAAAACTAATTCCCCCGTTAATGTTGGGTAAGTATAAATAATTGAAGATTCAGAAAGACGGCGGCGGATAATATTTGGTGGTTTAATATCTCGGTGAATTACACTGCGCGAGTGTACAAATTCTAATACTGGCAATAAATCATTCAGCAAACTACGAATCTGATTTTCGTTGTAGGGCCCAGTCCGAGCTAATTCTTGCTGTAAATTTTGGCCTTCGATAAATTCTTGCACCAAATACTGATAGCGTTCCTGCTGAAAGTGCGCCAGCAATTCAGGAATTTGCGGGTGTTTTCCCAACTCGTCCAGTCGCACTGCTTCTCGGTTGAATAATTCTGCTGCTTTCTCGGCGCTGCTAGTACCTTGGGATAAGGGAAAAAATTGTTTGATAGCGCAATGGGGTTTTGAGGGTTTGTCCTCATCTACGGCTAAAAAAGTTCTGCCAAAACCGCCTCGCCCCAGGGGTTTAAGGGCGCGGTAACGCTCTCTGAGCAATAGTTTAGCACCGCAATTCAGGCAAAATTGGGTGCGATCGGCATTTTGGGGGTTTTGACAAGCGGGATTTAGGCAGTAACTCATAATTGGCAAAGGCTCGGCAGCATATTTCTATGATACTGAGGCAAAAGGGCGATCGACCTTCACGTTACAATTAAAAACTAAAAAACTTTAGTCCTTAGAATTTAAGATGTCGCCTTAACTTTCAGAGCATATTCTTTAAACCTTTCCAAGTCAGCCTGGAGTGTTGATTCAACTACGCGCCCCACAAATGAATTGTCCATCAATTTCGCCAGCCAGCTAGGAATTCCATAGGCTACCGTGAGTTTGACAATACTGCTATTTTTGCGATCGTAAAACCGAACCGCACCTCGATTGGGCAAACCGTCCACCGATTCCCACTGCATAAGCTGATTTGGTATTAATTTGATAATCCGAGAAAGCCAACTAAATTCCAAGCCACCAGTGGCTAGTTTCCAGCGAGACAATTCCGGGTTATCTTCGAGAATCTGAACTGATTCAATCCACTTCATCCAGCGCGGTAATTGCTCTAAGTCAGACCAAAGTTGCCACGCTAATTCGATGGGAATTTCTACTTCTACTTGTACGCTATGTTCTAACCAATCAGTCATGGGATTTTAGATTTTAGATTTTAGATTTTAGATTGTGGATTTCTCGTTACTAGAGGCTCTGCCTCGCGTTTCCTGTCTGAATACTGGAGGCAGAGGCTCCTGACAGGCATTCCCAGGCAGAGCCTGGGAACCACAGACAGTTGACTACTGACTACTGACTAATGACTGTAAGCTTCGAGAATTGCCTTAGCTGCTTGATGCCCTGAAAGAGTTGCTCCTTCCATGCTATCAATATAGTCTTGTTGAGTATAACTTCCTGCTAGAAAGAAATTGGCGATCGGCGTTTTTTGAGCTGGTCGATAAACATCCATACCCGGTGCTTCACGATACAAAGATTGAGCCAACTTAACTACACTGTACCAAGTCATATTGAGTTCCCGTGCTGATGGGAATAAATCCTGAACTTGTTTTAGTACGTGTTGCGCGATCGCCTCATTGCTCTGTTTGATAAACGGATCACCAGGAGTCAACACCAACTGTAACAGAGAACCTTCTCCTTCCTTATAATAATCCTTGGGACTCGTCAGCGCCAAATCAGCAAAACAAGAAAAATCTGCATCTGCTGAATATAGCAAATTATCAATTCCGACAGCATGACTCAACTGTTTGCGCTTGGCTTCATCTTCAAGTTCTGTTACCCAACCGTCAAAGCGCAATTGAACTGTCGCAACTGGTACAGTATCCAATTTGTAAATATTGTCAAATTCCGACCATTTCCGCCAAGCTGGGGGCAATATTTTCTGAATTCCCGGCACATCTAACGCAAAAACATAGGCATCAGCGGTAATAATTTCTTCCGTTTCACCACTAGCTACTGCCAAACCAGTTACCTGAGTTTCTGTACCTTCTTGAAACTGAATTTCTCGAACTCTGCGTCGCGTGTGAATTTTCGTGCCTTTGCTTTCCAAATATTCCACAATTGGTTTGTGCAAATATTCGCTGGGAGAACCTGCCAACATTCGCATCATTGATGCTTCTGTTTTGGTAGCAAAAAATTGAAAGATTGTCAACATACACCGGGCAGAAATATTTTCAGTGTCGATAAAACCCAGTGCATAGGCGATCGGATTCCACATCCTTTTGAGCGAATTTTGGTTGCCGCCGTGGCTACGGAACCAGTCAGCAAAACTGATTTTATCCAAATTGCGGATGGTTTTCATTGCTCCATCAAAGTCTATCAAACCTCGGACGATCGGGCTAGTTCCCAAGGCGATCGAATTTTGGATTTTGTCCTGTACGGATAGCTGAGATGTAGTGAAAAATGCCTTCAATCCATGCAAAGGAGCACCGACAGGAAAACGAAAATCTAAACTACCAGTTTCGCCGCCTCGATTGATAAAAGTGTGTACGTGTTGTTTGAGGAGCAAATCGTCAAATGCCCCGACTTTTTTCATCAGCGCAAATAAGTTATAATAGCAGCCGAAGAAGACGTGCAAACCCATCTCAACGTGATTGCCGTCGGGATCTACCCAACTACCCACTTTACCGCCTACAAAGGGACGAGATTCAAAAATTTCTACTTCGTGGCCAGCATCCACTAAATCGACTGCTGTGGTCATTCCAGCTAGTCCCGCACCTGCGATCGCAACCCGCATTTTACTTATCCTTTACAGTATTTTTACAAATTGTAACAAATTTTAGAATATCAGAAATATGATTAAAGTTCATAAATGCCGATCGCGACTTGTACCGCCCTCTGAATTCTTGCCAAAGACACAGCACTAATTTGACCATAAGGGCCTTGTTCTAAAAACGTCTGTCGCAAAGCAGAAACGTTTTCGCATACAGCTAGAGAATCAGCTTGCAATCCTCCCTCACCCGCCAGAATCAAGACACGAGTAGGACTTTCTACTCCTGCAAGATTACTTGTAAAAGGAACAACAATTACAGAATCGGTCAACTCGTTGCGGATATCAGGAGAAACAACAACTACAGGTCTTTTTTTGGTATCTCCTAACTGACGCAAAGCTCTTGAAAGGTAAATCTCACCTTGGCGGGGATAAGTGTTCGCTGTTGAGTTAGAGTCCATCGCTGCTCCATGTTTCTTCTATCTGTTCCTCTACCAAATTAAACCACTCTTTTTCATCCTCAATATCTTCTTGGCTACGGTTTTGATAAAACTTCCGCAACTTATCTTCTATTTGCTTAGCATACCAGAGACGGAGAGCCTGCTCGATCGCCTCCGTCCAATTATCAGTAAGTTGGTCAATTTTATCCGCAAATTCGGCATCAAGGGCAACCAATACTTCTCGCTTTTGAGTAAAGTTTGACATAACTATTCTCCTGAATAATTCAAATTTAAAAAAAGTAGGGCGCGCACCGCGTACATTACATATTACTTTTACCTCTTCCTTCTCACAACAGTCAACAGTCAACAGTCAACCGTCAACCGTCAACTAACTTCAAAACATCGGCATCAATTGAAGTGGCCCAATTCCCAACTCTTTAGCAGACACCCAGCGCACCTCAAACAAAGCGATCATATCTTTAAACTGAGGCTGACCACGAGAAGCACCCATCAACCCTTTAGCAATCACCAAGCCGCACCAACCCTTCGTTGATTGACAGCGACGTTCCCATTTTTTGCGCGCTTCCTGATGCACTGGATCATCTTCGTTAAACTCTCCAAACAAATACAAATCGCCATTTTTAGCTTGCAAAATACCTAAATCGTATTGCTCCTCTTGAAACGGGTCTTCCCCCGGATTAAAGCAAATTGCCTTGACTCCTCCAGCTTCCTGCAAATCCTGAATCATCGTTTTTGCCTTCGGATTTGAAGTTTGAATCATCACCACGGGCAAACCATCTCCATTCGGACTAATATCACCTTCTGCACCTTGATGAAACTGGGCATTTCCGCGCAGAAAATCTACCGTTGCCCAAGGTATGACTCCGAGACTCAAAAATGAATTTGGCGGTACTAAATCGTCCCGCAGCAGGGGCATTTCAAATTCATCATCATCGTCGTCATCATCATCTTCGAGCATCTTCAACAATTCGTCGGAGACATCTGGCATTGTTGAAACTTTGACAGATATCTGCTGAGTTTCCCCTTCAGGCTGCGGAATGGGGATGCGGTAGCGGCTGCTGAGAGTCGGAAATGTTTCTGCTGCAAGTTTGCGACGACTACTGCGGAAAAAGCGGTGCAATGCTTCGAGAGCAACTAACATCGTTAGGGCTTCTTCTTCGTAAAGAATCGATCGCAATCCTTCTAAAGGATGCAAATTGCCAAAATTAGGTTCAATTTCCGATGGATCCAAATCGGCTAAATCAATTTCTTCCTCGTCATCTTCATCAATTTCGACGACACTTTCAAAGGTGAGAAATAAGCAGTCTTGCCCTAAAAAAGCCTGTTCCAAATCTTCAAAAGAATCATCATTTACGACTCGCTCTCGAAACCGCTTTAAGGATTCTAGGGAGCGATATAGCAAAATTCCGTAATCCATTCTGCCCTGGCCCAATACTGACACGTAGAGGCTGGCGACATCCCATTGATTGATTTCAATAGAGATGATTTGATGTTCTCTCAAAGTCTGCCACGGAGAGTCATGCCAAATTTGAGCAGCTTTTTCCATGAGAACATCAGCATACTGAGGCGGCAATTCAGGGGGTCTATTGACTGCAACCTCTTCCATTCCCCGAAATATTTCGTCAATTAGGGGCAATTCGGGCACGTAGTCGATCGCAATGCCTAAATCTTGAAGGACGCCCCGCAGATAAAATTGAATCTCCCGGTTTTTGACTACGATTTTTTGGGGGCGGACTGCGGGAGAGGGACTTTGGGGATGTTCCATTGCTCGCAGCAATGCCCGGACGATCGCCTCTGGGCCAGCATCAGGGCCTACCATATCCATAGATCTCACGACTCCTTCAGAGCCATCCACCCAGAGAATGCACTCGCCACCATCTTCTAGGATGTCATCGTCCTCTATGATCATGTGTGAGTCAGCATTAGACAAGGGTCGGCGATCGCCCTCCCACACGCTGGGAATTTGAGGTAAGTTTTGTAGCCGACGAAGAGTAGAGCGATTCAGCGCTGCCATTAGAGTAAGCCCGTTGGGTGAAGCATGGTTGCGGTGCCCCACTAAGGGTCAACCGCTGCCTCTCAATCATAAACCCTATGGGGAAAGGGGGGACAAGAGTGCCCTTCCACAGCCGAAGCTCCAACAGTCCTGTACAATGGACTGATAAGATGAAACTCTTAGCATTGAACAGTATCAGGAGTTCGGAAGATGACTCAAGCCACTTCACAAAAGCGGGGCATTCAAATGACGGACTCCGCAGTCCGTCAAGTTTTAGGCCTCAGAGAAAAGCAAGGCAAAGACCTCTGTTTGCGCGTAGGAGTGCGGCAGGGCGGCTGTTCTGGTATGTCTTATGTGATGGATTTTGCAGACCCTAGCACTGTCAAATCTGACGATGAAGTGTTCGATTACGAAGGCTTTCAGGTAGTGTGCGATCGCAAAAGCATTCTCTATCTTTACGGTTTGGTACTCGATTTCAGCGATGCCATGATCGGCGGCGGCTTTCAGTTTACCAACCCCAACGCGACTCAAACTTGCGGCTGTGGCAGTTCTTTTTCTACATAAATGACAAAATAGGGCATCGGGCAATGAACAACTGTTGGCCTCATGCCCTTTTCAATCCAAAATCCAAAATCCAAAATCCAAAATCGAATGACCCCTGAAGAATTGTTTAAAGACGGTTTCGATCGCTACCAAGCAGGTGAAGCCCCCAAAGATTTGATTCCCGTGTTCAAAGAAGTGTGCCTGAAAGCGCCTAAAAATGGTAATGCCTGGGCTAGTCTCGCGTGGCTTTACCTATTGGAAGATAAGCCCTCATCCGCTCAAAAAGCAGCGAAAACTGCCGTTAAATTGAACCCTCATGACCCCCAAGCGCGGATTAACCTAGCTATAGCAATCCTGGATCTGAAAGAGAAAGGCGTGCGGCCTCATGTAGAAGTAACTCAGCAACTTCTGATGGCTTCGGAAGAGTTGCTGGAAGAAGTGAAAAAGAACTTTGAAGATGGGTTAAGCAGAAAACCGGACTGGAAGAGTCTCACCCGCGTCCAACAATGGCTGTTTGAGCCATAACGACGGAAACCAGTCGATTTTTGCGCGGGGATCGCAGAAATCGGCTTTCGGATTTATTACGATGTCGTAATAAATCAATAAATAACTTTATGGAAATCTCAGAATAGCAGTGCTAGTATTTGAAAACTTAGGAAGATTCAGCAATCCGCCCAGCGGAATACAGACTTAGTTAACAACACAGTACCAGGAGTTTTAAGACTATGAGCACTGAGAACCACGTTAATATCAAACCAGCGACTCGCAACCACAAAGGTTTCTTTATTCAGCCAGCATCCTACAAGCTGATGAGTATTGATAAGTCTGGTTGGGCTTTAATTTGCATGGACAAAGCAGTTTGTCATTATGTTGATCCTGATGATTTGCAATTGCCGAATAAATCGGGAAATACTGAAGGTTAATCCAGAAGTTTCGAGAGACTTTAAAATGCTTTACTTGAATAGCTGCCCTCATTTGAGGGCGGCATCTTTTTTTGTTTATGGTTTATAAGTTGACAGTTGTGAAATCAAGTCAGATTGTTAAAATGATGAGTAGACGTGAACAATTTTTACGAGAGGCATGGCTGCTATGACTGTTGCATCCCAAAAAATGAGCCTTGAAGAGTATCTGAACTTTGATGATGGTACAGATACTCGGTACGAACTGGAAAATGGAGAACTGATTGTCATGCCCCCAGAAAGCCAACTCAATTGCCGAATTGCCTCCTTGCTATTTGCTCTATTTTTGCAAAATGGTATTCCATCTCATCGATTGACGATGAAGACTGAAATTGTGGTGAATAGTTCGCGGGCAACTACTCGTATACCAGATGTGATGGTGTTATCGGAAGAATTGGCTACGGCTTTGGAGGGAAGTAGCCGATCGACTATTATGAGTGATATGCCGCCGCCATTGCTGGTAGTAGAAGTGGTGAGTCCTCATCAAGAAAATCGAGATTATCGCTACAAACGTTCTGAGTATGCGACGCGCGGGATTCCAGAGTATTGGATTGTTGACCCGATACAGCAACGGGTGACGGTGTTGGAATGGGTTGAGGGTTTGTATGAAGAGGTTGTGTATACGGGTGAGAATGTGATCGTATCTCCTGTATTGGGCGTGTTGGAACTAACTGCTGAACGGCTATTGCAAGGACGTTAAAAAAGTTGGTGAGATTCAATTTGAGATTAGTTAGAAATATTGTTAAAATGATGAGTACACCTGAACAATTTTTAGCAGAGGCGTAGTTGCTATGACCGTTGCATCCCAAAAAATGAGCCTTGAAGAGTATCTGAACTTTGATGATGGTACAGATACTCGTTACGAACTGGTAAATGGAGAACTGATTGTTATGCCCCCAGAAAGCCAACTCAATTGCCGAATTGCGACATTTCTCTTGATATACTTTGCACAACATGGTATTCCATCTCATCGATTGACGATGAAGACTGAAATTGTGGTGAATAGTTCGCGGGCAACTACTCGTATACCAGATGTGATGGTACTATCGGAGGAATTGGCTACGGCTTTGGAGGGAAGTAGCCGATCGACTATTATGAGTGATATGCCCCCGCCATTGCTGGTAGTGGAAGTGGTGAGTCCTCATCAAGAAAATCGAGATTACCGCTACAAACGTTCTGAGTATGCGACGCGAGGAATTCCAGAGTATTGGATTGTTGACCCAATACAGCAGCGGGTGACGGTGTTGGAATGGGTTGAGGGTTTGTATGAAGAGATTGTGTATACGGGCGAAAGTGCGATCGTATCTCCGGTTTTGGGCGTTTTGGAATTGACGGCTTCACGGCTATTGCAAGGCCGTTGAAGGTTTCCATAAACTTATCAATTCATTGACAAGGACGAGCAATTCAGATACAGATTCATTGATTTCTGGAGTTTGAAATCCATGAATAAATCGATTTCTGACGCTTAAAAGCAGCATGGCGCGATCGTACTCTTCGATTGAAAGTTCTCCTTGGGAATACATATGTTTGATCAGAGATACAGTTGGAAATCTTTCAATTGGAATAGTAACTTCCTCAGCTCGTCTACGCAGGAGTGCTTCAATTGTGCCCCAAAGTGATAGAAAAGCGCCTTCATTTTCTCCTAATGAGATCAGACGTTCACCCTGTATTTTTCTACTAAAAACTTGTTCCCAAGATAATAGATTTACTTCATTATCTTCGTCTTTCAGTAAAGCATCTTCAGTCATTAACAAGAAACGCCAGCCTGTATTTTCAGAGACTATTTCAGCAATTTCTTTCAACCTGTCTATGGATGTTTGTCTGGCAGAACATTTGAATTCGATTATATAACCTTCGGCTTCGTTCTTTTTTACAATCAAATTGGGACGATATGTCCCTAAATCGAAAGGGATCTCTTCTGGTTTAGGGTCAACCAATACGCTATAACCTTGTTGTCGGTATTTTTCGGCAATTTTAGATACTGACGTGTCGTGTATCAATTTAGTAGCGGTCATAGATAACTCTCTAATGCTTTTGCTGAATTTATTCTAACGTAAACACTAGATTCGTGTTCGTTGCTTCCTTGATTGCTCGGCGGTTGAAACCGCTACTATACAAACAAAGTCCGCCTGCGCGGACTAAGAAGGGGATATTTAAGACAGATTAAAGGCTGAATTAACTCACGGCTTAGGCAACAGATTATAGATATCACCTGAAAATTCTGCATTTTTGGGGACAACTTCAAAATTGATAGTATATCCCGATGCACCTTTAATATCTAGTGACTCACGTATAGCCTGACCTCGACCAAAAACCAAATCTTTTCGGAGAGTACCATCCACATAAATTTTGACAGATACACGAGTCAAATTAGAGTTGTCAGGTAAACCATAAGCTAGTTTTATTTCACCTGAATTATTGATTACTTTACAAGCAAAAGATTTAGGCTGTGATGCCGAAAGTTGAAAATAACTACTCGGTTGTTCAGTGCGCTTAGCAACACTAATTAGGTTATTATAGTCATAGTCATTGTTACCATTCCTAGACACATCTTCGCATTTAACTTCAGTAGTTGTAGCAGTAGGTGTTGGAGGCACGGAAGATGGAGATGGAGATGGAGATGGAGATGGAGATGGAGATGGAAGTGAAGATGGAGATGGTGAAGTTGGAGATGAACCCTCAATTATTGGTTGACCGGATTTGCTCAATCGAATAGTTCTAGTTGTGCTTTGCTCGTTCTCTAGGTTGATAGTAAAATTTTGAGTTGGATAACCTACCTTGGTCAGATTAACGTTAACATCTCCTTTGGTGGGAATCTTGACTTTGGCATAACCACTATTATCGGTATATTTGAATTCGGGCGGACCTTGAGCGGTGAATATAATTTTTACATCAGCTAAATATTCTCCCTCTTCAGTTTGTGTATATAGTTCAACATTTTGTCTTTGTTCAGAACATACGGCGGCAGTTTTGTCTATAGTACATCTAAATTCTGGAACGGTAGCAGCCGTAGCAACCAATGCAAAAAAAGCAATAGGAGTACCTAAAATAAAGCCCCATTTAGTGTAATTAATTGTCCGAGTAGTTTGACTCATAAATGTTTTTTCTCTTGAGTGAAGTGACAACCCACATAAATATCCACGCCACTAAACATTGGGAAACCGGAAAATTTATAAATATCTTGATTAAAGTGATTTTTTAGGATTTGTACTGATTTCCCGATCGCGCCAAACAACATCTCCACCAGCCACCAGCCGAGTGCTCAATCCAAAATCCAAAATCCAAAATCTAAAATCCGACAACTGATGACTTCCTTAAAAGCCATTTAAGATAGAGAGAATAAGATCAAACCAAAAAGCCAAATGACATCAACCCTGCTCAAACCTTCAGCCCGATCGCCCATCAACGCCCCAACCATCCGCCATTTCCCCAATGGGCTGACAGTCATCGCCGAACATTTGCCCGTTGATGCCGTTAACCTCAG
>JAYTZD010000249.1:0-1697 GCA_043742065.1 Oscillatoriales bacterium
TAAGCTGCAATTAGCAATGCCCCATTTAAAAATATCCAGCTAGCCATGTTTTGATTTTAGATTTGTTGTACAGAAGAAGGAAGAACTAATTCCAGTTAATTTACCCCTGGATTTCTTCAGTCCGTGGAGGCGGACTTTGTTTGTATAGCAGCGAATTCTATTCGCCCGGAATTGCCGGAATTGATCGTGTCAAAACCGGGCTTGATCTCAAAAATCCTTAGCAGCTATCAAACTTTGCGGATCGGAAGCAAAGGCTAACCACAGCGGAAATTGTAGCATTGACAAACTAATTAAATCCTCAGTTTCGTCAATCACAATTAACGGCAATTTACCATCTTTCACCAAGCGATCGGCTTTTTGAGCCAAAGCCTCCGCAGACTCAAACATAATAATCCCCCTTTCCGGGCCAAAATCGCTGCGAGTAATCCCCAAACAGTCCTGCAAACCCCTGCGCCATTCTCCCAGACGTTCTGGACTGTTGGCGAGTACCAAAGTCCGTACCCGACTACCATAGACGCTGTTGAGCACAGAAACAATTGTCGAAGTAATTAGGATATTTTGCAAGCGCGAACCCATAGTCCGCAAAGCACCCCTTCCTCCTTGGGTAAAAAACCAGTTAGAAACTCGTTCGGCGTGGATGGGTTCAAAGGTGCGGCGGAGTTGCCAAGCCGGGCCGTAATAGTCGGGGAGAGTGCGATATTGGTCGAGTGTACGACGAATTTGTTTGGCTTGTTCTTGAAATCCCTGTTCGGAAAATCGGGGATTGATGGGTGCTGAGGATGAAGATTCTGCAACAGCAAATTGTTGTGTTTTTTCTGGGACTGGTGGTGTCAAATCTAGGAGTTCGGCGGTGGCGGCTAAATCCTGCAAACTGCCTACTAGATAGTCTTTGAAACCTTGGACTCGAATTGCTAAATCTTGGGAAACTCCGGCGAAAGTGGTTCGCATTTCCTTTTGAATTCGATCGCGCCGACGTTCCAGTTTTTCTACTTCTATTTGTAACGTTTGTTTGCGCTGCTCTAATTGAATCAAGCCATCTTGCACTAAACGCCCGATCGATGTTTGAGCCTCGCCTAATGCTTCTAAGGCCTTGACTTTTTCGGCTTCTAGGGTGGCAATTTTCTCAGTCAAATCTTCTGCTTGCTGTTGCAACGCTTGGACTCGTTCTGCCAAATTTTCGGTAACATTTTCTTCGATGTCTGTTACCATTTTTGTCGCTGGCGTTGGCGTTGAGTCTGGCTGCGGATGAGTTTGAGCGATCGCGGACTCCTCTTCGCCTGGGTGGAACTCGATATTGGGCAGGATTTGGGCCAGAGCGCCTGCTGGGTTAACGATTTCGGTGATTTCGGAATCTGACTCGCTTAACAGGGTGTCTGTTTCTGAGGGCATTTGGGCGATGGATTCTGGTTCCTCAACCCTTGGCAAATCTTGTGTCTCAGATGGGAGTTGGTCGAAATTCTGATTCACAGGTAAATTCGACTCGCCCTCAACGGTTGGCGCGATTGGTTGTGCTGGTGTTTCTGGGGTTAGAGATTCGTCTGAATTCATGGGACATTTTGTTTAGCATGGGGCACGGAAAAGTTAAAAATTTAAAATTAACAACTTTTTCAGTCTTGACGGGGACAACGCTGTTCTAAGCAAGTCTGTAGCATTTTACGATCGAACAGAACCGGCAGAAAGTGAATACTGTTAATTTC
>JAYTZD010000250.1:0-6980 GCA_043742065.1 Oscillatoriales bacterium
TTCTCGCCAATTCAGAATTATCCGAATTGTCCAATCGACTCAAATCTAAGCCATTGTGAATGACTGTAAAATTGTGGTGGCTATTCAGAGGTAAATATCTGTCTCGCGTTGCATCCGCCACAAAAATTACCTTGTAAGGAAACCGAAAACACTCTAAAGCTCGCGACGCAATTTCCGAACCAAACCTGTTAAAATAAGTCTGCCAAGGTTCACTTTCATGGACATTCCACACTGTGGGGATTCCGATTTGTTGCGCTGCATCAACCACAAAGAAGTTTTCTAAAGTATTGGCATAAATCGCCTCTACTTTGAGTTTCTTAATTTCCTGGCTAAAATTATCGATCGCCTCATCATAAGCATCACGCTGATAGATATGTTCGAGAGGATTATCATAAATAATTACCTCAATTCCCTGCTGTTCATAAGCCTGTCGCAGAGGCCCGTCGGAAACACAAAATGCGATCGGTTTAATCACACCTTCTTTAGCCAACTTCACCGCAATTTCATACTGATGTAGTGGCGCACCCGTGAAATCGAGTGAATTACTACACATCAAAACTTTGATAGGATAAATATGATTTTTTGCTGATATCAAAGAACCAAAATCACCAAATTTTAGTTCTTCCTTCTTCCATCCATCCGTTACATCCGTTACAGAATCCGTTCCCGAACTTCCCTCTTCCTCCATAAAAACCCGTACTGGTTGAATATGAAAATACTCATCTTCTAAAGACAAATGAGGACTATAATAAGCATCTTTTTTATCAGCATACTTGCGTCTAAATGCTGCTACTTCCCTCGGATTATCACCAAAACCTCTAGAAGATCCCTCTTTGTGTAACAGTTCCGCATCAGGACAATAGACGCAGCGATAGCCATTTTCTAGCAATCGGTATCCGTAGTCTGCATCATTATAAGCAACCGCAAAATTCTCCTCATCAAAACCACCCAATTCTAAGAACAATTGACGCGGAGTCAGCATACAAGCAGCAGTAACAGCCGAGTAATTTCGTGTCACCATCGCCTGAGAAAGATAGCCTCGATTATCACGATTCATCAACTTAAAAGCATGACCAGCTAAACCATGATGGAGTCCATGAATTATGCCTGCGTGTTGAATTCGGTTGTCAGGATATAACAGTCTTGCGCCGACAGCACCCACCTTAGCAATTTGCGCGTATCCCACCATCTGACTCAGCCACCGTGGGTTAATTACCTCAGTATCATTGTTCAAAAATAAGACATATTCGCTCTCAGCTTGTTCAACCGCGCGGTTATTAATTGCCGCATAACTAAACTTTCCTTCCTGGTTTTTGATTGGCAAAACTTGGCAAGTTAATTGCTTGAAGTATTCTAAGGATTTTGGATCGTCACTTTCGTTATCGATGACGAGAATCTGATAATTTTTGTAAGTAGTAGTTTCCAGAGAATCCAGACAGCTTTTTAGCAATTTGTCCTGATTTTTAGTTGGAATAATAATTGTCACCGACGGCCCGCTGTCGGGAAAATCCTGGGCAAATATTCCTAAGTTTTCTTTAGTTGCCCATTCATGCTGAGCGACATTCCCGTTGATTTGTTGGCGGTTTAATGCGTCCTGGATGGCTTGTTGACCTGCGGCAAAACTAGCAGGTTTAGCAGCTCCAGATATGGCGGTAGAACCGGGTGCTGTGCGCCAGTGATACAAGACTAAGGGTATGTGTGCGACGTGGCGAGAAATTTCCGTTGCTCTCAAGGCAAAATCGTAATCTTGTGAGCCATCAAAACCTAATCGTAGTCCCCCTAATTGTTCGACTATGTGCTTTCTGACAGCGCATAAATGGCTGATATACATATAGGAAAGTAGTAGTTCTGGCGACCATTCTGGTTTGAATTGTGGTGAAAATCTGTGACCTTTGGTATCGATTTTGTCGTCGTCTGAATATAGAAAATCAGTGGTTGGATGAGTGGCAAAATATAGGGCAAATTCTCCTAATGCGTCGGGAGTTAGTTCGTCGTCGTTGTCCATGAATAGGATGATTTCGCCTGTGGCTAGTTCTATAGCAGTGTTGGTTGCTGCGCTGATGTTGCCGTTTTCTTTCCGAAAGGTTATTTGAATGCGATCGTCTTTTTTTGCCCAGTCTTTCAAGGTTTCAATTACTTTTGAATCGCTGCTACAATCATCGGCAATACAAAGTTCCCAATTTTGATAAACTTGATTGAAAACACTGCCGATCGCACTTGACAGAAATTCCACCTTTGGGTTGTAAACTGGCATCACCACCGAGATTTTTGGCAGTGGTTCCTGACAAGATTCTAAACGAGAAATCAAGTAATTGCGCGATCGCTCATTCCACTGATTCACCTCCAGCCAAGCATCATACCGATCAATGGGTTGCGGCACCACAAAACCCGCTGGTGGCAACAATTCCCCTGGCGCAGTAAACTGTTTTTGCTGGCGGTAAATCTTCGCAAATTGGCGCAGCACCGTAAATATCTCCCAAGGCATCGGTATAATCCTACCAAGACGCTGTTTTCTTTCCTTTGCGCGCTGCCGAATTGCCTCGATTAATCTCGACAACTCCTCAAATTTATCGGCACTTATACGCCAGATATCATCAGCTTTAACGCTCAATATTTTCGGTGCTTGAAACGATAAAATCTCCCCATTTTCTAACTCAGCTTCTAGCGAAACGAGCCATTCTCCCACTGGCAAATTGACAAGGGCTTCAAACCCGCTTTCTGAACTATTAACCCAATCAGGAAACACTTCACCGACATCTTTTCGTCGCAAACCATAGGCGCATTCTACAGAGGTATCGCCACAGACAAGGGTTAATTTGGTAATTTTGCGATCGTGGTGACAACACCAACCAGCAAACAAAATCTGACCAAGCCGCTGTTCCCAAACAGTCGGTGTATCAAAGGATGCTTGAATTGTGGAAACCAACAGTGGATAAACTGCCAAAAGATGCCATTTGTCCTGAGTATCTTGCACTTCTAGCAGCACTTCATGACGACCTGGTGGAGATTCTAATTCAATTTTAAAACCAGAGTTTTTGGCAGCAATAATATTAGAGTGAGCTTGGGCTACATCGCTCCTTTCTATGCCGCAAATACCTGTAAAAATTTTGCCTTCAATTTGAGCGCGCACTGACTTAATACTAAATCGACTGTGAAAAGCCCAGCCCGTAATTACTAAATCAGAATCATAAATATGCAAGTTGTTTGAACCATCGATCGAAAAAATGAATCTCGGAAATAGTTCGCGTAATCGACGTTTGAAATTTGAAATCTTTTCACTGATTTTCCACAATGTAGAAGATTTTATTTGGCCAAGTTCGGCGCGGGCAATTTCGATTTCCCGGCGTGACAACTCTAAATTTATAATGGTTTCTCTTAAGTTTTCTTGAATCTGTTTTCTTTCTGTTTCTAGTCGTAGGAACTTCGATGATTTTTTGGTTAATTCAATTTCTTTTTCTTCTATTTCTGCCTGTTTTTCGCCTAATTGTGATTCCAGATTTAGGACTTTTTCTAATGCTATTTTAAAGTTGGACTCTTTGCCGGCCAACATTACCTGAGTTTCTCCTAGTTGAGCTTCCAACTCTAGGAGTTTTGTCAAAGCTTCTTGAAATTGCGATTCTTTGCCAGCCAAATGTACTTGAGTTTGCCCTAACTCTGTTTCTAATCCCAACAGTTTTGCTAAAGCTTCTTGAAATTGTGATTCTTTCCCGGCTAACTGTACTTGAGTTTGTCCTAATTCTGTTTCTAATCCTAAGACTTTTGTCTGAGCTTCTTGAAATTGTTCTTGCCACTGTTTGACTTCAAATTTGCTGGTTTTCTGCTGTTTTTCTAGCAGACGAATTTGTAACCAGTCTTGAAATTTTCCCACAGCAGATGTCGGGAAAGTAATGACTTTATCCTGGGATAAACTCATCTCGCTACTCAAATCATGGGCTGCGGTTTCCAAGATTTGATAAAGTTCTAAGGCTTCGGGGAAATATTGTTCGATCAGGCCTGGTCTGTGGCTTTTTTCGATATCATTGACTAATAGGGATTTTTCAAAATTGTCGGCTGGGATCGCACCTAAATTCACATTGAATTTTTGATTAACTTGATTGATGAAGAGTTCGGGATGATTGCCGATCGGGTAAACGTTTGATAGCAGACAGCGATCGGGAAAACGCTTGTGGAGCTCTAAGACTTGCTGGTTGTAGTGAATCCACATTTTTACTGCCATTTCGGGGTTGTTCAGCAAGCTGACATCGGTGCCGCGACGGTACAGGGAATCGACGACTTCCCAGGGCGATCGATAAACGCAGATAAAATTAGCTTCGGGTAGCAGAGTTAACCAAAAATCCCAAAAAAGCGCCGTGCGTGGGTCTTTCCAACCCCAATGTTTGTCTGTTTGTTGATTTTCGGCAATTAATTTTTTGGCGATTTCTACAGATTCGAGTGGTACTGGAATTGTTTTCTCGAAAGTACAACCTAGTTCATCAATGTTGTGCGATCGCAAAACACTCTTGTGAAATTCTACAAAATCCACATTCTCGAAATGACCCTTAACATTTCCGTCGGCTGGGCCCACTAACTTTTTGCCAATATCAACCCCAACTTTCTGAAACAAAGAAGCTGTCAAAGAAGTACCAGATCGGTGCATTCCAGTTACAATAAAAACCGAAGATTTGCTGTCATTTATGTTCACGTTTTCTCTCCCTAGCCCTAATTCCCAAACTAATTTTACTCTCCTGCTAAGCCCAGGATGCCCCTGACTCTAAACCAAGCAGTTCTCAGTTGCCAAAATTTGCTGGTTTCCATTGCTTTAATTCGATTGTGCGATCGCTCAACTTCTACTTTGACATGAATTAAAGAATTTTCGGTTTCCTCTAACTGTCTTTTAACAGATACTAAATGAGCTTGATTTTGCGCCAAATGCGTCCGCTCATCAACCAATTGAGATTGGATTTTTTGCAAATATGTTTGAGTTTCTTGCAACTGTGCTTGAATAGAATTTAACTCATGTTTAGCTTGCTCCACTTCTATGTTAGCAGAAGTTAACTGAGTTTCAACTAAGTTGAGTTTTTCATGAGTATGACCTAACAACGACTGCGACAACTTCTGACTAAGCAGGAATTCAATGGTACAATTTTCAATAATTAATTTACCGCCCAGGTTATTAATTAATTTCACTGTCAATATATCCTGGACTGAGAAAGAATCTTGGGCTAAATAACAATTCCAACCGGATTGCAATATTTCATTTCCTTCAAAATGTTGATTGATATCTAGGCGATCGTAAAAAGGTTCACATTTCTGGACAAAGTTACCGTTTACCAGCACTTGCACTTCCTCAATTCTACCATCCTGATTCAGATCTACAGCCCATCCCTCCAAATATAAACTACCTTTGTTGGTCAAAGCAGCAACATCAACATATCCTTCTGGATGGTGATGAAATTTCAAGCTAGAAAACTCTCTAACTAACTGATTTGTGACGATGTACAAATCCTGAAATCTGCATAAGCCTTTTTCTATGCGATGGACAAATGCTTTGCTATTGCTGATGTTAGAGATGTTTTCTCTGACAAAGTTTTCAGTTACATAGGTTGTGCCATATTCTTCCTTATCTAAGGACTGAATTTCGCTGTTGGGGCTGAACAAAATACCCTTGGCTGGCATTTCTGCACCAGGAGCACGCAAACATTCATCGTGAACGCTAAATATCAAAATTCCATTAGGAGTCAATGAATTATACAAATTTTGCAGCCAATTTGTAAATGTTCTTTCAGGCATATGGCTGAAAAAAGAATTGACTACAATGCAGTCGTATTTACGATCAATTA
The DNA here is from genome assembly GCA_043742065.1 of Oscillatoriales bacterium. Taxonomy (GTDB): domain Bacteria; phylum Cyanobacteriota; class Cyanobacteriia; order Cyanobacteriales; family Microcoleaceae; genus Microcoleus. The sequence goes on from JAYTZD010000250.1 coordinate 5,820, forward strand.
GATAATTCTCAGGATTTCCAGTTGAGACAATACCATTAACATTTAAGTATTCTGTTTGAAACTTGACAGCCTTGGTAGAGATGTCAGAAACCCAAATTCGTTCTGGTGGCATTTCTTGAATCAAAAACCGGGTAAATCGACCATAACCGCAGGCGAAGTCTAGAAAAGATGGTACATTTTCAAAACTGCCAAAATGCCAATCTACAATTTGTTTGATGGTATCGAGAATACGACGACCGAGGGAATAATAGCGCACTAAAGCCCGATCGCGATCGTTTTTAACATTACCCAGAGCAAATAAATACATTTCATCATCTTCGCAGATATTCAGCTTAAAATCTTCGGGAAACTTAGCTTGCTCTCGAATCAATGCTTTGATAACAGGATTTTTAACCAAATCTACACTAATATTACTCATTACTCTCACAGATACTTTCTAAATAACTTCGGTGGATATCTCTTGAACCAGAGCATCGGAATTGACAACATTTAAACACGGTTCGATCAGCAAGTCAACAATACCGTTGCCACAAGATTCAGTACAAGACTGAACTCTAAACATTGCTACATCCACACAGCGATCGAGATAAGTCAAATCTTCATTTACAGTTCCTACAACTCCTGCATTCAAGAAATAAACTCCTGGATTTAGCAAACATTTAAACTGAAACTTGACTACAATTGTGGTTCCGGCTTCCACAGTTCTAACGGATTGAGTAGAAGCCTTTAAAGAAGCACCAGCCAACTCAAAACCACTAATCGTTTTAATCAACATTCCAAACCTAACTTTGGAAGTAGAATTTGAGAAAATTACAGAGTAAGTGTAAATATAATCTTGACGACCAATCAAGTGATTTACCACAGTTCCTTTCAACGTCGTGATGCGAGGATTAATAATTTCTGCACCCCTAGATGGATACCTAACCGTATTCGATGGTATCATTCCTGGGTCATAAAATTCATCGTAATGTTCTTTAGTTTTTGGTATGGATTGCTCTTTTATGAGTTCCCCAGTTGTACTTTCTAAGGCAACATCCTGAAAGTCTGTTTTAGATTCCTGCTTAGTCAGCTTATTCAATACTCGAATATCTTCCTTGAGCTCTAAAATTTTATCTGGATCGGCATAAATTAATTTTTGATATTTAGAGATTACCACCTTCG
>JAYTZD010000251.1:0-6980 GCA_043742065.1 Oscillatoriales bacterium
TACATTAATGCTCACTCGACAGGTGCATCAATTGCTACTTTATTTCTGAATCTTTATCCCGAAAAGGTAGAAAGGGCGATTCTGACTTGCAGTGGCATCTTTGAATACGATGAAAAAGCCTTTACAACTTTTCACAAATTCGGTGGCTATGTGGTCAAATTCCGGCCATCTTGGTTGGCTGCTATTCCGTTTGCCGATCGCATATTTATGGCACGGTTTTTGCACCGCAGTCTGCCCACAGAGGTAAGTTTGGCATTTCTAAAGGATTTCTTAATGGCAGACGAGGAAGCGGCTATAGGTACAATGGTGACAGCCGTCAGCAAAAGAGCTGCCGAGGAAATGCCCGAAGAATTTGCGCGGTTAAGTGTTCCCACGCTGCTGGTAGCTGGGGAATTTGATCAAATTATTCCCGCAATCATGGGCAAACAAGCGGCTTCCCTCAGCGACAAAGTAGAATTTGTTATAATCCCAAATACATCTCACTTTCCAATGCTGGAGGATGCCGCAACATATTTGCAGCGAATCCGGGATTTTTTGCCAGCAGCGGCATAACTGAGTTAATGTTCGTTTAATGTACGATCGGGAAAGCCAGCTTTTATCGCAGCCTTTTTTCCGATCTTAATTTTTAATTGCTAATTTCTTAAAGCGAAAGGTGATACCATGAATGACCTCGATCAATATTATAAAGTGCTGGAACTATTGCCGGGAGCTTCTTCAGAAGAAATCACCCAAGCTTACAAGGATTTAGCGTTTATTTGGCATCCCGATCGCATTCCTAAAGATAATACTAGACTGCACAAAAAAGCTGAAGAAAAGATTAAGGAAATTAATCAAGCTCGTGAACAATTGCGATCGATTCAGCCTAGGGATCAGCACAAAAATACTCAGCAACAACATACTCAGCAACAACACACTCAATACAGACACACGCAGCAACAAAATACTCAGTACCAAAACACTCAGCAACAAAAGACTCAATACCAAAATACTCAGTACCAAAACACTCAGCAACAAAACACTCAGCAACAAAATACTCAGTACCAAAACTCGCAGCACCAAAACACTCAACACAGAAACACTCAGCAGCCTCCACCAAGGGAACCACGCTACTCTTCTGAAGCCTATTCCCGAAGTTATGGAGAAAAATCTGCTAATCCTGCTGGGCCCTATTCCGATTCGTCGCGCTATCAATCATCAACTTCATCCTCATCTTATCGCCAAACAACTCAACAAAAGCCAGATTTGAGCGGTTCCAACTTCAAAGGAGCTTCCTTGAAAGAAAAGGATTTTTCCGGCAGAAACTTGAGCAATTCTAACCTGAGTCAAGCTGATTTAAGCGATGCTTTTCTGCACAATATTAACCTCACTGGCGCGAATTTGCAAAAGGCCAATTTGTTCAGAGCTAACTTGTTGGGAGCTTGTTTGATCAATGCTAATTTGAGAGAAACAAATTTAATCGGAGCCGATTTGAGCGGTGCCGATTTAAGTGGTGCCGACTTAACAGGAGCTAAAATCGGTTATGGCGATCGCGTGATGGTAAAATTGACCGGAGCTAGATTATCAGGAACCATTTTACCTGATGGCAGTGTGCACAGTTAATCAGTGTTAATTTTGCGTGAAAAATAGAAGTAGTACCGGAATTATAGAGGAAACGGCACTGCCGTCTCCCTACCCAAAGTGACATTGTAGGGACACGGCACTATCGTCTCCTAATTTCTTCTAGTAGTATGTTTGCCGCGCAATTTTTTACCGGCGGCAAGCATAGCGCCTCCCACCATCAAACCTGCCATAGTCATGGGTTCAGGAACCGCCTCAGCCTTTTGAACTCCCACAGAACCGCCTTTAATAAACACAGCAGAATCTAAATTGCCGTCCTCCAAATCTTGAATGCGGATGCTAAGAATGTTTGTCTGATTTTGCTTAAGCAACCCCTCAAAACCTAAAACTTTAGTAAAACCATCCAACTTAATAATACTAGCAGCAAGACCTGTCACGGCTGGATTATTGATATAATCGGAATGATCTGTAGAGCGATTATTTGCATTCGGAACAAGATTCTGAATAGTCACTGCTTTACCGTCACTTAATTTTGCCAAATTCTGACCATTCAGCAACAGTTCAAAACTGTCATTAAATTTAGAACCGCCGAATTCTGGAAACTCTTCGGAAGCAAATACATATTCAAAGAACAATTTTTCTACCGTGTAGTCAGCAAAAAAACTGAGGTTTAGCTGAGTTAAATCGCCTGTTTCGCCATTCGGTCCAAAGTCAGTGTTGGCATCACTGCCGTTGATCATTACGTTATCTTTTATATTTCTCCCCGGTATATTGGCTACTTTGCCAGTGCTGAGGACAACACCTGACTGCAAGCCAAAGGGGTCATTAGCAAAAGTACCAAAAGCAGCACTATTTCCAGTAAGTGAAACAGAGAAATTACTCAATCCCGTTGTCTTAGTTCCTAACAACTGGTTTTTCAAGGTCTCGGTGTTATTCGTTGCACCTACAACAAATGCCATTGCGGGTGCGGTCAACAAGCTCAAAGCAGCAGCGGTGAATGTAGCGGTTAAGGCGGCAATTCTATGAGGGCTGAGCATATTTTTCTTGTTAAAATGAGAGGTATTAATTCAATCCACAATATTATGATGACATTATTTAATGGTAAAATTTAGTAGCTTTACCAACACTTTACAGTTACGTGTTTATACGGATATTGCAATTAATTTATACTCAGTAACCGAGGAGACGGCTTCGGGCAAATTCAGTCAAAAACCCCTTGCTACTCCTTCCCCGCGTCGATCGGCAGCCCCCTCCAACCAACCATCAGACGTGAGGACGATCGCATTCGCATTTCCCCAATCAGCACCTTCCTGAATCATGTGTCCCCGCCTGCGTAACTGATCCAGCGTCGCAGCATCAAAGCCTCCCTTTTCAACCATGAGGCGATCGGGCAACCACTGATGGTGTATCCGAGGTGCAGATACAGCCTCACCGACATTCATATCGTAAACCAACACATTCAGTACAATTTGCAGCACCGTCGTAATGATTGTGCTACCTCCAGGAGCACCCGCAGCCAGACGGAATTTGCCATTTTCGGTGACAATAATCGGTGTCATGCTGGATAAAGGAGTTTTCCCTCTTGCGATCGCATTGGCATCCCCACCCATCAAACCAAACAAATTCGGGACTCCCGGTGCCGCCGCAAAATCGTCCATCTCATTGTTGAGCAAAATTCCCGTACCCGCAGCCACAGCCCCAGCCCCAAAACCGCCATTCACGGTAAACGTCAAACTCACAACATTGCGCTCTTTGTCAACTACCGTCAGGTGTGTAGTCTCAGGCGACTCGTGCACAAAGCGACTCAAAGTTTGAGTGTCAACAGCTTTTACCTCGATCGAAGGTTTGGCTTTCGACATCTGGATTTGGGATCGTCTCAATTTGGCATAATTCTTGCTAGTTAGAGCTTTGACGGGCACACTGACAAAATCTGGATCGCCCAAATACTCAGATCGATCGGCATAAGCAATCCGCATCGATTCCGCCAGTAAATGTAAAGTATCTGGACTTTTCTTGCCCAACTTCTTCAAATCCGTATCGCCCAGAATATTCAAGATTTGCAACAAATGAACGCCACCGGAAGAAGGAGGTGACATCGCACAAATTTGGTAAGTGCGAAAGTTGCCACAAACTGGATTGCGCCAAATCGGTGTATAGTTTCTGAGGTCTCCCAGAGTAATTAAGCCACCATTTTTTGTCATGTCAGAGGCGATCGCCCTCGCAATATTCCCTCGATAAAAACTTTGCGGATTGATCGCAATTTTGCCTAAAGTCCGAGCCAAATCCCGCTGGATCAGAACTTCCCCTGGTTTATACAAAACACCGCCTTTGGTAAAAACCTCCCGCGCCGCCCGGTTCTTTTTAATCACATCCAGTCGCGACTCAACAGCCTTAGTAAACCGCGAACTCACCGGAAAGCCTTTTTCTGCCAGGGCGATCGCCGGTGCCACCACAGTAGCCCAAGGCAACTTCCCATACTCCCGGTGCACCGTATCAAGTCCCGCCACAGTACCAGGAATACCAGTGGCCAAATGCCCATCCAAACTAGCCTTTTGGCGCACCTTACCTTGCTTGTCAAGATACATATCTCGCTTCGCCCGTCTGGGAGCTCGTTCCCGGAAGTCCAGGGCTTGCACAGTCCCCGTTTCCGCCCGCCGCAATAGCAAAAAACCCCCACCGCCAATGCCCGCAGAAAAAGGCTCCACCACCGAAATTGCCAAAGCCGTAGCCACCGCAGCATCCACTGCATTGCCTCCCTGTCGCAGCACCAAAAGCCCCGCATCACTCGCCAGCGGATGAGCAGAAACTGCCATACCTTGTTTGCTACGATGCTGCTGTAAGTTTGGAGATTGCTGTAGCTGTTGCTGCTGCTCCAATTTTGGTTGTTGCTGCTGTTGCTGCTGGCAAGCATACAGCATGACTGTTAGAAATAAAGGATAAATTCGTATTTTTTGAGAGAGTTTCAAAAACATTTTTCAATAGTGTAAGGATTGTTACAGTATAAATTGAATTACATCCTTCTCAAAAATTACATCTTCCTCAAGATAGAAATATAATTTTGATTATTCTCAAAAACATCGATCGCCACAACATACCTCAATTTTTTCAGCCATACTCAACTAGATGGTTAAAAATTCGTTAGCATCAGAATAGGATAGTCGAGTCAACAATCACCTGACAGTCAAACCGAAATTAATATCACACCTATCATCAATTTATGAACAGCGAAAAAGTCAGTGTCATCATTCCTGCATTCAATGCAGCCGAAACCCTGGCTGAGGCAGTTTACTCCGCACTCAGTGGTAGCCATCAACATCTAGAAATCTTAATTGTTGATGACTATTCTACTGACGATACTAGCAAAGTTGCTGCTAAACTTGTCGAGGCTGATCCGCGAATTCAGTTATTTGTAAATCCCCAAAATTATGGGGTTTCTAAGTCTAGAAATTTAATGATTGAGCTAGCAACAGGTAAGTATGTAGCGTTTCTCGACAGCGACGATACTTGGGAACCAAACAAGCTGGAATTTTGTTTGCAGATGCTTGCAGACAACGCAGAAATTAAAGCTGTTGCTCACGCTTTGCGCTACTTGGACAAAAGTGGCAACAAGTTGAGTTATATTCCTACTTATCCGACAACCAAAGCCCAAATGAAGGAGATAAAAGTGACAGGGGAAAGTCCTTGGGTTTTCCCGTCTTCTGTTGTAGTCGATCGCACAACACTACTCATTGAAGGTGGCTTTGCTGAAAATTGGCAGGTAGGGGAAGATACGGAGTTATTTACCAAAATCGCTCAAAAGCACGGTTTGCTAGCTGCGACACAGCCTTTGGGAAATTATCGGATTAGGAACAATTCTCTCACAGATAAGCACTGGCTGAAAAAACGCATTGCTGCCGATTGTGTTCAGGAAAATCAACAGCGGCGGTTGCGGGGAGAAGCAGAGTTATCTTTGAATGAGTACGAACAGTTATGCTTTAAGAATTTGCCATTTTGGAAAAGAATGAACAAACTTAGAGGATTTTTGGCACTGCACTACATGAGAAAGGTTGGACAAAGTTGGTTGAATCGGCAGTTTTTGCCTACTCTTGTTTATGGGATTGTTACTACTGTGCTCAATCCTCAAGCTACTTTGAATAAGTTCAAATGGATGAAGTATAATGAAGACAGGTTTAATACTCCGAGTTGATTGAATTTATGGACTGGCAGGAAATTTCTGGTAATTGGGTATTAATTCCTTCTAGACCGATCGCGATTGTACATTTTCTCGGTGGCGCATTTGTGGCGACAGCACCGCAGTTGACCTATCGCTGGCTGTTGGAAGCTGTGGCGAATCAAGGATATATTGTAGTCGCAACGCCGTTTGTCAATACTTTGGATCATATTGCGATCGCCCGCGATGTCCTCAATAAGTTTGAAAATGCTCTGGGACGTTTGCAGGCGCGGGAGTCCCTGCGATCGCGATATCTCCCGATCTACGGGATGGGACACAGCATGGGGTGCAAACTGCATCTCCTGATTGGTGCTGTGTTCGACGTAGAGCGATCGGGGAATATTCTGATCTCTTTCAACAATTATGCGGCTTCCGAAGCAATCCCGATCGTCGAACAAATTTCCCCTGTCTTTAACGTCGAATTTACCCCTTCTCCCCAGGATATGAATCGCCTGGTGAAAGATAGCTATCAAATTCGGCGCAATCTGTTAATTAAATTTAATGGTGACAATATCGATCAAACCCTGTTGTTAACCGACTTGCTAAAACAGAGATTTGCTGACATGATTACAATTCAGACCTTGACTGGAAATCATCAAACGCCCTTGGGTCAAGATGTTAGCTGGCCTGTTGGTAAAATTTTTACTCCCTTCGATGCGATCGGGCAGTGGGTAAAACAGGAAGTGTATCGAGAATTAAATGAATTAAAACGGACAATCTTGCTGTGGCTCAATCCTACATCCCGTGTTTAAAAATTTTGAAATTGGCTGATACTTAAACCAATTTTTGATGAATCAACTCAATTACTTGTGCTTCTTCAGGAGTCATGATGCCGTCTAGCATGGCAATTTTTTGGCACTGAACCAATAAACGTAATGCAAACTCTGGCTTGATATTCGTGAGTAAAATCTCCAGAGGATGTGGCGAATCCATATACTCTGCGATCGCATCAATCGAATCAGAGCTAAGGCTTGCTACTCTCAAATCAGTTAAAATACTATCCTTACTTCTGCCTTCATTTCCTGCCAAGATCACATGAACAAGAATCTGATCGATAATCTCCTCTTGTGAAATTGCACTTTTTAAGCGTTCTTCACTATCTTTTTTGATAGCTTCTAAATGCTCCACCCCACCAGGTTTTTTTCTTGTTGGAAACAGGTGGATTTACCTCGGAGTCTGTTTGAGGATTTTCGGAGTCGGTGGGATTAAGATT
>JAYTZD010000252.1:0-6979 GCA_043742065.1 Oscillatoriales bacterium
ACAGCGCGCCCAGAGGTCGCTATCACGTTAAATTGAGCAACGCGATCCATTCCCGCAATGCCGATCGCACTCAGCAAACCGCCGATCGTTGTCGGAATCAGCGCCACCAGCAGCGAAATCAGCGTCACCACGCCCACAGGAGTTTTCACGTAATTTCCCACCGGCGGAATCGTGGACACCACAATCAAAAACACCAGAGTCAGCACCGCCAGCAGCACCGTCAGCGCGATCTCGTTCGGCGTTTTCGAGCGTTCAGCGCCCTCTACCAGCGCGATCATCCTGTCCAAAAACCCCTTACCCGGGTCGGACATCACCCGCAGCGTCAGTTCGTCAGAAAGGATGCGCGTACCGCCGGTGACGGAACTGGCGATGTCCGAACCCGGTTCCTTGAGCACTGGCGCGGATTCCCCAGTGATCGCAGATTCGTCTACAGATGCGACACCTGCAATCACTTCACCGTCGGAAGGAATGACATCACCTGCGATCACTTTAATTTGGTCGCCGCGTCTCAGGGATGTCGAACTAACTTCTTCAATTGAACCGTCTGGAAGGAGTTTGCGGGCTGTGGTGTCTGCTTTGGTCGATCGCAGTGCATCCGCTTGCGCTTTCCCACGGCCTTCTGCTACCGCTTCGGCAAAGTTAGCAAATACCAGAGTGAAGAACAAAATGAAGGTGACAAGGCCGTTAAAAACTACCTGATTTTTGCCTGGAACCGGGCCGAACAGCGTCGGGTCGATCGTTAATAATGCAGTCACAATTGTGCCTACCCAAACCACAAACATCACCGGATTTTTTAGCATCACCCGTGGATCTAGTTTGATAAAAGCTTCTTTAAAAGCTCTCTGATAAAGGCCTTTAGTATTTGCTTTGGGCGTGTGTTTTCGAGACTCGCGAGAGCCTCTGGAACGCGGAGTTTTTTCAGAATCAGGGGTATTGGAAGAAGCCATTTCGATTTTAGATTTTAGATTTTAGATTTTGGATTTTCGATTGTTTTGAGATTCCCGACTTCTTCAATAAGTCGGGAATCTGGTTTTCATCGATTTGGGATATGAGATGTTGACAAAGGCGTAATAATTGAAGTTTGAGGTCTAGGTTCAAACTTGCCACTACTAATTTCAAATCCTTCGGCAATTGGCCCTAAAGCTAGAACTGGGAAAAATGTTAGCGCGCCCAGAATAATGATTACTCCTGCTGTCACGCTGGTGAACAAAATGGAATCTGTTCTGAGAGTACCCGTCGTTTCAGGAACTAATTGTTTGTTCGTCATGCTGTCAGCTAAAAGCAGCAGGGCGACAATTGGAACATAACGCCCCATCAGCAAGCTAAAACAAGTGCTTAAATTCCACCAGAGTCCTGTGGTTGCGGGCTGAGAGTCGGCCAATCCTTCAAAACCTGAACCATTGTTAGAAGCGGCAGAAGCGTATTCGTACATCACCTGAGAAATGCCGTGATACCCTGGGTTGCTGATGCCGCTCAAGCTGTCGGTAAGAGCGAGGGTAATGGCACCGGGAATCAAAACTGCGATCGGGTGAACTAACAAAACAACGCTAGCTAAAACAATTTCTCGTTTCTCAATTTTGCGTCCTAAAAATTCCGGCGTTCTTCCCACCATCAATCCGGTGAGAAATACACTCAAAATGGAGTAGATAAACAAGTAAGCGGTTCCCGTTCCTTGTCCGCCCCAAACGATTTGCAAAAATAGATTGAACAGAGTAGCAAAACCGCCGGGAGGCATTAAAGAATCGTGCATTCCGTTGACAGCACCGCACATTGTGCCAGTCGTAGTCACTGCCCACAGTGCAGTTTCTGCCCAGCCGAATCGAACTTCTTTTCCTTCTAAATTTGGCGCTGTATAAGCCAGCAAATTATTGATTTGCGGATTGCCTTGAAATTCGCCAAATGCTGCAATCCCAATCAAAACTACATAGATAGTAAATACCATCCAAAAAATCAGCCATCCTTGTTTTTTGTTGTTAGCAAATCTGCCGTAAGTGTGAATGAGTGCTGCTGGTATTGAAACCATTGCCAGTGTTTCCAGCAGGTTAGTAAAAGGGTTGGGATTTTCAAAGGGATGGGCTGAGTTGATCGCAAAAAATCCGCCGCCGTTTTCTCCTAGTTGTTTGATGCTTTCAAAGTGAGCTACTGGGCCGCGAGCAATTACTTGCGTGCCGCCTTCTAAGGTACGAGCAACTGCCGGCCCTGCTAGAGTTTCTGGCACTCCTGAAATCAGCAAAAACAAGCCAATTATCAAAGAAAGAGGCAGCAGGATGCGGGTAATTGATTGAATTAAATCGATGTAGAAATTACCTAGCGGGCGACCGGTCAATCCACGAATAAAGGCAATGCCTACTGCTAAACCGGTGGCGGCTGAGGTGAACATTAAAAAGCCGAGAGTTAACTGGGATAGATAACTGAATGTTGTCTCGCCGGAATAATGCTGTTGGTCAGTATTTGTGAGGAATGAAATAGTTGTGTGCAGCGCAGTATCCCAGGTTGGTGTGCCTAAGCCGGTGGGATTTAAAGGTAGCAGTCCTTGAAGCATCAAAATTAGAAATACAAATATGCCCATTGCTACATTGCTGTAAAGTAGCGATCGCGCATATTGCCAACCTGTCATGGAATCTACAGACCGGATATTGCTGGCTTTATAGATGAGTTGTTCTATGGGTTTAATCGCGGTGTCGAGAATGGTTGGTTGTCCCATGTACACCCGCGCCATGTAGTTGCCGAAGACTGGGGAGATCGCTATTAAAATGATTAGGGTTAATGCGATTTGAAGTAATCCTTGCTGCATAACGGAGCCAATTTTTTATCGTTGGATAAATAGGTTTTGTCGATCGGGAAATGGGTGATATCAATTCCGGTTACACCGGAATGATGTAGAGGAGACGGCAGTGCCGTGTCCCTACCCAAAATAACATTGTAGGGACTAAGGCACTCGCGGTCTCCTCATTTTGGCTTTTGGTTTCGGGGGGTATCGCCCCCTGCAAGGCTGCTGCTAAGATACAATTTCCGCAAGTAGCATGGTTAGGGCGATCGGCGGGTTTTCACAGACGAGAATTTATCGATCCCAGCTTTTGCTAATCCCGTGCTTTGACAGCTATCGAGCAATTCTATAGCATTAAATGTCACAGCACAATAAGTATTGTTAATTTGGATGGGACTGAAATTGCGTTGGTGATACAAGGTTCATGTGTCACTCCTGGGAGCTACGAAAGGCTATCTAGTTTTACTGATTACTATACTGAATGTTAGGAATTTTGAAAATTAGCCTTAAGGTATAAGTTGCTGTTTACAAGTTGTGCTTAGCTGCTCTATATTTCTCAGAATAGATAAATGTTTAGCTTCGCTTCAATATCTATACTTCTAGATATAGATGATATCTAAACGCGATGCTTTTGCGCGATAGTAGGTGAAATATTTTCAATTCCTTGTAGGGACACCGCAATGCCGTGTCCCTACCAGAGCACTCCCGTTGTACTTCATCAACTGGCAATTTGTTGTAACTGTGAGTATAAAATATAAAATGGATTGATTAAGTATGTTTAAAAGTTTATCGGCAATCAAAAAAAACCTGGCAATTCAAGAGAAGTATTTGCGAGGGAGGTGGTCGATCGCCATTTTATTCGCGATCGTTGTAGCACTAGAATTTACCACGCCGTCGGCATATCTATTTGGGTATTTGTATACTGGCCCAATTTTACTGGCAAATTCGCGCCTGAGTCGGTTGGGAAAGTTACAAATTACGCTGGTAGCAGTAGCATTGACACTGTTAGATTTGTTTGTTCCTGATGGAGAAAAGATCGCCCTAGCGACAGTTGCAAATAGATCGATCGCCGTGATGGCTTTGGGGGTGACGGGATATTTGAGCGATCGCAATCAGCAGTACCAAGAGGCGATCGCGATCGCGAAAGCTCAGTTGCAGTCTCAGCAGCAGCTAGCCAGCATCCGAGAAGATTTTGTATCTACTCTCAGTCACGACTTGAAAACGCCGATGCTAGGGGCGATCGAAACAATTAAAGCTTTTCAGGAAGCAAAATTTGGGGATGTAACTTCCACTCAGCAAAAAGTTCTCGAAACAATGGCGCGATCGCACAAAATGTCACTACAATTAGTAGAAACGCTGCTAGATGTTTACCGCAACGATGCCGAAGGCTTAAAACTGCAACTCGCGCCCGTAAATTTAGTAGCTTTGGCAGAAGAAGTAATCGCAACACTCATCCATTTATCAGCAGCGCGCCGAGTCTACATTAGTATGAGTTACGGAGAGTCAGATTTCCGTCGCTCTTTGTGGGTAAATGGCGATTCTGTCCAACTTCAGCGCGTTTTTACTAATTTACTCACAAACGGGATCAACCATTCTCATCGGGGCGGCAAAGTAGAAATAATGATGGAATCTTATTCGAGTTATCAAGTGGTGAAGGTGCTCGATAGTGGGTTAGGGATTACAGCAGAGGAACTGCCCCACTTATTCGAGCGGTTTTATCAAGGAAATGGCGATCGGCAAGCTACAGGATCGGGATTAGGATTATACTTATCTCGCCAAATTATTGACGCACACGGCGGTATAATTTGGGCAGAAAACAAATTGCCACATGGCGCTTTGTTTGGATTCCGACTTTCTGCGATTCCAGAGAAATGAAACCAGCCTATCCCTTACGAATTCTCCTAGTTGAAGACGATGAACTGTTTCGGTTGGGACTGCAAACCAGATTGCAGCAAGAAAGTTGCTTGCAAATAATTGCTGAAGCCGAAGACGGCGAAACAGCAGTAGAATTGACTCAGGAACACTTACCGGACGTGGTAGTTCTTGATGTCGGCTTACCTGGAATTGGGGGGATTGAAGCTTGTCGCCAAATTAAACAGCGTCATCCAGGAATTCCAGTCTTAATTTTAACATCTCATTCCCAAAAAACCTTAATTGAAAGATTGATTGCGGCCGGTGCTCAGGGCTATTGTCTCAAGGGAATTGCGGCGGAAACCTTGGTTTTAGCAATTCGATCAGTAGCGTCGGGCGCTTCGTGGTGGGATAAGTCGGTGACTGCGGAAATTCGGGCAGTTTTTACTAATTCTGAACCTGTGAAAGTTGGGTTGAAATCACAAATTTTGGAAAATCCATTGACGAAGCGAGAACAGGAAATCTTGGCTTTAGTTGCGGGGGGTAAAAGCAATCAGGAAATCGCGCAAATATTGTACATTGCGCCCGGTACGGTGCGAGTTCACGTGCACGCGATTTTGCAAAAGTTAGAAGTGCGCGATCGCACTCAAGCTGCTGTTCTCGCTATTCAGAAAGGATTGGTTGCTGAAGAACTGTTAGGTAGTCAATCTTAAGTCTGGTAGTTTATAATAATCGCAAAACCTCGATCGCTAACAACTATGGGTTTTATCAATCCCAAACTATATTTGGCGTTCACGAATGACACGAATATGAGCCAGAAAGAATTAGATGAATTGCAAAATCAAGAGTTCTGGATTCAAGATCAACAAGGTGCGATCGATCTAGGTATTCAGCAAGGCAGAGAAGAAGGCATTCAGCAAGGTAAAGCAGCTTTAATAGTGCGGCAATTGACGCGGCTAGAGCAAAATTTAGTAAATTCTACAGATGACATTTAAGGTGTGAATTTGCTAAGCTGCACACATATTAATTTCTGTATCTTCATCTACCTGTAGGTATATTATGCCAGACTGTATGGGTTTAGTTTCCACCTCGATCGCCTTTATCGACTCTGCCCTGGACGACAGCCAAACTCTCCGCAACGGCATCGAACCGGGGACAGAAGTAATTACCCTCGATGCGACGGGGGATGGAGTAGAGCAAATCACCGCAGCGCTAGCGAGTCGCAGCGATATTAAAAGTATTCATATTATCTCCCACGGTCGCCCCGCGAGTTTGCTGCTAGGCGCGATCGATCTAAACTTGACAAATTTAAAAAAATATGCTAGTCAATTGCAGCAGTGGTCAGCAGCCCTGGCAGATGGTGCAGAGATTTTGCTGTACGGGTGCGAGGTAGCGGCGGGGGATGCGGGCGCTAAGTTTGTGCAGCAACTGAGTCTGTTAACGAAGGCAAAAATTGCTGCGTCTAGGAAGCCTGTAGGAAGCGCAGCCTTGGGCGGAGACTGGCATCTAGATTATACAACGGGAAAGGTGTCATCGGAACTGGCGATCGAGCCAGCCACAATGGCCACCTATCAATTTGTGTTCGGCTTACAACTTTTGGGACAAGCACCATTTCCGGCAAGTACAATGGTTGGAGGGACTCAGGTAGGTGGACTGTCTGGCCTTACCTACGTGGGCAGCAACACTTACTACGCTATCTCCGACGGCCGCAATATTGCTGGCAGTCCCGGCCCGTCTCGCTTTTACACCCTCACTATACCTAATGTGAGTTCGGGTAGCTTGGCAGCAGTAGGAGGAGTGGTTTTTTCAGGGGTGACACAGATTGGCAATCCTCCTCCCTTTGCTGCCGATACTTCAGATACAGAGGGCATTGGCTTCCTCGGCAGCAATGTTTTCGTCTCTTCTGAAGGCAATTTCTCGACAAATACCCAGCCTTTTATCAATAGCTTCGCCATTGCAACAGGAATTCAAAACCTAGCACTAACTATTCCTACTCCCAAATACGACGTATCAGCAGCTACTACCAGTGGCATCCGCAACAATCAAGCTTTTGAAAGTCTGACGATTACTCCCAGTCAAAGTTTTCTGTTTACAGCAACAGAAAATGCTCTCGAACAAGACGGCCCTGCTTCAAGTCCAACCATAAATTCGCGATCGCGAATTTTAAGATATAACTTAGCCACAAACACCGCAAACGGAGAATTTCTTTACAACACCGATCCGGGCAATGGCATTTCAGAAATGCTGGCAGTTGATGATAATACGCTGCTGGTTCTCGAACGTTTTTTCAATCCGGGGCCGCCGGCTTCAGGCGATTTGAAGCTTTATCAAATTTCTTTAAACGGTGCGACTGATATTCAA
>JAYTZD010000253.1:0-6976 GCA_043742065.1 Oscillatoriales bacterium
TTGATTTTATCCCAACCGCGATCGACCGCAGTCTTCACGCCCCTGAGCAATTCCTCATTAGTCAAACCTTTGTTAACAATATCCCGCATCCGCTGCGTACCAGCTTCCGGCGCAAAAGTCAACCCACTTTGGCGCGTACCACCGAGAATATCGGCAATATTGTCATCAAATCTGTCAACCCGCTGGCTGGGTAGAGACAGAGAAATATTTTTATCTTGCAGGCGGTTTTTGATTTCCATCCCGACTGCTGGGAGTGCGAGATAGTCGGAACAACTTAGGGAAAGCAGGGAAAATTCGCTGTGCCCGGTGGCTTTCATCCCTTGTTCGATCGCCTCTACGACTTGTTGAGGTTCCACATCTCGCGCGGGGCGAGTCAACATTCCCGGTTGACAAAAGCGGCAACCGCGAGTACAACCACGGCGGATTTCTACTGTCAGTCGATCGTGTACTGTCTGGACATAGGAAACTAGCCCGATCGAATAAGCTGGAATCGGAGTCGCCACCCGACGTAAAATTCGTGCTGGAACATCGGGGCGATTCGGATGGACGGAACCATCTGCCGCCATATCATAGAATTGTGGGACATAAACGCCGGGAATTTGCGCCAAATCCAGCAACAAAGCTGGTTTACTCAAACCATTAGTTTTGCCTTCTGCCAAAATCAAGCCAATTTCTGGCAACAATTCTTCGCCATCACCCAAAGCGATGAAGTCAAAAAAGTCAGCATAGGGTTCGGGATTGGAAGTCGCCGTTTGGCCACCAGCAAAAATTAATGGGAGTTCGGGGTTTTTTGCTCTTTCTTGCCAAGTTAGGGGAATGCCAGCCAAATCGAGCATTTCCAGAATATTTGTGGCTCCCAGTTCGTAGCTGAGGCTAAATCCTAGGATATCAAATTCCGTGAGCGATCGCCTGGATTCCACTGCAAACAAGGGAGTTTTGGTCGATCGCAATTTAGCCGCCAAATCAGGTGCCGGTAAATAAGCGCGATCGCACAATTGCCTCGGCCCAGCATTCAAAATATTGTAAAGGATGATGTGTCCTAGATTGGAAGCACCAACTTCATACACTTCTGGATAAGTCAGCACCCAGCGCACAGAAGCTGAATCCCAAGGTTTGCGTACAGCCCCCAACTCGTTGCCTAGATAACGAGCCGGCTGATTAATTTCTGATGTAAGTAATTCTTCTACTGTTATTGGCATATTACTAAATATCAAACTTATAGTGGATGTGTATTTTTAACTACAATAATGAAATACGATCGGCCTAAATCTAATTAACACTAATTAGTCTAAATTGATGTTGGGAAAACCGACCAGTTAATTGGAGTAGTTTTACTGTACCATCATTTAATTATTTTTTATCCCCACGTTAATGTAATTGAAATCACTTATTAGCCTTGATTTAGATCACCCCATAAAGATAAAATGTGTATCAAAATTGAAATATACTAAGTTATCCGATCTACCATGCAAGCAACTCATGTTATTCGTAAACTTGTAGAAAAAGCCCTCAATATCAAGCGACTGACACCAGATATTGAAAATGAAATCAACTACGAACTCACCCGTTTGGGCTACATATCGGATATTGATTATGAAGCTTTAGAGTTATTAATGAATGAAATGGATGAAGGGCGGATTCAATTGGTCGCTAGCCATTGACAGTTTTAATTCTCACTAATTCGCGATCGCCCGATCAAACTTGCCACCGTCATCATCAACTCCATCGGATCGATCGGCTTAGGCAGATGAATTTGAAAACCTTGCCGCAGCGCCCGCACTCGTTCCTCCACCCTACCATAGGTTGTAAAAGCCACCGCCGGAATTTCCGCCCACTCAGAAACCGATCGCACTTGCTCGATCAAATCCTTTCCCTCTGCCATAGGCATTGCCAGATTGATCGCCAACACATCCGGCGAGCGCTTTTTCATCGCTTCCAGAGCCTCCATGACTGAGACTGCGGTCTCCACCTCGACCCCACAATTTTCGAGTACCACGCGCGCAAAATCCAAGGAATCCTCGTCATTATCGACCACCAACACCCGTACTCCAGAAAGGTTGATCTTAAAAGAACACTGATTTACAGGTGCGATCGGCTTTTTTTCTCGAATCACAAATTCCCCAGCCCCAGCAACCGCAAATCCGCCGTCGCCCCTGCCCTGTTGCACCGGCAATCTCACCAAAAATTTCGCTCCTTTTCCCTTCCCCGCAGATTCCGCTTGCACTGTCCCCCCGTGGATTTCTACCAAATGGCGCACCATCGCCAAACCCATGCCTAATCCGTTGTACGATCGAGTCGTAGAGCTGTCAGCTTGACTAAACCGATTGAAAACACGAGGCAGAAACTCCGCACTAATCCCCTCTCCCGTATCGCTTACCTCAATTTCGACACTAGCCGACAACAAATTTGCTTCAGATGCTAGTTGAGGGGAAATCCTACCATCGACCTTCCGCAGCGCCACCTTCACCTGTCCTTCCGGGGGAGTAAACTTAATAGCATTCGAGAGCAAATTCCAGGCCACCTGCTGCAAACGCCCCGAATCCCCAAAAATCCGCACCGAAGTCGGCTCAAAATCCGTCACAATTTCAATATTTTTTGCCCTCGCAGCATTTGCCAGAGTTTCGATCGCCGCCTCAACATTTGACATCAAATCCACCCACCGCAAATTCAGTGATAGCTTACCAGTAATAATCTGTGAAACGTCCAACAAATCCTCGATTAGCGTTCCCAGAGACCTCGTATTGCGATCAATCGTTTCCAGAGCCCGAACCGTCGTATTTTCATCGAACTTGCGGTAACGCAGCAGTTGTGTCCATCCCAGCATCGCATTTAACGGAGTCCGTAACTCGTGGGACAAAGTTGCTAGAAACTCATCTTTAATTCGGTTCAAGCCCGCTAATTCCTCGGCTCGATCCAGCAGTTCTATTTCTAACCGTTTGCGATCGCTCAAATCAAGAATAAAAGCCACAGATTCTTCCCGCTTTTCCCCCAACAAAATATACCCCACCAACACCGGAATCCGGCTACCATCTAAGCGCACATACTCCTTTTCGTAAGGAGTACAAACCCCCGTTGCTTTGGCCTCTGCAATCCCGATCGCATCCAACGGTAGATACTCCGTAGGTGTTATGTCAATCCACCGCAATTCCCCGCGCTGCAACTGTTCCCGCGTGTAGCCAACCATCCGCAAAAATTCGTCGTTAGCCTCAATGATGCCACCGCTGACATCACCGAAGAGAATTCCCATCAAGTTAGATTCCGCCAAACACCTGAGTTTTTCCTCGCTAGCCTGGAGTGCAGCTTCTGCCTGTTTGCGATCGAGTCGTTCCTGAACTTCCCGTAATGCCCGCTGAATAGACGGCACTAGCCGCGTCAAACGCCGTTTGACCACATAATCTGTAGCGCCTTTTTTCAAAGTTTCGATCGCCACTTCTTCACCCAAAGTAGCCGATACAAAAATAAACGGCAGTCCCGGATAACTAGCACGAGCTATTTCCAAAGCTTCTAGCCCATTAAATCCAGGCAGCATATAGTCCGCCAAGATAATGTCATAGCAGTTTTCGTCCAGTGCTGCTACAAAATTCCCCCGCGTTTCCACGCACAGCAAAGAAAAGTCCAGCCCACCATCCACTAAATATGCCTCTATCAATTCGGCATCCAGCGGACTGTCTTCTAGTAAAAGGATATTTAGGGTTTTCACAAAAGTTTTATTAGTCTGAGAAACTGTAAAGCCAGCCTGACTCATATTTATATTTTTGTAGTTTTTTCCAAAATAGATTGATCAACAAAAGTTTTAAGATGTTCCTGGTAGTTAGGGGCTAATACCAATATGCAGCGACCATTAAATTGCGATAACTCGATCCTTGCAAAAATAACACAGATTATTTTCCGTTTTATCCGAGATTCACAAACATCTATCTAAAGATAGATATTTGCGCTATTTCCTAATTTAAGAATCCAGTTTGTGCAAGTCTAGAGTCCAGAAGGCACTCCAACGATCAAAAACCAAGTTTTTTACATTTATCAAATTGTTTGCTATGCGATCGCCACAATACTACTTCGGTCATAGGATAAGCGTTCCAATTCCGATGCAATTGCCGATCGAACATTGATGCGATCTTTCCTGATATCGAGTTTAAACCCCCGACGGACTGTTGCAAGATGTGCAAGATGTGCGATCAACCATAATTTTTCCAAAAAAATGTTGCTAAACTGTAAACAGATTTGAGTCAAGGAGTCACATCAATGCCATCTCCCTTTCCCGGTATGGACCCGTACTTAGAGCATCCAGAACTCTGGCCCGCTCTACACCACTGGCTAATTATTGAAATTGCCAGGTTTTTATCTCCCCAACTGCGTCCTAAGTATTTAGTGTCGGTTGAAGTAAGAATGTATGAAACGGCTGACGATGATTTATTAATTGGCATTCCTGACGTAAACGTAATCCAGCCACAGACTGCCACTGAATTAATCACATCAAACGTAGCAGTTGCAGTGCGGCCGACACAACCATTAACAGTAACTATTCCCATGCCATACACGGTTAGGGAAGGCTATTTAGAAATTAGAGAAAGGGGGGACAAAAAATTAATCACAGTTATTGAAATTCTATCGCCTACGAATAAGCGAACAGGCAAAGGGCGACAAATGTACGAGGAAAAGCGAGAAGAAATTTTAGGGACTCGCACTCATTTAATTGAAATAGATTTATTGCGGCGCGGTCGAAAAATGCCAGTTATTGGCAATGATGTTGAAAGCGATTATCGAGTTCTGGTGTGTCGGGGAAATCGCCGTCCCAAAGCAGATTTGTATGCTTTTAACGTGCAGAACCCGATGCCGGCTTTTCCTCTGCCATTGCGATCGGGCGATACTGAACCTGTCATCAATTTGCAGGAATTATTCACTCAAATTTACGACATAGCAAGTTATGACCTCAAGATAGATTATCGCAACTGGGAAGTCATACCAGCATTATCAGAGGCTGATACAATTTGGGCAGATGGCTGGTTGCGCGATCGGGGATTGCGAGATTGATTTGGCCTACAATCATTCTCTTAGTCTGCGGAGGCAGATTTTGTTTCTGTAGAAGCGATTTCAATCACCGAGTCACTTAACAGCTAAAGATCTGGATTTTGCATCAACCGTTGCTTCAAACGCGCCGGATCTCCCCGATCGACCACTTGGCCCTTTTCCAACAAAAAAGCCCCATCACAATAATTTAACTCATCCAAACGGTGAGTCACCCACAAAGCCGTAATCCCGCGATTTTTCACCAACCGTTGCACCGCCGCCACCAAATCCAACTGAGAATCAGGATCTAACAAAGCCGTCGGTTCATCTAATAATAGAATTTCACAGTGACGCGCGATCGCACCAGCAAGCGCAATCCGCTGCTTCTGGCCCCCACTCAAAGCATAAATCGGCCGCCGCTGCAAATCCAGCAGATTCACAGCCTCCAAAGCCTCAGCCACCCTTGCCCGCACCTGAAGATTAGAAAGTTTTTCCTCCACCAAACCAAAAGCCACATCCGCACCCACCGTCGGCATCACAAGTTGGTGATCCGGGTTTTGGAACACAAAACCCACCCGTCCATTCAGATCAACTTCCCCCGACTGGGGGTGCAGCAGCCCAGCCATCAGCCTCAGCAGCGTAGATTTGCCACTACCGTTAGTACCCAAGAGCATCCAAAACTCGCCCTTGGGTACATCGAGAGAGCAATTTTGCAAAACGCGATCGCCCGACGGCCAGCAAAAACCCAAATCACGCACAGCAACCGCCGGCTGAGTGCGATCGCCACCAACACCCCCAGCCCTCATTCCGCTATAACCATCGAGACAAAACCTGGGGATCTTCCTGTAGATGAAGCCCCTGATTTCTCAGAAATCACCACCCCAGAAATCTCGCTGCTGAGTACAGCCACCTTTTTCTCAGGATTTTTTTCACAGGTGAGTTCCAAAATGTGCGGTTGGGAGTTACGAATCGCCTCTACAACCTGCTGGTACACAGCCTCAGCGTCCTCCGCCGACTTCCGCTGCACCGAAAGCGATACAGGCGTGTTCTTCACAATCATGTCAATGCTGAACATATAGTCTTAATAATCTAAGTTTGGAGCTCTACCTTCAGTATATATAGTAGAAGTCCCCAGATCCAGGTGAGGCCAAGGACAACTTCCGGGACTTGAAGGAAAAGGAAGATCCGAAAAAATCTTTAAGAAATACTTGCTCTTGTAAAGAATTACCTCTATAATCTTGATTACGGTAAAGAAAAGTAAAGTCTGTTCATAATCCAGCTCTTCTTCTATTAAGCAGAATCAACAGTTGCAGATTATGGATTAGACACAGATCCGTTGTAATTATATCCATTTGGAGATTTGCGTAGTCAGTAACTCAGCCCTAAAGGGACTGAGCTTGTAAGAAATTGCAAGCTGTGCTGACCAGCCTAAGACTCTCGAGGTCTACGTTATTTGAGTCACGACACCGGAGAATGCGATGCTAGTTTTCCGCTCTGTCGCTTGCAGTTAAACAGTCTTAAAGTCACTGAGACAGTGCTGCAAGCCTCACAAGCTCTTATAACATTGGCGAAGCTAACATTACCCCGAAAGGGAGACGAGGCAACCATACCTCGAATTGGAGAGGCAACCATACCTCTCCACCCCCGCAAGGGGATTCAAGGCGATTGGAATCGCCGATTCGTTTTCCTCTCAGGACACAAGCCACTGAGTTTCCCACTTACCGAGTATTTTTATGACAATTGCAGTCGGACGCGCCCAGAACGAACAAGGCATCTTTGATGTACTTGACGACTGGCTAAAACGCGATCGTTTCGTCTTCGTAGGCTGGTCTGGCATCCTGCTATTCCCCTGCGCTTACATGGCCATCGGTGGCTGGTTGACCGGCACCACCTTCGTCACATCCTGGTACACCCACGGTTTGGCAAGTTCCTACCTCGAAGGAGCCAACTTCCTCACCGTCGCAGT
>JAYTZD010000254.1:0-3562 GCA_043742065.1 Oscillatoriales bacterium
TACTGCTACATTAAAATTGCGTAATTTGAGTTTTTCGGGAAACTGAACGTAGCCGTTTTTCTGGGTATCTTGCATCCAAGCCCGATCGCCCTGAATGACTTTTACTAGAGCACCAGTGGGTTCTACCGCTTGTTTGAGTTGGGAGATGAATTCGCTGTTTGCCGAGCCTCTGTCGCTGACTTGAACCTCTGTAACTGGTGCGCTATTGGATGGCATGATCCAAGGAGTAACACCCAGTTGAATAGTATTTGAGGCGATTTCTATACCATTATTTATGGCAGTTGCCTTGAGATTGATCAGACCGTTCCAATTGCGATCGGCAAATTGTTTTGCTTCTACACCCAACACAATATCAGTGCTGAAAACTAGCTGTTTAGTACCGGATATATCTACAGCTTGCCAGCCGTTGCCAGTCTTCTGAAAAACGCTAATGTGAGGGCTAGCAAGGCTATCGGCAGTGATAAATACTTGAGAGCTTTTGAAGTTGTCAGATAGCTTCAAATGAACTTGAGAGAGCATTGCTGGGCGGCGTGGAGCGCTCACTTTGGTTTGTTGCCAAACTGGTATTTTGGAACCGCTCGATTTGTCATTAAATAGAACCAGCGCGCCGCTAGACAAAGACCATTGTTCTTTGCCTGGTTCGTCTTGCTGATTGATTTCGCCGTCTCTGTTAGTATCTCCGGTAAAGAAGAAGTTCGATGAGGACGTGGGTGGCAAAAATGGTATGGAATTTGGTTTTATAGTTGGTTGAATTGTGGGTTGATTGAGTTCTAGTGCTTGTCTCTCTAATTCTTTGCGGGCGAGTTCTTGCTTTTCTAATTCGGCGCGGGCGAGTTCTTGTTTTTCTAGTTCTGCTTTCTCTAATTCTTGGCGGACGAGTTCTGCTTCTTCTCGTTCTTTGCGGGCGATTTCTTGGCGGACGAGTTCTTGTTTTTCTCGTTCTTTTCTGACAATCTCGTTTTTCTCAAACTCTTTTCGTTCTAACTCTTTGCGAACAAGTTCTTTTTTCTCAAATGCTTGTCTTTCTAATTCTTTGCGAACAAGTTCTTTCTTCTCAAATACTTGTCTTTCTAACTCTTTTTTCTCTTGTTCTTCTGCTAAAGCTTTTTGTACATTTCGTGCGACTTGCAGTTCATAGGTAGCGACTGTGAGATTGCCTTGATATTCGATAGTTTTGTCGATCGCGCCACTAGCCAAAAAAGAACCATGCGGAATTTGGCGAAGTGTGTTGATAGCCGACTGCCACAGGCGTTGTGACTGTTCCCAACTAGCTGGAGAACTTTTTGCGGTGCGTCCGATTACGACGGCTTCACGGGCTATTTTAGCTGAGTCATTCCAAGTATTTTTGGCTGTTTCTTCGATTTGAATGCGACTTTTGAGATTTTCGAGTTGCAGTATGAGATTTTCTGATTTTTGGCGCTGGATTTGGGGTTTCCAGGGTTCTGAGAAAAAGGAGGTGCGATCGGGTGTTTTGGCAATTTGGTCTAATTCTAGTTTAAGGCGATCGCGCAATTTGTATAGTTCGGGGAGCGATTGCGGAGATTCGCCGTCTGGCTGTCGCCCAGAGATTGCGAGTTGGTAGTTGAGGGAAGGTTGGGCCAGCGTTTGGGGGACTGCTACCCAGATGATACCGATGACGACACCAAAAGCATTGACAATGGCGATCGCAATATATTTAACCAAGCGCATATAGTTTATCCTCAGACACCCAAATGATTTTACATAATATTGGGTTCAATGGGGAATTTAATTATCAGGTTTTTGGATGGGGAAGGGCGATGGCTGGGAACCCCGCAAGCTACGGCTTTTTTTAACTCGAAGGACGGTTAACTCGAATTAATTTACCGCTCAAAGTTTCTACCGTACAAATAGCATCATTAATTCGCATCGCCAGCCTATCAAAGTTTGGGTCTTCTGTGCAAACAATAATACCACTATGGTCAGAGTTTTGAATGTGTAATCGCATGAAATGACGGCGATTGCGCGTCAAAACTGTTCGGTAATTGGTCGCAGCAAAAGCTAACACATCTTCGTCAGGAATTTGAAGATTTGCATTCCCTGCTTCCCTTGCTGTTAATACATCGTGACCCAAAGACCGCAGTAATTCCACCACTGCTAGCGGGAAGTTTTCATCTGTGTAAAAACGTGCCAACTTTTAATAAACCTCGCTTTTTTCCATAACTTCATCATTTTCTTTGATTGTTTGTTCAATTTCTTCTGGGTAAGCATCAGCATAAGCCCAGGCATTTACCAAATCAGCGGCTGTTAGATCGGGAAATGATTCTAGGATGATAGCATCGGAAGCACCTAAACGTCGATCGCACACCAAAGACCAAACTGGTATGCGCGTATTGCCGATACAGGCATCACCTCCGCATACACCGGGAGTTTTTTTAATGCCTAGAGAACCGTTGGTTAAAGTTTGAGTTAGGATGCTGATCAGTTTAGCTTTATCAACCGGATTTAAGGTTAAGACTTGAGTTTCTAATTCTTGTATAGTCATAAGTGCGATCGGAGGAATATATTAGCTAGATTATAGCAAATTCGCACCATGTCTTAGGCGGCCTTATTTTCTCTGATTGCTGTTTCAATTTCTTCTGGGTAAGCATCAGCATAAGCCCAAGCATTGACTAAATCAGCCGCAGTCAAATGGGGATAGCACTTAAAAAGTTCAGCATCGCTGCATCCAAGACGGCGATAACCCACAAGTACCCAAACTTGTATGCGAGTATTGCCAACACAGGCATCACCTCCGCACACGCCAGAAGTCTTTTTAATGCCTATAGCACCAGTGCTTAAGGTTTGAAGTAAAATTTCTATAGCCGCTGCTTTATCGGCTGAATTTAAGGATGCTAGATCGATTTTTAATTCTGTGAGTGTCATTATTTACTATCCCATTTTTACAGATATAATATCCTAGTTAAATTATAACGCTTTATCCACTTGCTTCACCTCTTCCAAGGTTAGCCCCAGCACCTCTGCGATTTGCTCGTCGCTCAATCCAAACTGCCGCAACTTACCAATTGTTTCAATCTTGGCTTCATCCTTTGCTTGCTGAAAGTGGGGAGTTTTAGGTTGATTTTCATCTGGGGTCGCAGTAGGGCGATCGGAACAAACGTTGATATAGCCAATAATGTTGCTATTACCAAAACTAATATTTAGATTGTCTTGCCGAGCAAGCACAGATTTAAGATTACCTTTATCAACAGGTTCATCAAAGGTATCGGATAACATTTGTAAAAGTTCGTAACCCACATCTTTAACGTGACCTTCTGTAAGACGATAAGTATCTGCAATCTCAGTATACTTCTGTTGCTTCAGTGTTCCCTCGATAATTCCGCGCTGCAAGTCATTTAGACGTTTGCCTGTCTTGGCATAGACAACTTTATCTACAAATTCCAATACCTGGTGAATGTCCATCAGCATAAATGTGAGAGAACTGGCCTTATTATACCCGACTTTATCCGTCTAGATCCGTCCAGATCCGACTTGCACATCAAAGGTTATAAAAGATCCGTCTTTTTCCGCTTTTCAGATTGTGAGAGAAAACTCTACTATATGG
>JAYTZD010000255.1:0-33162 GCA_043742065.1 Oscillatoriales bacterium
GGTAATTGGTAATTGGGCATTGGTAATTGGTAATTGGTAATTGGTAATTGGTAATTGCCATCCCCATTCCCCATTCCCCATTCCCCATTCCCTATTCCCCATTCCCCATTCCCCATTCCCCATTCCCCATTCCCCATTCCCCATCCCCAGAGCTTAATCTATGCAAACCTATGATGTGATTATCATCGGAGCAGGTCACAACGGACTGGTCTGTGCCTCTTATCTCCTCAAAGCCGGATACACTGTTTTATTGTTAGAAAAACGTTCAGTCCCCGGCGGTGCAGCAACTACCGAAGCTGTAATTCCCGAATTACCAGAGTTTAAATTCAACCTTTGTGCGATCGACCATGAATTCATCCATTTAGGACCAGTAGTCGAAGAATTAGAACTAGGAAAATACGGATTAGAATATCTCGAATGCGATCCAGTTCTCTTTTGTCCCCATCCCGACGGCAAGTATTTCTTAGCTCACAAATCTCTCGAAAAAACCTGTGCTGAAATTGCCAGATATAGCGAACGAGATGCCAAAAAATACGCCGAATATACCGACTATTGGCAACGCGCTTTAAATGCGATGGTTCCGATGTTTAACGCACCACCAAAGTCAATTATAGATATTGCAGGCAACTATAATATTGATAAGATCAAAGACCTATTTTCAGTCATCGGTTCTCCAGACAAAACGCTGGATTTTGTTCGCACAATGATGACTAGCGCCGAAGAGCTTCTGAACGAGTGGTTTGATGAAGAATTTCTGAAAGCACCCTTAGCAAGATTGTCCGCAGAACTCGGTGCTCCTCCATCGCAAAAAACCATTGCGATCGGGGCAATTATGATGGCAATGCGCCACAATCCAGGTATGTCAAGACCGCGCGGAGGTACGGGTGCATTAGTGCAAGCACTGCTCAATTTGGTCAAAAGTTACGGTGGTGTGGTACTTACCGATCAGCACGTCGAGAAAATATTAGTTGATGACGGCCGCGCTGCGGGAGTTCGAGTTGCCAACGGGACAGAATATCGTGCTACAAAAGGTGTGATTTCTAATATTGATGCGAAGCGTTTGTTTTTGCTAATCGATGACAGCGATATCGATGCTGCTGACCCGAATTTGCGGGAAAGATTGGAACGCAAAATAGTGAATAACAATGAGAGTATTCTCAAAATTGATTTAGCTTTGAATGAAGCGCCCAAGTTCGATCGCTGGAATCATCAAGATGAATATTTGATCGGCTCTATTTTGATTGCCGATTCGGTGAAACACGTCGAAATTGCTCATACTCAGCCTGCGATCGGCAAAATTCCCGATGCTGACCCATCGATGTATGTGGTAGTACCGACAATGCGAGATCCATCAATGGCTCCCCCAGGACATCATACGGTTTGGATTGAATTTTTTGCTCCTTATCAAATCGAAAATGCTGAAGGAACCGGGCTCAATGGTACTGGTTGGACGGATGAGTTGAAAAATCAAGTTGGCGATCGGTGTATTGACAAATTAGCAGAATATGCACCCAATATCAAGAACGCAATTATCGGTAAGCGAGTGGAAAGTCCAGCGGAATTGGGAGAGCGTTTGGGGGCTTTTAAGGGGAATTGTTACCACATTGATATGACGCTGGATCAGATGATATTTTTCCGCCCTTTACCGGAGTTGGCAAATTACAAAACGCCGATCGAGGGTTTGTATCTCACGGGCGCGGGAACTCATCCGGGTGGCTCGATTTCGGGGATGCCCGGACGTAATACGGCTAGGGTTTTCATGCACGCGCAGCAGCCGATCTCACAAATTTTGGCGGATGTGGGTCATTCTCTGAAATCGACGGCTAAGTCGGTGTTTCGAGGGAATTAGAAGTAAGATTTTTTGAACCCCTTCTTTTGATTGGAAGGTGCTTTAACAGGCTATTCTCTGTTTAAGTAGTATAAAAGTGCGATCGATCCTCCTATCAAGATAGTCGTGCCTATCATAATAGCAGCTAATACTTTTAAACCCGATGAGTATACCATTAGAATTGACCCCAAATAAGGGACTCCTAACAAAATAGCAGTACCTAGGATTTTCAGAGGCGTCCACTTAATATTAAGTGTAGTGGTTTTGTATGGTTGACCAGTTAGTTTGTAGTGGTCTTTAGATGAGCCTAAAGGTTGTACAGGTGGTACTATGGGTTTTTGAGGAGGCATACCGTACTCTTGGAGATTAGTTTGTTAATATTTATTTTTTCTGGGGTTTGCTATCTGACCCGGATTAAACTTGATAAATATGTAAATTAGAAGTTGTTGGGGGTACTATACAAAATGGCGATCGCGTTGCTGCATCTCCAAATCTACATCTATTTTCCGGAGCTACTTACTGAACTTATGTATTAAGTAATTATCCTTAGTGACAAGACAATTTGTATTGAGTTGAATAGGGTTATGATTGATATAGATCTTACAAGTTTTGATTTTGCAGACTTTGGCTGCTCTAACGGTAGCTCAATTCAATTTGGAATGGAGATCCTCAAAGGGCGTAGGGGATTCGGTATCGATCTCGATCCCAATAAAATAGTATCAGCTAAAGCTGCTGGATATGAAGCCATAAAAGGAGATTTTTGCAATCTCGATCTCCCAGATGGTTGCGTAGATTTTACAATTCTCAGCCATACTTTAGAGCATTTACCAACATTAGATTGTGCCAAAGAAGCAATAAAAAATGCTATCCGAATCTCTAGAAAGTTCGTTTTTATTAGAGGTCCTTTTTTCGATGCCGATGACTACTTGAAATCTTTAGGTCTAAAATTCTATTGGTCTGACTGGACGGGTCATACTTTGCATCTAAAAGCTGAGCAGGTAATGAACATTCTTGAAGATATAAACGCACCTAACTATGAAATCTATGGAAGAGTCCTGCTTGAATCTTCGAGAGATGCAACTATTCACCCGCTATCATCACTTAAAAACCAACATCAGTGGGAGCTGGAAAAACATGGAGTAAAACCAATGTTGACACTCACTCAAGCAATTTACAGAGAATTTGTTGGTATTATTTGGTTGTCTAACGATGTAAGTGTCTCTGATGTCCGAAATGTTTCACATAAACATTTGCTCTATCAAAAAGGGACACTTTTTTCTTGATAGTTAGTTGTCTTGGAAATGGTAATAAGTTGAGCTATCGTATCTTAAACTTATTACCATTCATCTCTATTCACCTTAAGTCTATTCTTTTTTTACCAATGAATCTAAATGCTTTGGTCATTAAATCGACTTGACTGAATTTATTTTGATCGACATCTTTAGGGATTTCCTTCCTTTCGTAAAACACTGAGTAATCTTCTATACTCCAAGGCTGTTTGCCAACATAACTTAGAAAAGATGAAGATGTCATTTTGTTTAAAAAATGTCCTGATGTTTTGCTATCCTTAAGAGGATTATCAGTTAAATAATATTCGGAATTTTCTTGTAAATGCTCCCAATTTTCCAGACGTTTTCCGTCGAAGTTAACGTGGCTTCCGTAACTTGAATAATACAAGGGATTAACAGTTAGATACAAAATGCCATTGACCTTTAAAATTCTGTTCATCTCCGCCAGAGAAGAATCTAGGTTTTGAACGTGCTCTAAAACAGAATGTGACACTATAATATCTAAGCTTTTATCCTCTACTGGGATCGGGCTAACCCCATCATAGAGTAGAAACTTAACTCCAGGATGGTGAGAAGAATAATCTTCTACATCTAAACCATAAACCGTATCAAATTTTTCCTTGTAAAATTGACCAAATCCCCATTTACCAATGCCAAACTCTAGTAAAGTTTGGGTTTTAGATAACTTGACTTTAGATGATAGGTGTGAAAACAAATCATCAAAAATTTTTCTAGTTAGTTCCCATCTATCTTGAATTGTATACATGAGTTACCTCCTCAGTTTTTTGGAAAATTGTAAAGAATTCATTGTCAGGCTTTTCAATGTCCTTGGAATCAACAAGCTTTAAATTAATATATTTTGACGCATATAGCTCGTTGCAGATATTCGTAAAAGACTGAAAGTCAAAAATATTACAATGTACATCAACATATCCCTTCCTAGAGACTTCTGAACGAGCTAATTCTAAAGCTTCAAATGCAGTCGTAAAACGTTTTTGATTGAGAAGTTCTTGAAAATCTCCTTTCCACACATCAATGGCTGAAATTGGTCTGTAAAAGTAAAGATGCTCAAATACCTGATAAATTGTCGGTATGTTCAGGTCTTCATCATAATTCCGAATAATTTGCGATAAAGATGTCAGGTTTCTTATTTTGTCAAAAGTATATTCTTTATGGGGAACAGAAAGAAATAAAAAGCCATCTTTTTTGAGAATTGAAGATACATTATTGAACCAACCAATGATATTCGGAATATGTTCTATTACATGATTTGCAATTACTAAATCAAATTCTTGATTAATAAGCTTGTGAAAATTTTTGTCTTTGACAACAAAATCAACTTCAACTAGATTTTCTGCCTTTTGGGGATTGTTATATTGGTGTTTGAGATACAGTTCAGCTTTAGAAAACCAATCTAGGTAAAATATATTAGCTTCTGCTTTATGAAAGGTAGGATTATCAAGAGCACCAATTTCGAGAATTTTAGCTGATGATAGCTCGATAATTTTTTTGACAAATAATTGACGTGATGACTTTGGCATAACTATTTTTCCTGCTTCGGGTTGTTTCAAGTATTGGAAATTATTGAAATTAGCAAAAAACGACTAATTTTGCAAAACTTGTTCTAAGGTTTTGAGCCAACTAATACTTTTCACTTTGAGTATGTGTTCAGTAAGCAGTTGTTGATGAGCGACTTGAGCCAGCTTAGCTCTAAGTTCAGAATTATCTAATAAACTGCAAATAGCTTTGTACCAATCATCCACTCTATTTTCGACCAATAAACCATTAACCCCATGCTCAACAATCTGGCTGTAGGCATTGCTGATACTGCAAATAGTCGGAATTTCCATTGCTGCATAGTCTAAAAATTTAATATAACTTTTGCAGCGATTAAAAGGATTATCTATCAATGGTGCAAGACCAATGTCCCATTTTTTTTGTGATATCAGCCAATCTACAAAGTTGGGATAGAGATTTGAACCTTTGGGAATAACAACATTGTTAGCCCAACTAGGTGTTGATTCGGGATTACAGATACCAATCAAGTCAATTTCCACCTGAGTACCTCGTTCTTTTTTGATTTGCATTAAAGCGGGCTCTATCATCTGAAAATCTTCCAAATGAGTGCGCGTTCCCATATAGACCAATCGTAAAGGTTTGTTGTCTTTAATAGTTACATTTTCTTTTTTACGATTCAATTTCCACAGACGATCGTCCAAAACGTTAGGTATGACTACTACATTTTTGTTAAAACGCTCGATTGATCGGGCTAGATCTACCGTTGACACTGTTACAACATTGGCTGCTTCACATAAAATAGTCATTGCCTGAATCTCTTCTTGACGCTGTATTGACAGGTTGCCACTACCAATATCGAATAGAAGATCGTCAATTTCATAGATTAACTTGCAGTTTCGTTTGGAACAAGTAGCAACTAATTGATGAGCATCTTGAGGATTAGATACAGCATTTCTTTGTACTACTAAATAATTTAAATCCTCAATTTCCTCAACGGATTTTAAGTCGATTACTTGGAAGTTAAATTCATGTTTATTCAGATACTCATATGGTAATAAAACTCGAATATAACTGGAACCTGGAAAAGTCCCCCCTTGAGTTAAAGGAACTAAAGCACCTATTCTTTGAGTTTTTTGGTATCCTTCTATAATTTTTTTATAAAAAACACTGACAATACTAAAAGCTGCTCGATTGGGTGAATATCTTGCTGCTGTTTCAATAGCATTTAATTTAAGTTGTAATAAGACATTGCGTTCGACCTTAATTAGTTCAGAAATCATAGATATGCACTGATCGATTGATGTAGTATCACCAACTAGAGAGTTGAAAGAATGTACAGCAAACTCATTAGTACCTCCCCTTTCAGGAACAAATGGAATACAACCAGAAGCCATAGCTTCTAATGCTGTGCGTCCGAAGGCTTGGTAGTCTGAAAGGTCTAGGAATATATCCGAGTTACGCAATAGGGTTGCAACCTCTTCACGATTCAGATGGGGAAAGATAGTCGTGTTTTCTGGAATAGGTATTCCAGACGACTCTATCATATTGCATTCAGACCCAAAGATAGTGAAATGTACTTCATTTGGAAACAATTCTGATAAAATTTTGGTTACAGCTAAGGTTCGACGCGGAGCACGTATAGGCGTTGCCAATCTTACCATCATAGAAATCTCAATACGATCGCGTTTATTTTCCAAATTAGGGTAATACACTTGATGATCGATACTGGGTTCTACTTTGTGGACGGTAACAGAATGATTGCGATTAACAATGTCACACAACCACTGTGTCTTAGCAAATAAGACTGCATGAGGGATGAGTGTGTAAGATTGTCGAGCCTCTTCCCACTCTGGGGTGTCTTTGCAACAAAATAATGGTTCGTAGTCTTGTATATAGTAAGCCGGCAAAAATCTGGGATTTTCTATTGTTAAAAATTTGAGGATTTTTACAGAACTATAAGTGGTTGCACAGACAACTGAAAATTTTTCAGCTAATCTTTTTAAGTCGGTGATTGTTTGATAAGAAGCTACTATTTCATTAATTGGAGAAATACCTGCGTAGTTTTCTAGGAAATGAGAGTAATTCTGCTGATTAACTGCAATTTTAACTGGGATTCCACAGCGATGAAGTTCTAGACATTCTTGCACAACTGAGTGAGAGCCACCACCACCTCCTTTCACAGGAAGTATAAATAGAATTTTGATAAATCTATAATCCAGATTCAAGTTAATACTTGGTTGATAAAATTGCTCTTTCTCTATGTGACCGCTCTGGGCTAATGCTATCCTTAATTTGTAGTAGGCAGGAGAAAAGTTTGGCTCTAGCTCAAATGATTGAGAATAATAAGTAACAGCTTCCTTCCACTGCTGTTTTTGACTCAGCAGTTCTCCTAAGTTATAATAAATCTTAGCAGAATAATTTGGTTTCAGATCAATGGATTGACGATAAGTAGTAATTGCCTCTTCTATTTGTCCTTGTTGCTGTAGAGCTTCTCCTAATCGATGATAAGCTGTTATGAAATTAGGATCGAATTCGATGGCTCGACGGTAAGCGGCGATCGCATCCTCAATTTGTCCTTGTTGTTGCAGAGCTTCCCCTAAACGATGATAAGCACTTGGGAAGTTGGGGTTAAGTTCGATCGCCTGACGGTAAGATTCGATTGCTTGCTTCCATTGTTTAAGTTGACTCAGGGCATTTCCTAAGTTATGGTAAGCCTTAGAAAACTTGGGTTGCAACTCAGTTGCTTGGCGGTAGGCGACGATCGCTTCTTCATGTTTCCCTTGTTGTTGCCAAAGCTCTCCTAAGCTGAAGTGTAACTCAGGAGTATTTGGATTAAGTTCGATCGCTCGACGGTAAGATGCGATCGCTTCCTCCCACTGTTTGACTTTACCCAGAACATTTCCTAAGTGATTGTAAGCTTTAAAAGACTTCGGTTGTAGCTCAATTGCTTGACGGTAAGACGCGATCGCATCCTCATATTTCCCTTGTTGCCGCCAAAGTTCTCCTAAACTGTGGTGAAAGTCAGGATTATTTGGGTTAAGTTCAAGAGCTTGATGGTAGGCGGCGATCGCATCCTCAATTTGTCCTTGTTGTTGCAGAGCTTCCCCTAAACGATGATAAGCAGTAGGAAAATTGGGGTTAAGTTCGATCGCCTGACGGTAAGATGCGATCGCTTCGGGCCATTGTTTGAGTTGGCTCAGGGCATTTCCTAGGTTATGGTAAGCCTTAGAAAACTTGGGTTGCAGCTCAATTGCTTGATGATAAGACGCGATCGATTCTTTGTGTTGCCCCACTCGTTGCAAAACCTCCCCAAAACTGCGGTGAAACTCAGGGTTATTGGGGTTGAGTTCAATAGCTTGACGGTAGATAGCGATCGCCTCGTCTAATTTACCTTCTCCTGCCAACTGTTTGCCTGTTTGAAAATTTATTTCAGCAGTTTCTTGGTTAATTTTTGTTGACATATACAAACCTCTATTTGATCTTGTGTTTAGCTTAAATTATTAGTGTTAAGTCCGATGGGTACGATATGTTCGCGGAGTTTAAGACGCAAACGATCGAGAGCTTGATTGTTTTTTATTTCCTCTGTCAAAGCTTTGACATTAATATCAGGATGCTTGGATTTGAAGGCTGCTGAACCTTGCTTAGAAAGCTCTTGACGGCGTTCGTGTCCGAAACTTTTAGACTTAGAGTGATAGACGTAGGCATGATCGGCGATCGCTAATTTAAACCCAGCTTTGCGAGCTCGAATTGAAAAATCATTCTCTTCTCCATAACCATAGGGAAAGCTCTCTTCATCCAGCCAACCTATGGCATCGATTACTGCTCTCTTAATCATGTAACAAAAACCATTAACAAAACTGACACACGGAAAAGTTTTTTCGGAAACATTTGCCACTATATTATTAAACATTTCCAAAGAGTATCCTTCAGGAATATTGTTGATCATCCAGCCACCATTTTTGTCAAATATTTCAGGGATAGATTGCCAAGATGCACAATTTGAGAGGGGACCGACTATGCCAATATCCTTTCTAGAAGTCGCACATTCAATTAACTTTTCAATCCACCCAGGAGTAACAATTGTGTCACTGTTCAATAAAATTACGTAGTCACCTTTGCTGGCGCGTAGACCAATATTAGCTGCTTTGGTATAACCATGAGCTGTCTCATTTCTAAATAAAGTTGCTACAGAAACCTCTTGAACCCACGACTTAAGAAAGTCCCTAGTTTCTGGTTGAGAACCGTCATCTACAATCAGCAAACGATACTCAACCTTTGTGTGTCGTCTAATGGAAGTCAGACACTCTTTTACATCCTCGAAAGCATTGTGAACGCAGAGAATAATATCAACTCGATCAACTCTAGATTTTGAGACAGGCGAGAATTTAAATGACAAGGGAATTTGTGAAGATTTATTATCAATCTTCCGCTCTCCACAAAAATCAATTAGATCAGCTTGCGATTGTACACCGACATCTTCAAAACCATCATTAATCTGGAGCATGGCTTTCCATAGCTGCAAAAAAAATTCAGCATCATCTGGCTTAAGCTGTAGCCCCATCTGATAGAATACGATCGCTCCATCCTTCTGTCCTTGTTTAATCAAAGCATTACCCAAACCCAAATAGAGTTTCGGATCTTTTGGGTTAACCTCCAGAGCCTTATGATAGAGTTTGATATTATTTGGACTTTCTTGAATAGCTTGAATGTAATAACTAATAGCTTCCTTGGCAGATAATGGGCTGTGATTTCGCAGCGCATCCCCCAATTTTTCATATACGCAAGGTAGATCTGAATTTAACTGAATTGCACTTCTATACCCCTCCACCGCCTCCTCCCACCTCTCCAATTTCACGCAAGCATCGGCTAAATTATAGTGAGACCAATGGAAGTCAGGATTTAACCTGATCGCACTTCTATACCCCTCAACCGCCTCCTCCCATTTCTCCTGCTTAATCAGCACATCCCCTAAGTTATTGTGCGACCAACAAAAATTAGGATTCAACTCGATAGCCCGACGATATGCGGCCACCGCCTCATCTAACCTTCCTTTTCCTTGCCAAATATCCCCTAAATTGTGGTGGACTTCCCACAGACTCGGCTGAAGTTCGATCGCTTTTTGATAAACTATTATCGCTGTATCCAACTCAGAATTTTTAACAAGAGCCTCACCCAAACTTTGATAAATTGTTGCTGATTCAGACTCTATCTCTAACGCTTTTCGATAAGCAGAAATAGCTTTCTCCCATTCCCCTTTTTTAGCCAAAGCCTTACCCAAACTGTAGTGAGGCTTGGCAGTATTGAAGTTAGCTCCCACACTTAAGTAGGAATGGTTTTGCTTCTTATCCTGTTCCTCGGATTCCGAGATAGCCATTTTTAAATTGACCGATTGTGGAGGTAAAAAATCAGGAGGCTCTTGGTGTGATAAAACGGAATAATCAGAATTGTTTTTTAGTGGAAATGGAATAATTTTAGATTGGTTGCTCATACCCTGTGCCTGTTATAAATTGAGGTAAGTAAATTAGCTTAATTGATTATTACTAATGTTGATTAGCCCATCAGGAAAGTTTCTAAACTTCTGCTAGTTCAATGGCGCGATTGTAAGCCTCGATCGCCTCATCAATATCACCTTTTTCTTGCAAAGCATCCCCTAATTTGTGGTGAACTTCCCAGATGTCTGGTTTCAATTCAATGGTTTTTTCATAACACCCGATCGCCTCATCCAACCGACCCCAACTATCCAAAACCTCTCCCAGACTCTGATAAGCTTGAGCTAAATTGGGATTTAGCTCGATCGCACTTCGATAACAAGCGATCGCCTCTTCCCGCCGATCGACACTTGCCAAAGCCTTCCCCAAACCGTAATGAGAGCCATCGAAATTCGGCTTCAACCCTATGGCTTGTCGGTAAACCGCGATCGCCTCCTCCCACCTACCCTGAACACTCAAAACTTCCCCTAAATTGTGATAAGCATCCGCATAACTCGGCTGCAACTGAATCGCCCGTTGGTAACACGAAACGGTTTGATCCAACTTGCCCTGCTGCAACAAAGAATTGCCCAGAGTAAAGTGTTCCTCAGCCGTTGCCCAATTGATATCTAAAGTCAGAGCTTCATACCAGCAATCTGCCCCTAACTTTGGTTGACCAGACAGCAAAAATACCTTAGCTAAATTCCGGTAAGCCGATGCTAAACTTGGGTTAATTTCAATCGCTTTTCGGTAACAAGCAATTGATTTTTCCCACTGTTTTTGCTGAGCATAAAGACTGCCTAAATTGGCATGAACTTCCGCAAAATCTGGGTCAATTTCTAGGGCTTGAGCGTACCAATACCAGGCCGCATCTAGTTTGCCCATCGCTTGAGTCGCATTACCCAAAATCTTGTAGGCAAGTGCCGCTTCTGGTTTGATTTCAATAGCTCGCTTGCACTCTGCGATCGCCTCCTCATATTTCCGCTGGCTATAATCAGATTCTGCCTGTTTAATGTGTGTTTCCGCATCGTGACCAGGGACTATCTGAGCTGGTTGGCGATCGTTGCTATTGCCCTTTACAGGCGCGGATAACGTGACAATTCTTGCAGATTTTGAATGACCATTGCTCGTAGTATTTACCTGTTCTGTTGCCGCCAGAGAAATCCCAGATTTGTGCTGATTTAGCAAACTATTTTTGGTAAGTTCAGCAACTCTTTGGAAACAGAATGTAGCTTCATCTAACTTACCTTGCTGTTTCAGAGCTTTCCCCATATTTTGATAAGCCCCAGCGAAGTTTGGGTTTAGCTCGATCGCGCGGCGGTAACACGCGATCGCATGAGTCATTTGACCTTGCTTAAACAAACTATTACCCAGTTTCAAATGTTGCTCTACCGATACCTTTTCTGGTTCCAAAGAATACGCTTCGTACCAGCACTCATTCGCCTCTTCCAGCTTACCTGCCTGCGTCCACACTCTAGCTAAATTACGGTAAGCTGGTGCTAAAGTTGGTTGAATGGCGATCGCATTTTGGTAACACGCAATAGCGGGCTGCCACTGTTTAGTCAAGGCATACAAACTACCAAGATTGACGTGTGTTTCCGTATCGTTAGACTTGATTTTGACTGCTTTTTGATAACACTCAATCGCCCCTTTTATATTCCCTTGCGCTTGCAAAATCTTGCCGCATAGTTTGTAAGCATCCACCGCATCTGGTTGAATTTCAATAGCTCGCTTACACCCAAGGATAGCCCGCTCGAATTGTTTTTGATTGTAATCAGATTCTGCCTGTTGAATGCAGGTACTAGCAGTTGCCTGTTTCCGAGAATCTGCTGGCTCTAAATTGCTGTTAATAACTGTCGCTGGTGACAAAACATCATTAGCTGGACGTTCAATCAATTTTCGATAATTAGCAGTTTCTTCGTTTAATTTTCTTTGGAATTTGAGAGCATTTCCTAAGTGTTGATAAACCTCATTTGAATTGGGATTTAACTCGATAGCGTGGCAGTAACAGCGTATGGCCTGCGTTACCTGATTTTGCCGCAAAAAGTTATCGCCTAGATGAATATGTTCTTCCGGTGTTGCCTTGGCAGGTTCGAGAGAATATGCCTTAAACCAGCACTCATCAGCCTCCGATAACTGACCCATTTGCGTCCATAACCTAGCCAAATTGCGGTGAGTTGATGCTAAATTAGGCTGAAGGGCGATCGCCTTTTTGTAGCAGACTATCGCAGGTTGCCACTCTTGTTCTTGAGCATAAAGTGTCCCCAAATTAGTATAAGCTTCAGCAAAATCAGGATCGATTTCAATAGCCTTAGCATACCAGTTTTTCGCCTCCTCTACCTTGCCTTGAGCTTGTCTAGCATTACCACAAATTTTATAGGCCCTCGCATCTTGTTTGACTTTAATAATTCGCTGACAAGCTACCGCTGCCTTCTCGAATTTCCTTTGAGCATAAAATGCTTCTGCACCTTGAATGTAGACTTCAATATCATCAATTTCGCAGTTCAAATCAGTACGCTCGCTATTAGTTGTTTTCGGAGTTTGCACCTGCATAGAAGTAGCTTTTTGATAACAGAGTAAAGCCCGTTTCCAATCCTTTTTTTCGGTGTATAGTGTAGCAAGATTCGTATAAACTTCTGCAAAATCTGGCTGAATTTCTAAAGCTTTAGTATACCAATGCTTTGCCTTCGCTAAATTGCCTTGTGCTTGACTAATACTGCCCAAAGTTTTGTAAGCTGATGCAAAATCAGGTTTCTGCTTCAAGGCTTGCTCACAAGCAGCGACAGCATCATCTAATTTGCCTTGTTCTAAATAAAATTCTGCCCTTTTTTGGAAATAATCTGCTGATTCTTGGTTCATAATTTGGGTATGGTTTTTATGGTTTTTAAGAAGTGTTAAATTTAGTGCCTGATTTGAGGCAAGGAGATTAATTTCTCCCATAACTTTTTTGAGGGATTTCAAGTTTACCAAAATATCTTCAGTCAAGGGGTTTTGATACATTAACTCTCGAATTTGGTAACAATTGAAGCTTTCCCCTGTGATGTAATAATGTTCAAGATTTAGCTGCTGGCTGATTGCCCAGTAGTAATGTCTGATGTAATTTGGTGACATCAGCTCAATTACCTTGGTTCCAGGTTCACAAAACATCATATTTGTCAAGCCGCTACCGTGAGGCGCAACAATGACTTTTGCACTAGCAAATAAGGCTATTTGCTCATCCAAATCCATAGATTCTAATAACACTGAAACAAAGCCAAATCCGCTCAAAATCTCTATGACATTTTCTTCATTGATGACTCGACGATAGCTGCATTTGCTGCGACTGATATAGATGCGCTCTGGGTAAGATTTGCGATCGCTTGGGTCAAAATCTGTTTTAATTGAGTTTGTGGCGTTATCGCAACCGCCCAGATGGCTCACTTCGACTACGCTCAGTGACCGTATAGCCTTCGTGACGGCTATATTTGATAGATTTTGAATGCCGGATAAAACAGTTTTTTTGGTATAATTATGTAAGTGGTGTTTATGAGAAAAGTCATGCAAAAAAACTTGCCTCAAAAACTTCAGCCCTCGTGGCGATAACCAGCCTAGATATCCAGAAAAAGAGGGGACAATTAATTGTTTGGCTTGGATGTAGGGATGCCGATCGCACTCGATGATTTTAGATTCAGGAATACCCAATGCTTTCAGGGTTTCTCGCTGAAAAGGCTGCTGACAGCTATTCACCAAAAACCAATCAATTTCTTCGAGATTAACACCGCTGCTGAGCAGAATTTCTACTCTAGGCAGGATATCTACCATCCAGTGAAAATAGACATTTCCTGATAGTCCAGCTAATACCGCCACGGTACCATCTATTTGTTCTAAAGGTGGCAATTCTTCGGGCTCTAAATTCAGAAATCTGTGTTGACTGGAATGTTGATTCTCGCATCCAGGTAACTCACCCGGATATTCACGAGAAAATTCTGGTAAAAGTTGATTGTCTTGATCGATAATGGCGATCGCATTGCAAATCATCCAAGAATTTTGCTGTGGTACAATCCAAGCCCGCCCGTTTGGCAGTTTAGCTACAAAGGTTTCCGGTGAATCAAAAGTAGTCTCTGTCTGCGGAGAGCAAGAAAATACACCATCACCTAAATGCACTGGATCGAACTGTCTAAAAATCCGATTGAGACATCGCTGACAATCTAAACCGTGACATTCTGATTTTTGCTTTTCATTGCTGTTAACAATGCAGGGCTGTTTGATGATTTCCAAGTCAGACTCCGAGTCCGATAGCGGTTGAAACCCTTGGCGGGCTGAGGGAGAATGAATCAACTTCTGCTGTTTTTCCAGTACAACTTGCAACTGCTCGGAGATATCAGTGCGATCGCCTGCAATTGCCAGCGCCATACGGTAAACTATAATCGCTGCCGGAAATCGTTTCTGCTTCGCCAAGCAATTTCCTAATCGTAAGTAAATATCTACATGATGAGGCTGAATTTGTAAAGCTTTTTGGTAATAACTTTCCGCCTGTTCATACCCGCCATACTCGAATAAGGTGTTTCCTAAATGAACATAGCTTTGTACTAAATGCTCGGAAATTGTGGGAAGGGATAATTGGTTTGTAGTTAGTGCTTTAATAAACTGAGCACAAGCTACTTTAGCCCGATCGAGTTCATTGTTTTCAACTAATAAACTTGCCCAATCGCAAAAATCATCAACAAACTCGCTTTGCAGAGCGATCGCATTTTGAAAACAGACCATTGCCTCAGCTAGTTTTCCTTGTGCCATCAGCGAAAAAGCCCGATCGCTATATGCTGCAACATGATCCGGCTGTTTGCTAATCACCTGTTCAAAACACTCCCCGGCAAAAGCGTGTAGCCCCAGTCTTTGGAATGCTTTGCCCAAATTGTGACGAGTCATAACTAATTCTGGCTGCAACTCGATCGCCTTGCGGTAAAGTGCGATCGCCTCCTCTGGCTTTCTCTGTTCCAACAGAGCAATACCTAAATTATTATACAGAGTAGCATCACCGGGGGCCACAGCTATTCCCGCTTGAAAAACCTCGATTGCCTCGTCAAATTTGCCTTCCTGTACCAGAATGCAGCCCCAATTACTATAGGCATTAATTGCGTAGGGTAATAGTTCATTATTGCACTCTTGTGGTACGGGCATCTTGCCCGTTCCTGAGTAGAATTTCTGTGTCGAAGCCACCCCCACAACCACATTTGACTCTTGTGGTACGGGCATCTTGCCCGTTCCTGATAATTGCGCCTGATGTGCCTTTTTTGAGATTTTCGCCCAGCAGCCTATAACTTGCTGGTAACTGTGAATCGCCGCTTCTATCTTGCCTTGCTGTTGACTACTAACTCCTAGATTATAGAGAGCTTTAATGTCTTTTGCTCTTCCAGTGCGATCGCACAGCAAACCCATTTTGGCAAAATCTGTGACTAAATTTAAATCTGGTTCCATCCCTTGGGTGCTGAGCATAATTAAATTACTGATTTCAAAAGGTAAATTATCAAAAATTCATGGTATTATGAAATAAGAAATCTAAAATAAGTAATCATTGCCAGTCGGTAAATTTCAATTAAAATTTCCGTATTGATTAACTTGTTACCAATTACAATTACCAATTACCAATTACTATTTTATTAATGATAGATACACCGAAGATTAAGAGAAAATCTATATGATTTCAAAGTTGTTCGACCCAAGATTCAGGTTATTACCGACTTGAGCAACTATCGATACTTGACCATTTTGATTGCGGTAGTACAGCGAACCGTCAACAGGGTTGTAAATCAGATTAGCCGCGCCCGCAGCCCCAGGAGCATTGGGATTGAAATTGGCGACAGTAGTAAATTGGTTGCCACTTACATTGCCCGGTATTAAAGCATTAAACACAGATCGATCGAGCTGAATTTTATCTTCTGTAGGATTAAAATCGGTCAGCGTATCCATATTATCTGTGCCGAGGAACTCGAAGCGGAATGTATCCGCCCCAGCACCACCTGTGATGGTGTCATTTCCTCTGTCGCCAGAAATAATGTCATTGCCAGTACCGCCTTCTACCAGATCATTGCCTTTACCGCCGAACAAAATATCGTTTCCTTCGCCACCTCTGACAGTATCATTTCCTAAGTTGCCACTTACGAAATCATCGCCGGTGTCGCCCTCAACCAAATCATCGCCTTTACCACCGAACAAAGCATCATTGCCATCGCCGCCGAGGACAGTATCATTGCCCTCACCGCCGAAAGCCAAGTCATTGCCAGCACCACCTTGTACTAAGTCATTGCCTTTGTCGCCAAAAAGCAAGTCATCGCCAGCGCCGCCATCCACTACATCATCACCTTTACCGCCGAAGACAGTATCATTACCATCGCCGCCGAGGACGATATCTGCTCCTTGGTTGCCAAAAAGCAGGTCATTGTCAGCGTTACCCTCGACGACATCATCGCCTTTGCCGGCAAACACAGTATCATTGCCATTTTGGCCTTGGATGGTGTCATTTCCCTCGCCGCCAAAAATCAGGTCATCTCCGTCGCCGCCTCTCAAAATGTCATCGCCGCCTAAACCGAACATGATGTCATCGCCGCCTAAACCGGTAGCTTCATCATTACCAGCGCCTAGATTGATTTGATCCGAACCGCTGCTGCCGTTGATTCTGTTTGGTGAAGATGGCAAGCCTTGGATAATTAGACCCCCAATAGCATTCGGTTGAACGCTTTGGGGTTGGGTGGGATTTGTTACTTGGGACATAGCCAGTCATATTGTATTGGGGACATTTATTAGGGTATCTATATCTATGGTCAGATTTACTCGCTAAAACCCTAATGTCCGGAATAGACTTGCTTGATATTACTTATAAATTGATAGCCTTGAAAAAAGGAACAAAAGTACACATAATCGCGTCGCATCGCTAATTTGCCGTGCTGTATGAATTGCCTCTGCCTGGGGTGTGCTGCACAGTCTATACCCAATTGTTTAGCCCGTTTCAGCGCCTATTTGTTGATATCATTTCCGGTTGCACCGTCAGAAATTAGGAGACGGCTTGGCCTTAGTCCCTACAATTAATCGGGCGTAGGGACTAAGGCCAAGCCGTCTCCTCTATATCATAGGTCGTACAACCGGAATTGATATGAAAGATCGATGCAGAGCCGCCACCTCAAAATCGATCGAGTTTGACGCCGTTAATCTATCTTCAGGTAGAAGTCTGTATAGCAATCATGGTCTTATTATAATTCATGAGACAAAAAACATCCATTAAAATTACGAGGAGAAGCTGACATGAAGCGAGTTTTAAAAGCTCTGGGAAAAACATTGAGTCAAAGTATTTTGCTAGCCTGTCTCCTGGCTTTAATTGGTTTAGCTGTAGTACCGAATCAGCCTGTTTACGCAGGTATATATAGCAGTCAGACTCAACAGGATGCTAAAATTACTGACCCCGCAGAAAGTTTCGAGGATTTGAATCCCCAAGCAGCTTATGAAGACATAGTGAAAACTGCTCAGAATCCTGCAAAGGTAGAGAAGGTTTACGAAGAAAGCTTAGATGAGTACAAAGCAGAGCATCCACAAGAAAGTCTAGTGGAAAAAGCTGAAGATTTGATCGAAAAGGTCACGGGCAAGGAATAAATTAACAAGTTTCTATCATTAGGCATAGGGCATTGCTGGTTCTCAGGCTCTACCTGGGAACGAGTAGAACCCCTCTTAAGGAAGATGAATAAATAGCAATTTTTCTAGTAAGTTTAGTGATAGTTAAAGTTAAATAAAAAGGTAAAGAATGTCATGGCAAATAACAAACAATCCGTGAAGGAAACTGATGCCA
The DNA here is from genome assembly GCA_043742065.1 of Oscillatoriales bacterium. Taxonomy (GTDB): domain Bacteria; phylum Cyanobacteriota; class Cyanobacteriia; order Cyanobacteriales; family Microcoleaceae; genus Microcoleus. The sequence continues at coordinate 17,917 of JAYTZD010000255.1, forward strand.
ACATCGATCCGATTTCTGGGGAAACTGGGGCGCATCCAGTGGGAACTGGTATTGGTGCGGCGAGTGCTGGTGCTGCTGGTGCTGCGATCGGCGGTGCGATCGGTGGGCCTGTGGGAGCAGTTGTAGGAGCTGTTGTGGGCGCGTTTAGTGGTGGTTTGGCTGGCAAAAGTGTCGCAGAGGCGATCGACCCTACGGTAGAAGATGCCTACTGGCAAAACAATTACAGCGATCGACCTTATGCTGAGACGGATACGACTTACGAAGACTATCAGCCTGCATACCGCACTGGCTATGAGGGATACAGCCGCTACTCCGGTACTGGCAAGAGTTTCAATGAGGTTGAAGACGATTTGCAGCGCGACTATGAAACCAATCGCGGTAAGTCTAATATGCAGTGGGAAAAAGCTAAGCACGCCACACGAGATGCTTGGGACCGCGTTGAACGTGCTCTTCCTGGAGACATAGACAAAGATGGTCGCTAAGGGCGAGTATTTCGGTTTTTTTGTTGATATCTTGCACCATTTTTAATAGGAGAAATTAGGAGAAATTAGGAGACGGCAGTGCCGTGTCCCTACAATTAATTTCGGTAGAAATTAGGAGACGGCAGTGCCGTGTCCCTACGCCAGATTAATTATGGAGGACACGGCATTGCCGTTTCCTCTATATCATAGGTCGTGTTACCGGAATTGATATGATATGGTGCTGCATTTGAAATTGGCACTTTTTTGCACAATTAACCCTACAATTAAACTTATCAGGACTAATCGTTCAAAATAGGTATAACTTGTGCAAGAAATATTGGAGCAAGCTTGGACTCTCAAGCAAAATTTAATTGACTTTGTACTGGAAGCTGAGGGAGAATTGGCGGTAGCTTTGGAAGCTTATGTAGCCGATCGCTCTTCACGAGAAAGGTATGATATTGCTCACCAAAATCAAATAATTGACAGTTTTACGGTTGAAGGCAAAGTTGGAACTAAAACGCCGATCGACCTTTTTGTCGCAAGTCAGTCAGATTTAACCGATCGCGATCGCAATTTGCTAGAAAGTTGGCAGCACAGAAGCTTCACCGGCTTGTTTGAAATCAGTCAAATTTCCCCTGATAGCTGGGATTTGATGAACTGGTTGACGGCTAAGCACTACGTTGTCAAACCCAACAGTTCTAATTTTCTGCAAGAAATGTCTCGGTTTAAGTTAGGAGAAATTCTGCTAGCTCGGATTGCTCCTCTCACTGATAACTGCTGGATACTGTCGGGCCCTCCTATACCGATGGGGAAATTGGGTAAGCCGAAACTGGCAGTTGCGATCGGCAATTTCAAACAGAATTACCCAAAATCTCTGTACAGTGATGCACCGGAATTGTTAGAGCAAGCTTGGCATTCGGTAGAAGAGTACCACACGGATTTTACTGAATTTTTTGGCACCGATGAATTGACTCTATCGGGATATCATCTGAATAAACAACTGGCAGAATTTCAGGAATTCATCACTAAAAAACGCTTAGCTGATCTGGGCTTTGATGCAACTAAATCTCTTGCTGAGATAGTGGAAGATGCGGGAGTCGATCGAGAGGAAGTCAAAGCAGCAGCAATTGCAGCCAGCGGTGCTGATGCCAAAATAGTTGAAGTTGCGATCGATAGTAATTCAAAAATGGTAACGCCAAAAGTTGAATTGCCCGATCGCTTTAAGAAAGCCTCTGAGGTGACAGCACTTTCTCATCCGCGTTGGGGACAAACATTTTTGTCTACCTACACTCAATTCACCGCAATGCTAGCCGCAGCAGACTTTGCTAGCATTCCCGGTGGCGAAAAGTTGGTTCGTAACTATTTAGAAGATCCGGCAATTAATACCTGGATTTGGCAGCGGTTAGCTAAAATTGATCCAGCAAAATTAGCACAAATTTTGCAAACAGTATTAGAGCGAACAGACTTTCAGCTCGATCGCGATTTAAATCCACTACTGCAAGAATTCAAGAAACCCTTAGAGCCCGAATTGCCCGAAATAGCAAGTGTTCCACAGCACCTGCACAACTTATTTCAGGAAGCTTTAGGCGAAGTGAATAAGTCAAAATCTAAGCCCCAGGACAAAAAGAAAAGCTCTAAGGGCTTTAAGACATGATAGAGGAGACGGCACTGCCGTGTCCCTACAATTAATCGTGGTAGGGATACGGCAGTGCCGTGTCCTAATTTTGCCTACTGGCATCACATTTTTTGCACTTCACCGTAAAATTACTTACTCTATTCAATCCAAGATATTAAATATTACATCGATTGACATTTGACTCCAATAATGTATTATAATTATGTGCAAAATAATATTTATAAATTTGAGCGCTGACTCCAATGATGCAAAATGTCTTGAAAAACTTGCAAGAATTGCATGGACAGATCGAGCAACTACCCGTAGATCAACAGACTATTTTAACCAGCAATGTCGAGCAGTTGTCGGCATCTTTACAAGCATTAAATACCCAGTTTCAGTCGCTTTTATTGTCAAAAGAATCTCTAACCAAGTTAGACAGAATTAACCGTGCTTTAGATGTTGTAATTACCGAAAAAAATACTACAATTAGATATTTAGAGCAGCAGTTAGAGCAAAGTCAGATGCTTTACAAAAGAGTGACTCAGGCACTGACAAAAGGGGAAGCCAGACTGCAAACTCTCCTGCGAAATTCTTCTGACTTGATGACAATCCTCGAAGCAGACGGACGGATCCGAGACCAAAATGCGATCGCAGTAGAGCGAATGTTAGGCTACAATCTCGAAGAAAGAATTGGCAAATTCCCAGACGATTTGCTCCACCCAGACGATGTACCTGTTTGGCAAGCATATTTTGCCAAATTACTCAAAAACCCAGGAATTGCACCGCCTGTAGAATATCGAAAACGCCACGCTAGCGGTTATTGGGTGTATTTAGAAGTCATTGGTAACAATTTACTCCACGATTCCAGTATCAACGGTATAGTCATCAATTCTCGCGACATCACAGAGCGCAAACTCTCAGCAGCAGCTTTGGAAAAATCGCAACAGCAAATCGTTAATATCTTAGAAAATATTACCGATGGTTTTTTCACCCTAAATTCTAATTGGCAATTTACCTACGTCAATCGGAAAGCAGAGCAGTGGTTGCAAAAAAGGCGTCAAAAACTTATGGGTAAAAATATTTGGGACGAGTTTCCAGAAACAACCGGCACGATTTTTTTTCAGCAGTTTCACAGATCGGTATCTGATAAAGTAAATGTTAAATTTGAAGCATACTACCCGCTGCTAAATGTCTGGTTTGAAGTCGAAACTTATTCATCGGATGAAGGCTTATCGGTGTTTTTTCAAAATATAACCGATCGCAAAAATGCCGAAAACGCTCTACGAAAATCAGAATCTCGCTACCGCATTCTATCACAAATTACCTCAGATTTTGCCTATTCTTTTAAAGTATTGCCTGACAATACCTGGTTCTGCGAATGGATGACTGAAGCTTTTACTAATATTACGGGTTACACTCCAAAAGAAATAGTCACTTCCGGCGGTTTACAATTCCACTGCATTCATCCCGACGACGTAGAAATGCTGCTGGACCAAATGCAGTTTCGTTCATCTAGCTGCAAGGAAGTAAGTGAATATCGAATTATCACAAAATCTGGCGAAATCCGCTGGTTGTGGGATTGTCGGCAAGTTGTATGGGATGAAGTCGAGAACCGTGCTGTCGGCATTTATGGTGCTTGTCAAGACATTACAAAACACAAGTTGGTACAGGCTAAAGTCTGCGAAACTAATCAAGTTTTACAAGGCTTAATTAAAGCTTTGCCATTGGCGGTTTTCGGAGTTGATACTAATTCTTTGGTGACGGTATGGAATTCGGCGGCGGGGCGACTTTTCGGCTGGAAAGAGTCTGAAATCTTAGGGGAACTTTTGCCGATTGTTTCTAATGATCAAAATGGAGATTCTCCTGCTATAATTGACATTGAGTTGGTAGGTGAAACGCAAATTACTAGAGAATCTCGGCAACGGAAAGATGGTTCATCAATTGATGTTTTCATCTGGAGTACACCGATGCGAGATGCTGACGGCTTGATTGCTGGCAATATGAGCATAGTTTCTCCGATTTTACCAGTAAATAAAATGCCGGAAAATATCGGGCAGTTGTCATCCCACAAAAATAAATCAGAGCCATTTTGGGCACGTTATGTGAAGCTTCCTCTGGGAATTAAAAATTTAGAAACAACCTGAGCAGGCATTGTTTTTATGAAGAATAATCGCGATCGACAGCCACACCGTTTAGTTAGCAGAAAAGGACAATTCACGCTGAATGTTGTCAGGCTAGGCTTACCTCGTCTGCATTTCGCTGACCTTTACCACTGGTTACTAACTCTTTCTTGGCCTGGATTCTTTACTTTAATTAGTCTGCTTTATGTACTCACAAATTCTTTATTTGCCTTAGCTTATTTAGCGGGAGGAGATTGCATCGCTAATGCTAGACCCGGTTCTTTTCAAGATGCCTTTTATTTCAGCGTGCAAACAATGGCTACCATCGGCTATGGAGCCATGTATCCACGCACGGATTATGCTAATATCATAGTTTCTATTCAAGCGCTGTTTGGCTTGTGGGGAGTGGCAATGATTACAGGACTTGCTTTTGCGAGATTCTCTCGACCGACAGCTAGAGTTATTTTCAGTCGTGTTGCTGTTGTCACTCGTTTTAATGGTGTTCCAACTCTCATGTATCGCACAGCAAATCAACGTTTTAATCAGATTTTAGAAGCGCAGCAACGAGCTACTTTAATTCGCGATGAGGTAACATCTGACGGTGAGTATATGCGGCGTTTTTATGATTTGCAATTAGTGCGAAGTCAATCTCCTATTTTTGCATTAACTTGGACGGTTATGCACGTAATTGATGATAGCAGTCCTTTGTATAAACTTACTACAAAAGAATTGGTGGAAAAGCAAGCGGAGATTGTAATTACGCTAACGGGAATTGACGAAACTGTCTCGCAAACTATTCACGCCCGCCATTCTTTTGTCGCTTCGGAAATTTTGTGGGATATGCGGTTTGTAGATATTATCTCCAGAACGCCACAGGGAAAAAGGGTAGTTGATTATACTTGTTTCCACGAGGTGAGGCCTGTTGAATATAAATTGTGAGTATAATAGTGTTAGAATAGATTTAGGATGACAGGAGTTAATATTTATGAATTCAGTTACTGTGAATGTCAGGAACTCAGGGCTAAAGCCACTGAGCTTGTAAGAAATTACAAGCTGTTCTGACCAGACCCCTCTTAGGAGGAGACGTTATTTAGGTCATGACACCGGCGAATGCGACGCTAGTTTTCCGCTCTGTCATCTGCAATTAAACACTTCGACTTCGCTCAGCGCGGCGCAGTTTTAAAGTCACTGAAACAGTGTTGCAGGTCTAAAAAGCCTTTATAACCAGGTCGAAGCGAACATTACCCCGAAAGGGAGAACGAGGCAACCATACCTCACCGGAGGGGCAACCATACCCCTCCAACCCCGCAAGGGGATTGAAGGCGGTTGAAACCGCCCGCGTCGTTTCCCTTTCGTAGGGCTAAAGCCACTGAGTTTCCCACTTACCGAGTGTTTTTATGAAAATCGCAAATCAGGTAGCGATCGCTAAAACAGTAAAATTGTCAAGTATTTTGAGAACAAGTATTGGCTCGATCGCGCTTGCAACTATTTTAGTCGGCGGTGGCGCTGTTTTTGTTTCTGCTTCTGCCTCCGAACCGAGGTTGCCGACACTGTTGGTTCAGCAGCAGTCGGAACAACTGGAACTGAAAGAAGAAATTCGCGATCGGGTTCAAGAAGAAGTTGACATTGCTTTCGGCCGCACTGCGGTACTGTTAAACGGCATGGTAATTGCTTTAACTTTTTTGCCGACAGCAGCGGGAGTCGGGGTTTGGTTTTTGTGGAGTAAATTGTCCAAGCAGACCACAATTGCTCGTCAAGAAATTGAAAGCCTTCGCTATGATACAATTTCTCAATTCAAACTTTTAATTTCTGATGCTGAAACTATCTTAGGGGAAATTCAACAGCAAAGTTACTTGCCAGATGCAGAAACAGACCTGCTATTACCCGATGCTCAAATTCAAGAATTTGCCCCAGTTAATTATGGCAACTACAAACAGTTATTGACTGCGGGTGATTATGCCAAACAGGGAGATGCTTGTTTCTTTGAAAATCGCTATGAAGATGCGATCGCCGCTTATAACCAAGCACTGCAAATTCAGCCAGATTTAGCGGATACTTGGAATAACCGAGGAGTAGTGTTGACGAGAATGCAGCGGTATCCAGAGGCGATCGCATCCTATGAACAAGCTACGACAATTCGCCCAAATTATCCAGACGCTTGGAACAACCGAGGTGTCGTCTTATTGGAATTGCAGCAGTACCAAGATGCGATCGGCTGTTACGAACAAGCCATCCAAGCTAAGCCAGACTACGCCGATGCTTGGAACAATCGAGGTGTGGCTTTCTCGAAAATGCAGGAATACGAACAAGCCGTAATTTCTTATAATCAAGCCCTACAAATCAAGAATGATTATACAGATGCTTGGAACAATCGAGGCGTGGCGCTGTCTAAGTTAGAAAAATATGAAGCAGCCATTGATTCTTATGATAATGCTGCTAAACTCAGACCAGATTTTTACCGAATTTGGTATAATAAAGCTAGATGTTATGCCTTGCAAGGTCAAACTGATTTGGCTATTGAAAATTTGAAACGTGCCTTAAATCTCAATCCAAATTTGTGTAAACAATTGGCAAAAACCGAACCGGATTTTGAAAAGATTCGCGAATATGAGGCATTTAAACAATTGATAAGTTAATTGGAATGGGGAATTAGTTATTCGTTATGACTGAGATATTACACCATTTTCAGTAACAGGCAAGATACCTGTTCCACAAGAAAGTAGAGTCTTTGTGGAACAGGCATCTTGCCTGTTCATAAAAGGCTAATTGAGAATGATGTAAGATATGAGTTTTGATCTACTTAAAGTCAAAAGTCAACAGTTAATATCAATTCCGGTTGTACCGGAATGATATAGAGGAGACGGCAATGCCGTGTCCCTACCGAAAATAATACTGTAGGGACACGGCACTGCCGTCTCCTTATTTCGACGACTAATAATTCCGATGCTGCCGGAATTGATATAACTGCCCGATTCCCAATTCCCAATTCCCAATTCCCTACAAATACTTGTGCAACAGTAAACCCATTTTCTCCTTAGTTGCCGCCGGCACTTTATCTAGCGGAGTCAGAATTGCATATTTCAAAGCTGAATGGGACTCCGAAACAGGAGGATTTTCAGTTAGTCTGCGGACTGTTTCTTGAATGACTTTTTGAGCATTTTCGGCATTGCGGTGCAAATTGGCGATGACCATTTCTACACTTACACTTTCGTGATCCGTATGCCAGCAGTCATAATCAGTGACTAAGGCTAAAGTTGCATAGGCAATTTCAGCTTCCCTGGCTAATTTTGCTTCTGGCAAATTGGTCATCCCAATGACTGTGGCATCCCAACTGCGGTAAAGATGTGATTCTGCTTTAGTCGAAAATGCGGGGCCTTCCATGCAGACGTAGGTGCCGCCACGGTGAAGGGTGACGTCGGGGAGGTTTAAGGATTCGATCGCACTTGCTAATACTTTTGCTAATTCGCCACAAATCGGGTCGCCGAAGGTAATGTGGCCGACAATTCCTTCTCCGAAAAAGGTGGAAATGCGATTTTTTGTGCGATCGATAAACTGATCCGGCACTACCATATCCAAAGGTTTCGCCTCTGCTTTCAGGGAACCAACCGCTGAAGCTGAGATTAAATACTCAACTCCCAAACTTTTCATGGCATAGATGTTAGCCCGATACGGCACTTCTGAGGGCAAAAAAGTGTGGTTGCGGCCGTGTCTTGCCAGAAATGCTACTGGTGTACCGTCCAAGGTTCCGACGATCGCAGCATCGGAGGGTTCTCCAAAAGGTGTATCAATTTTTACTTCTTGGACATCCTTGAGTGCATCCATTTTGTATAAACCGCTACCGCCGATGATGCCAATCTTTGCTTGAGCCATGATATTTACTTTTTTTCAGACTTTTACCTAGTGATTTTACCGGGCGATCGTAAATTCAGGTTAAAAACAGTTATAATATCACGAGCTTAAGGTGATTTAAGTCACCAAGATTCTTTACAGAATCTTTAAAAGTCAGGAACTCAGCGCTCTTTGCGACTGAGCTTGTAAGAAATTACAAGCTGTTCTGACCAGACCCCTTTTACGAGGAGACGTTATTTAGGTCGTCCTGAGCATTGCGAAGGATCGGAGAATGCGACGCTAGTTTTCCGCTCTATCATCTGCAATTAAACACTTCGACTTCGCTCAGCGCGGCGCAGTTTTAAAGTCACTGAAGCAGTGTTGCAGGTCTAACAAGCCTTTATAACCAGGTCGAAGCGAACACATTCGACTACGCTCAGTGCACCGCATTACCCCGAAAGGGAGATCGAGGCAACCATACCTCACCGGAGGGGCAACCATACCCCTTCAACCCCGAAAGGGGAAACGACGCGCTCGTTTCTCACTTACCGAGATTTTTTATGAAGATACTGAGTTGTGTTTCATATTTTTAGGGTGTTAAGAAAATGACAGTCAGTTACGCAAGTACCACCAAAATTTCTGTAGAGGCGATCGCCCAACGGATCTTTGCTTTCCGCCAAATAACTCCGCTCGATCGGCGGCTGCTGAAGTCAGCAGTGATTAACGGGCTCGACCCAAAGGATCACTTTCACATCAATCGATTGTGTCAGGCTATACAAAGCGGCTTGATTTTAGTTGTGGAATAAATGTGCGGTGTTCTTGAACAAAAGCTAAAGAGACTATTTTCAAATCTACTTTTAAATCTGCTTGAATTGTGTTTGAGCAGAATTTCGTGACTCTTTTTTGCCCCATCACTATTTCTGTCTACTTCAAGTTTTCATGATTCATTATCCACAAGAAAATTCACTCTTTGTGGAACAGGCATCTTGCCTGTTGCTAACATTGGTACAAAACATATTAATCTAATCACACTTTAAACCAGACTCCGTGGCCGTCGCATACTGGATAGGTACAAATGTGACACCAAACTTTTCTTTCTGACACTTGACAATACGCACTAACCCAGGACGAAAATTTTGCCGATCGCCCTGAGCATCAAATTCAATATTTCCGGTTGCCCCCGTGGCGCTAAAATTCCGACTAGCAATAGTTTTCTGCATTCCCTCGCGACTCGGTTGCTGTTGATTTTCTATGGCTTTAATCAGCACCCTAGCTGCATCGTAGCTTAAAGCCGTGCGGTGGTTGACGTTTCCGCCCCAAAGTTGGCGAGTGCGATCGGCAAATGTGCGATCGGGAGCAGCTAAAGGATGCCAAGAAGAAGATGCCAGTAGTCGATCGCAAGATTTTAACTGGGAGCAAGTTTCTAAGGTTCTCTGGCTGTAGATTCCGCCGGTTCCCGCTATCCAATTGCGATTATCATTAGCTTTAATCAGCGCCATCGCATTTTTGGTGGCATCCGGGAAATGACTTGGACTTAAAACGATCGCTGTTTTTTCAGTTTGCTCGACTTCTCGTAATGCTTTTTCAACGTTAAAATTTTGCTTGCATAAATCGAATTGGCTGATACTGACAATATTTCCTCCGGCTTGTTTAAACTGTTTTCTGAACTCTTCCCACAATGAAAAAGTAGTTTGAATTTCAGGACAGTAGAAACCCGCTGCTTTTGTTTGACCAGCCTTTTCCATCAGATATTTGTTGAAGAGTTCAGCAGTAACTCGATTTGTCGGAACTGTGCGAAAGAAAAATTGCCGATGTTTTTCGGTTAATTGTTCTGTTGTACTTCCAGGGGAAATTAAGACTAAGTGATTTTCGTTATAAATATCGACGGTAGAAACAGTCATCTCGCTAGTATAATGACCGACGACTCCCAAAATCTCGGTTTGTTTTAGGAGTGAAGCAGCCCTAGCTTTTGCCTCTGCTTTCAGATTGGCATCGTCAGCTATAATGACTCTCAAACCTTTGCCATTAATGGCTTTCCCTGGTAAAAAACCTTGACCGGGAAAATCTGGTTCTGGATTAAGCAGTCCTAGATTGACTTCTGTTTGGGCATGAGCAATGCCGCGCAAAATTTCTTTGGCCAACAAATCAGCATCGATCGCACCTGCTTCGCTGTTGCTGACGGGAACGGCAACTGCGATCGTATAGTAATCAGCTTTTTTTGCCTGTAAAAGGGCATTATTCATGTAAATCAAGGTTTCTGGGTCTTTGCGTTCTTCTTCCTTCCACGATTGTTTAAATAAATTCAAAGCTGATTGATACTTAGATTGGGCAAATTCCTCAGATCCTCTTTCTTTGAGGCGAGAACCCGATGTTTTAATCAGAATTTCTTCGCCGCCACTCACAGCATCTCCCTGAATTGAAGGACTGGTTTTTGGTTGAACAAGATTGTGGATGACAAATGCTGTGATGCCGACTAATAGTGCGATCGGCACAAACAACCAAATTCTCGATCTATTTGTTGATGTACTTTCAGACTCTTGTTGTACAGATTCTTGTGAAGGTTCCGGAGGTAACTCTAATCTTTGAGCCGATCGCAAATCATGCAAATCCTGCAACACCTCAGCAGCCGATTGATAGCGATCGTTAAAGTTGTAGCGCACCATCTGGTTTAAAATATCGATCAGAGCGTCGCTAATTTGTGCGATCGAGCGATCGCCTGTTGAGTAGCGCCAGATAAGTTCCCCAGCTCCTGTATGATGACTAAGTTCTGAAATATCAAATCCTGTGATAGCTTGAATACCAATGATTCCCGCAGCATAGATATCGCTGTTAAATCTTGGCTGATTTTTCCACTGTTCGGCCGGCATATAACCCTCTGTACCAACGGCGCGAGTTTGAGTTATGTTCCCAGATGCGATCGTCAAATTGCTAATACCTTTGACTGCCCCAAAATCAATTAACACAATTTTGCCGCCAAGCTTACGCCGGATTAAGTTTGATGGTTTGATATCTCGGTGAATCATACCTTGAGAATGTACACACTCTAACACTGACAAAATGTCCAGCAATAAATCAATAACTGCTGACTCCTCGAACTGCTTGCCGGGAACGATTTCTTGGTTCAGCGGATTGCCTTCGATGTATTCTTGGATTAAGTAAAATTTTCCATTTTCAGGAAAGTGATCGATTAACCTGGGAATGCACGGGCCATTATCGAGATACTTGAGGGTTTTAGCTTCTTTTTCAAATTGCTGTTGTGCTTCCTCCAACAGTCGCCAATCGTTAGATTGAGGTGGCAGAATTTCCTTGACGACGCACAGAGGATTTGCGGGCGCAGACATATCCTCAGCCAGATAGGTAATCGCAGAACCTCCCTCAGCCAATTTACGAAGAATTTTGTAGCGATTTTGCAGGATATGCCCTGGATTGAGACACATAAATTTTTTGATGCTTTGCGAGAATCTGCGATTAATCGATCAATCAATCGATTTTGGATTTTGGATTTTAGATTTTGGATTTTAGAATTATATCATTTCCGATTGCATCGGTATTGTTCAAACAGTCATTCGATTTTAGATTTTAGAGGTTGCCGCGCTCCGCTCGCAATGCTTCGCAATTTTAGATTGACCCCACGGATAAATCCGGGGGCTTGTACCATCAAGAAATTATTGGTCAACAATTAACAATTAACAGTCAACCATAAAAATTTAATAGCCAAAACCCAGTGTAAGTCATGCCACTATCATCCGGCTGCACCAACAAAAAATGTAATCCTTTACTTAGTTGTTTGCGCTGTTCATAAATTTTAGCAGCCTCTTTCACCTCATCATCAGCAAAAGTAGCAACCACAAATCTATCTGCTAACCCAGCTTCCAAAATCAATCCATCGGGAGCCCCAGCCATATAATTTAAACTCACAGGTTTAGCATCCTGAAGCCACCTCGCCAAACGCATCGACTGTCGCCCACCATCAATAACCACTCCCGGTATAGGTACTGTGGAAGCTAAGGCTAAATTCAGTGGTAGCAGGGATTCTGGCATTTCCAAAATTGGTACGGGACGACTTTGGAAAGCATCTTCAATATCGCCAGCGGGTAGAGAAGCAAAACGCCAGCTATCGCCCCACAAGTTTTCTGGTAAAGGTATGGGTGCCGGTGACTCAAGCGCGATCGCACTGTAAGCTTCGCCTGTATAATTCGGCATACTCGCATATTCCTTGTCCCGTGATTGCAGCAGCAATTTGAGGGCTGAGGTGCGCCGAGTTGCTTCTACTTCGATGCCTACAACCCTCCCAGCAGCCTGAATTAAGCTCAGAGACTGGGGGCGAAATACTTGAATGCGATCGGGCTGTTGGTGAATTTGAGTTTGCTGCTGCAACTGCGATGCCACCCAAGTAGAATTAGCTTGGGATTGGCTGCAAAAAGCACTGAATTCAAAACTTCGCGTCGAGTCACAAATCAAAAGTTCCCATAGTGGTTTTCCCGCTTCATCTCGGAGAGGGCGGCGGTAAAAATCGGCTTGCCAAATTTGCATAGAAAATTCAAAAATAAACTTAATAACTATATTATTGGAGTTTAGACTAAGCAGGTCATTCGATTTTAGATTTCAGATTTTAGATTTCAGATTTTAGATTTTAGATTTACCTCACGGATAAATCCGAGGGCTTGTAGCATCAAGAAATTATTGGTCAAAAAGTACGCGCGTGCGTTCGCGAAGCGTTCCCGAAGGGTAGCTATCCCGCAGGGAATCGCATTTCAACTAGCGAAAATTTTCAAGAACGGCAATGATCGCTGGCGACAAGCTATAATGCCCAGGGAAAATTAGAGTGATTGATAATTAATAACCGTTAAAAACTGATCGACCGTTAAAATTGGGCAACAAAATTTATCTAAAAGGCACAGTAAATCACCATCACCTGTCACCAAATAATTAGCCTGACCAACAACAGCTAACAGCAAAAAAGGGATATCAAAAGGATCTCGACATTCAGGAACTACAGGCAAAGTATCGGGCATCAGTATAGTATCACAAAATGGCAGATAGTCTGACAGTAAATCTTCCTGCTCAAAGTTTGTGAGTTTGAACTTTGGGTAAGCAAGCACCCGAACTAACTCAGAGATCGTAACTTCAGAAGCTAAAGGAGTAAAGCGATTATTCTGCCATGCAAGGCGTAATCTGGACAGTCGCCCCCCAAACACTAAGGCTGACAACACTAAATTTGTATCAATTACCACTCGTGGATGCTCAATCATAACTGACGCGCCCACTCCACAGCATCAGTAATATCCTGTTCATTCACATTTAACGCTCCTAACTTAGCCCGTACAGAATCAGCACCTTGAATTTTTACTGGAGTCAGAATAATTTGTCCACCTTCTATCTTAACCTCAAAATATTCAGCCGCCCCGATAGCTTGAGTTATACTTTTAGGTAGAGTAAGCTGATTTTCAGATGTTAATTTGGCAAGCATAGCAAACTTTCCTATTTAGTTGTGTAAGCTTTGCTTATTTTAACATATCCTAAATTATTCATAGAGATTTGTAGGGGTAGTGTCCCCGTGCCTGCCCCATCGATTTAACATAGGCAAAAAGAAGGGTAAATATTTTTTTAGGTGGATTCTTAGAGAAGCCAAAAACTATTGCGATCCGACTATAGACACGATCGCACATAATCGTGTGGTTTGGCAAGGGGTATCGCCAAAAAAAATCCTAATGCCTCCGACTACGGTTATCATGGGTAAACTTCTATTTTTGTCGCTGCATTTGCTATGAAACCTGCCCTAACTCAATTTGGTACTCAGATGTCCCAACTCACCGGAGTTCGGGCAATTATGAAAGACATTATTGAAACCCTGAGAGCCGGAAGCGGGCAGGAGTTTATTAATTTGAGTGCCGGAAATCCGGTGATTTTGCCGGAAGTCGAACAGTTGTGGCGCGACTGTACTGCGGAACTTTTGGCTAGTGCGGAATATGGCGAGGTGGTTTGTCGCTACGGTTCGAGTCAAGGCTATCAGCCGTTGATTGATGCGGTGCGCGAGGATTTTAATCGGCGCTACGGACTCAGTTTGACCGATCGCAACATCCTAATTACTCCCGGTAGTCAATCGATCTATTTCTACGCAGCCAATGCCTTCGGTGGCTACACCGCACCACAACAAGAGATAGACAAACAGGCAGAAGTTTTCAATCCCAAATCCCAAATCCCAAATCTAAAATCGATTGTTTTGCCCTTAAGCCCAGACTACACGGGTTATGGCGGCGTGAGCTTGATTCCCGAAGCCGTAGTTGCTTGCAAACCAACTCTCGATATCGACGAAGCTGCTCACAGATTCAAATATCGACCAGATTTCAGTCAATTGTCGATCGACCAAACTACCGGTTGTGTCATATTTTCTCGTCCCTGCAACCCCACCGGCAACGTTCTCACCGACGACGAAGTGAAGAAAATTGCCGCAATGGCTAGTGCTTTTGATGTGCCAGTTTTCATCGATTCTGCCTACGGGCCTCCATTCCCAGCTTTGAATTTTACCGAGATGACGCCGATTTTTGGCGGCAATATTATCCACTGTATGAGTTTGTCGAAAGCCGGATTACCGGGAGAAAGAATCGGAATTGCGATCGGCGATGAACAGATTATTCAAGTTTTAGAATCATTTCAGACCAATATGTGCATTCATTCGCCTAGATACGGACAGGCGATCGCGGCGCGGGCGATTAATTCTGGAGCCTTGGCTGACATTGGTCTGAATGTAATTCGACCTTATTATCAAAGTAAATTTGACGTAGTTGAAACGACTTTAGAACAAGCAATGCCGAAAGATTTGCCGTGGTTTTTGCACCGTGGCGAAGGAGCAATCTTTGCGTGGTTGTGGCTGAAAGATTTGCCAATGACAGATTGGGAATTTTATCAAGAATTGAAGCAAGTCGGTGTAATTCTTGTGCCGGGAAGTTCTTTCTTCCCTGGTTTGCGGGAAGATTGGCGGCACAAGCAGGAGTGTTTGCGGATTAGTTTGACCGCGACAAATCTGGAGATTGAAACTGCGATGAAACGTTTAGCTCAAATGGTGGAAAAAGTCTATCAAAATTGAGAACTGCTATATCTGCGTGAATCTGCGTCCATCCATTGTCATCTGCGGTGACAAAATTTTCTTTCTTTACCGCAGATACGGGCAGATATACGCAGATTCACGCAGATAGATGAGAGAAATTTTGATGACAGA
>JAYTZD010000256.1:0-14676 GCA_043742065.1 Oscillatoriales bacterium
TCCATTGTTTGCTGGCGGATGCGACATTTCGACGCCTGACTTGTGCGGCGCGACTGAACCGCCATCATTGATCATAACCGGTGGCAAAGAAGAGATGGATGCGTATTTTACACCTAAATTAAATCTTCCAAGCGGTTGGCGAGTAATCTCGTCTGCTCCTTCCGACAATGGCCAGGCGCGAGTTCTGATCTCATTGCCGCAGAATACAGATGCTCTTGACGATCGTTTGGTAGCATTTACGAGGCCAGTGTTAGCAGCAGGCCTAGGGTACGCATATACTAAGAACTGCAAATAATGCCCAAACGCACTGACATCTCCTCGATCCTGGTCATCGGCGCCGGCCCGATCATTATCGGTCAGGCCTGCGAGTTCGATTATTCGGGCACGCAGGCGATCAAGGCGTTGAAGGAGGAGGGCTACCGGATCGTCCTGGTCAATTCGAACCCGGCGACGATCATGACCGATCCCGAGTTCGCCGACGCGACCTATATCGAGCCGATCACCCCCGAGATTGTCACGCGGATCATCGAAAAGGAACGCCCTGACGCGCTGCTGCCGACGATGGGCGGGCAGACCGCGCTTAACACTGCGCTGGCGCTGTTCAATGACGGCACGCTGGCGAAATATGGCGTCCAGATGATCGGCGCCGATGCCGAGGCGATCGACAAGGCCGAGGACCAGGATTTGATGTGACTCCTCTGTTGTCCCTACAACCTAACTTTTGCTAGAATTAAATGTAGTTGGCTCAAATAGCCTGGCCAATACCATCCCAAACAAGTCCCAGAAATCATAGGAGATACATTATGTCGGAAATTCCAACAGAACAAACACCAACAAATTTACCAACTCCAGAAACAACTACCGAAAGTTCAATTTCTGCGGTAGACAACTTGAAAAATACTTTAGGAAACGTCCTGGGTAGTTGGAAACTAAAAGTAGGATTAGCAGTTGCTGTACTGTTTGGAGTATTCCTATTCACCTTCTACTGGCAGCATATCATTGCAGTTGTAGGCATGAAAAGTTGGTCAGCGCGATCGGGCGCTAAGGCGATCGAATGTATGGTAAGAGATACTAATGACGACCAGTATGTCAGTTGCAGCGCCCTCCTCGATCAGCAAATTGTCCCACTTGAGTGCAGTTCGAGTTTGTTCAACATTGGTTGTCGAGTCAACTATGGAACTGCCGCACCTAATCCAAGACGGATGAACCCTTGAACATCTGCTGGTTTTTCATCAAATATTACAGTTAAAAACCGCTTGATAAAACTCGGAGATTGAAAGAGACTCTTGGCGAATTCACAGAGTGTTTCACCCCTCATCTTTGAAACCAGCACTCGCGGTGTTTCTCACATAGATGACCTAGGTTTGGTAGCCCTTCGACCCTTCGACTACGCTCAGGGCACCGCTCCGCTCAGGAACCGCGTCAGCGAAACCCAACACCTTATGTTAGAAGAGTTGGGTTTCGCTAATTAATCATAGTAGGGACACGGCAGTGCCGTCTCCTCTAGATCATTCCGGTGCAACCGGAATTGATATGACTTTACACAAACTTTATATTTCTCGGCTCGACTTTACCAAGAATTTATAAAAGTTCAGAAAAAAAAATGAGTTTTGATTGATAGAAGCCAATCTTTGCAAGAGTTTCAGTCAACTAGAGGCCGTTGCCAACAAAAATAAATGTTGTAGTTTGGAGATCCATATTAGCCGAAAAACTTGTTGTTTTAGATTAGAGTGTGGCAGTCTGGTGTAGGTAAAAATTCCTTGAGTAATCAAAAGTCTTTTACTCAAAGATCCAGATAGCTGATAACACTCTATCCATAGATTGGGTTTTGAAGCTCATGCGATCGTCCTCAATCTAGCAGGACAAACTTTGCTTGTCTCAGCCAGCCTACGTTGCAGCAAGCATTCTCAACCTTAGTACACAATAAATTTTTGGGAGAAATCAGGGTTCATGACTACCTTAACCTTAGTAAGAAAGACATCATTCACGATCGGCAGTTTAGCCGCGACACTTGTTCTGAGTATCTGCACGCCCGCGCGAGCTTTTATGTTTGGCACAAGTGGCATCCAGTTCGATGAAGACACAAGTATCAATTTTACATTCAATAACTCTCAGGGACTATACCAGTCAAGTTTGTGGGTAGCCCAAGCCGATCGCAACAACACTGGCTACAGCAACATATCCAGTCTGTTTAACGAAACTAAACCCTCAGATAACGGCTCCGCCAACAACGGAAAAGGTACCTTCGGCAACGCTGTCACATCCAAGGATGGAGAAATCACCCAAACCTTCACCTTTCTTAAGAATCAAATTTACGCCCTCCTACTCTGGAGTGACACCGGCACTGGCAAGCCCCTCGAGCAATTCGTCTCCAGCAGTTCCTTCATGAACAGCACCGTCTGGTTTGCCGCCGATAGTAAGTTCCGCAGAATTGACTGTCTGGCAACTGGGTGCCAGCAAGCCGTGTTTGGCGACTTCAAGCTCAACTATGAATCCAATGATCCATTCAGCACCGTCAACAACGGCAAGAGTCCAGAGCAGTTTAAATCTGCGACAACAGAACAACTCGCTAAGGGTACAACAGTTTCCTTTGACGACGGACAAAAGGTAAACGAGGTAGACTTTCAACAATTCACTGTCTCGGCTCAGGTAGTCCCCGAACCAATGTCAGTGTTGGGTACTATCCTGGGGATCGGGGCTTTGGGCGTGGCGCGATCGAAAAAAAAGCAGTACCAGCAAACCAAAAAATGACTTTTAAGTAGCCCCGTATAAATCTAAATAGTTAGTCTGTTCAGTGGTAATCTGATGAATAGCATTTCTAAATGTTAAGAGTTTTTCCAATATCGGAAAAGTAGAATCCTAACAAAGGCACTATTCATGGTCTCCACCGCAGTAAAAACGAACGTAGGCTACATCACCCAAATCATTGGGCCGGTCGTAGACGTCAAATTCCCCGGCGGCAAACTGCCCCAAATCTATAACGCCCTTACAATCTCCGGCAAGAACCAAGCAGGCCAAGACGTTTCCGTCACCTGCGAAGTTCAACAACTGCTAGGAGACAGTCAAGTGCGCGCGGTTTCCATGAGTACCACCGATGGTTTGGTGCGTGGCATGGAAGTAGTAGACACCGGGCGATCGATCCAAGTTCCCGTTGGTATCCCAACTCTGGGCCGAATTTTTAATGTCATCGGCGAACCCGTAGACAACCTCGGCCCAGTCGATACTTCCGAAAGTATGCCCATCCACCGCAATCCCCCAGCTTTCACCGAACTTGAAACCAAGCCTTCGGTATTTGAAACTGGAATCAAAGTGATTGACCTCCTGGCACCATACCGCCGTGGAGGCAAAATCGGTTTGTTTGGCGGCGCTGGCGTTGGCAAAACCGTCATCATGATGGAACTCGTGAACAACATCGCCAAAGCTCACGGTGGTGTATCCGTGTTTGGTGGTGTGGGCGAACGCACCCGCGAAGGTAATGACCTCTACAAGGAAATGATCGAGTCCGGGGTTATTAACGAAGAAGACCGCAGCAAATCAAAAATTGCTCTGGTTTACGGTCAAATGAACGAGCCACCTGGTGCTCGGATGCGCGTGGGCCTATCGGCTCTGGCGATGGCTGAATACTTCCGTGATGTCAGCAAACAAGACGTGTTGCTATTTATTGACAACATCTTCCGTTTCGTACAAGCGGGTTCTGAGGTATCGGCTCTATTGGGTCGGATGCCTTCGGCTGTGGGATATCAGCCTACTCTCGGTACGGACATGGGCGACTTGCAAGAGCGCATTACCTCTACTACCGAAGGTTCGATTACTTCGGTTCAAGCTGTCTACGTGCCTGCGGATGACTTGACTGACCCCGCACCAGCTACAACTTTTGCTCACTTGGACGCTACAACTGTACTCTCTCGTGGTTTGGCTGCGAAGGGTATTTATCCTGCGGTTGACCCGTTGGATTCTACGTCTACGATGTTGCAAGTTAGCGTTGTGGGTGCAGAACACTATGGTGTTGCTCGTGAAGTACAGTCAACTCTCCAACGCTACAAGGAATTGCAAGACATTATTGCAATTTTGGGCTTGGATGAGTTGTCGGAAGATGACCGCTTAACCGTGTCTCGTGCTCGCAAAATTGAACGGTTCTTATCGCAGCCGTTCTTTGTGGCGGAAGTATTTACTGGTGCTCCTGGTAAGTATGTCAAGCTGGCAGATACGATTAAGGGCTTCCAAATGATTCTTGGTGGTGAACTTGATGATTTACCAGAACAAGCATTCTATCTCGTGGGCGACATTAGCGAGGCGATCGCCAAAGCTGAAAAAATGAAGGCTGACGCTAAGTAATTTTAGTCATTAGTCATTGGTCATTGGTCATTAGTTGTTAACCGTTAATTGTTAACAACTAATGACTGCTGACTAATGACTGCTGACTAATGACTACTGACTAATGACTACTGACTAATGACTAAGGACGATTTATGACATTAACTGTGCGCGTAGTTGCCCCAGACAAAACTGTTTGGGATTCTGATGCTGAAGAAGTAATTTTGCCAAGCACTACAGGCCAATTGGGTATTTTGAGTGGTCACGCTCCGATGTTGACTGCTTTGGATACCGGAGTAATGCGCGTCCGTCCTGGTAAGGAATGGGTGTCTATTGCTCTAATGGGCGGTTTTGCAGAAATCCAAGAAAACCGAATTACGGTTTTGGTGAATGGCGCTGAAAAAGGCGACAAAATTGATAAAGAAGTTGCTCGTACTGCTTACACTGAAGCTGAAGCTCGTTTGGAAAAGTCCGCTAATGGCACTCTCCAAGAGCAAATTCAAGCTAAGCAAGCAGTTAAACGTGCGAGAGCTCGTTTTCAAGCTGCCGGCGGCACACTCTAGGACTAAGTAGGGACACAACATTGTTGTGTCCTTACCTCATGACACAACAATGTTGTGTCCCTACTGTTGTTAAATTCCAATTTCCAATAGTAGAGACTGCATGGTTTCCCAAGATAGCCCTTGCTGAAGATAGCGGGGGTTATTTGGGTTGTAGGGCTCTGCAAGGCGATCGATACTGATGATTTTTGCTCCCTCTGGTAAAACGGGAATGTCTGGATCGAAAGCAGTCGATCGCACCAGAGAACTAGAAAAGCCTTTGAAAATCGCAATTTCATCAAACTCCCCATCACTTTCAATCTTCACGATTAAAACTTCTTGAGGATATTTTACGGTGTATTGTTCCAAGCGGTGGGCGATCGAATCAGTCATAGCAGCAAATTTTGAAGGAAGAAGAAAGAAGGAAGAAGGAAGAAGTAAGAAAAAATTTTGTCTTGTTTTTCCTACTGAGTGTCAGTCATAATAAGTTCAGGAAGAAGGATTCTTGCTGCTTATAATTTCTTTGAAAACTCAAGAGTACAAAAGTGTTTACAATATTTAACAGGAGTGTAGATTCGATCCGATCGCCAAACTAATTATTTTAAGATGAGTGATTGTTATGTCAACTCCTTCTCTACACCGTTTAGCTGCGAAACTTTCAGGAAAATTCAATCTGCAAACAGTCGTCATAGTACCCTTTGTGGTGCAAGTATTTGCAGCAGTGGGACTTGTGGGATATTTATCGTTTAGAAACGGTCAAAGATCAGTTAATGATCTTGCAGGTCAGTTAATGGGCGAAGTCAGCAATCGCATCGAACAAAATTTGGAAACATATTTAGAAACTCCTCATCAGATTAATCAAAGCAAGCTAGATTCTGTGAAATTGGGGTTTGTGAACATGAAAGACTTGTCAGCTTGGGAGAAATATCTGTGGAGACAAGTCCAATTATACCCTTATATCAATTTTACATCGATCGGCAATAAAAATGGAGAGTATCGCACGGGAGAAAAAATGTCCAATGGCAGCTTATTGATTAACACATCAGGCCCATCCACTGGTTTTAAATTTTATTCGTACAATACAAATAATCTAGGCGATCGCACCAAAGTAGCAGCCGTTGTCAAAAACTTTGATATCCGACAACATCCATCCTACAGCCTAGCAGCCTTAGAACGTAAAGCAACTTGGAGTTCTGTCTATGTATCCTTTCTCGAACCAACACTAATCATTAGTGCCATCCAACCAGTATATGATAGCAAAAAACAGCTAGAAGGAGTATTAGTTACTGCTTTGCGTTTAGATGCCATAGGTCAATTTTTAAATAGCCTAAAAATCGGCAAATCAGGTCAGACATTTATACTTGACAAAAATGGTATCCTCCTCGCCACTTCCACATCAGAAAAACCTTTTCGCACTCGAAAAAAAGAAAAAACATTATTTAAAGTTGCCGAAAGCAACGATCCAGTAACGAAAGCAACTGCTAAATATTTATCAACTCAATTTAAAGACTTACACCAAATTAAAAAACCTGAGAAAATCACTTTTAAAATCAATGGTAAACAGCAATATTTAAAAGTTATCCCATTTAAAGATGGCAAAGGTTTAGACTGGTTGATTGTAGTCGTCGTTCCTGAAGCCGACTTCATGGCACAAATTGATGCTAATACCCAAACTACTATACTGCTGTGTGTGGCTGCTTTGGGAATGGCAACAGTTGTGGGAATCTTCACTTCCCGGTGGATTATTCAACCAATTCTTGAACTTAAAGATGCAGCAATAGCTTTGTCTGAAGGACAATTTGACAAAACCGTAAAACTCGAAAGAAGCGACGAATTAGGCTTACTGGCAAAAGCTTTTAACAGTATGGCAGCACAACTGCAAGCATCTTTTGCCACCTTAGAAACTAAAAATAGCGAATTGCAGCGGATGGACAAACTCAAAGACGAATTCTTAGCCAATACTTCCCACGAACTTCGTACCCCCCTCAATGGAATTATTGGTATTGCAGAATCTCTAATAGACGGTGCGACAGGACAATTGCCAGAAAAAACTAATATGAACTTAGCTTTGATTTCATCATCTGGCAAAAGATTATCATCTTTGATTAACGATATTCTAGATTTTTCTCAACTCAAACATAAAACTCTTGAACTGCAAATCAAACCAGTTGGAATTCGGGAAATTGTCTACATAATTCTGACTTTATCTAAGCCCTTAGTTGGCAAAAAAAAGTTACAGTTAATCAATTCAGTTAGTCCAGAATTGCCACCAGTAGCAGCCGATGAAAATCGTTTAGAACAAATATTTTATAATTTAATTGGTAATGCAATTAAATTTAGTGAAAGCGGTATTATTGAAATTTCAGCAGAATTGTTGATCGGCAACGATAAATCATTGATACCTACTTCTCAATTGGCGATTACTGTATCCGATACTGGTATTGGTATTGCCGTAGAAAAATTAGAGCGAATTTTTGAATCCTTTGAACAAGCTGATGGTTCTACTGCTAGGGAATTTGGCGGCACGGGTTTAGGTTTGGCAGTAGCAAAGCAATTGGTTGAATTGCATGGAGGTCAAATTCGGGTATCTTCAACTGTGGGAGTTGGTTCTCAATTTACCTTTACTTTGCCAGTATCGGAAGGTCAACCAGAAGTTAATGGGAAGTATCCACTTGTCGCTGAGGGCGATCGCAATTTCAGCAGTCATCACATTACAACCCAATCACCTATCATACCTTCTCCGTCACCTGTCTGCCAAGAACTATTGGAAAATGATAAAATTAAAGTCTTGATCGTTGATGATGAGCCAATTAATATTCAGGTGTTAATTAACAGTCTTTCCAGCGAAAATTACGCCATAACTCAAGCCAGCAATGGCTTGGAAGCATTAACTTTGATTGAAGAGGGATTTAAGCCAGACTTAATGTTGCTCGATGTAATGATGCCTAGGATGACTGGTTATGAAGTGTGTCGAGAAGTTCGCAAAAAATACTCGCCTTTAGAATTACCGATTTTGATGCTGACTGCCAAAAATCAGACCTCAGATTTGGTAGAAGCTTTTAACTTAGAAGCCAATGATTATGTAACTAAACCTTTTATTAAAAAGGAATTGTTATCGAGAATTAATACGCAAATTCGTCTAGCAAAACTGAATGCAGCCTACGGCAGATTTGTTCCTCATGATTTTTTAAACTTACTGGAAAAATCTAGTATTATTGAAGTCAAGCTAGGCGATAACCAACAAAAAAATATGACGGTCTTGTTTGCCGATATTCGTTCATTTACGGCACTTTCAGAGCAGATGACACCACCAGAAAACTTTGCTTTTATTAATACTTATTTGGGTAAAGTCAGCCCTGCGATCAGAAATAATCATGGCTTTATTGACAAATATATTGGTGATGCAGTAATGGCACTTTTTTCTACTTGTCCTGATGATGGGGTTGGAGCAGCCATTGATATGCAAAAGGAAGTCAATATTTATAACGAAGAGCGACAAGAAAATGGATTACCTCCTATTTCTATCGGTATCGGCTTGCACGTTGGGAATTTAATGTTGGGTACAATTGGTGAGCGAGAACGGATGGAAAGTACGGTGATTGCTGATGCGGTGAATCTCGCTTCTCGCTTGGAAGGGTTGACTAAGGTTTACGGTTCGGGGATTTTAGTGAGTGATACAATTATCCATCGTTTGAGCGATCGCGAAAAATACAAGTACAGATTTGTCGATCGAGTTAAAGTCAAAGGGACAACAACTGCTGTCTCGGTGTTTGAAATTTACGATACGGAAACAGATCAAAGTATTTTGCTCAAACAGCAAACTGCGGAGGTTTTTCAAGAAGGTTTGAATTTTTACTACAAACAAAAATTTGTTGCAGCACAAAAAACATTTCAGAACATTTTACAAATTAATCCTGAAGATAAGGTAGCAATGCTATATTTCAAACGCTCTCGTAAGTATCGAATGTATGGGGCACCAGATGGGTGGGCGGGGGTGGAAGCTTTGACAGAGAAATAGGGCGCACAGTGTACGCCCTACTGTTGTTAAAATACGGTTGCACAAACGCCCAATTGCTTCCAAGTCTTAGGGCCAACAATGCCGTCAGCTTTGATTCGTTCTCCTCTTTGAAAAATCATGACGGCCTGTTCGGTTATCGCGCCGAATCCTCCATCAGTATTGAGCGAAAACCCGTTGGCATTCAAGAGTCGTTGGAGGTAGCGCACATCCTCGTTTTGAGTAATGCTATCATGACGTTTCAGTACGGGAAAATAACGGCAGGAAGGTAATTCAATGCTAATGGCAGTTATGGTTTGCATGGTTTTATTCTCGATTAGTTGTTTGCTATTGGTTGGAATTTGATCAATATGAAAAGGATGTTGGTTTTTAAGTTAACGCCCGGCAACATAACAAGCCCCTAGTTTATTCCAAGTTCTAGAACCGACGATGCCATCAACAGAGAGCTTGTGCTTTTTTTGAAAGTTGATAACGGCTTGTTCGGTTTTCGAGCCGAAGTATCCATCAGTTGTTATGGAATAACCCTTCTGATTCAGAAAATGCTGGAGATAGCGCACGTCCTCATTTTGAAAGGAGTTATCGTCACGTACGAGTGTTGGCAAGGAAGAACAAGTAGGTAATTGGGCGTTAATTGTGCTTGTGGATTGCATGGTTTGATTCTCGATTAGTTGTTTTGTGAAAGCAAGTTGTTTGAACCTGCTATTCCCTAGTTGTAGCTGCGGGGAAATTGGTTTAACAGTCGCTTTTTATAGTGACACTTATCTGAGGTAGCTCAGATGAGTGACAGCTAGTTTTTCTGGCTGCATCTCAGTGTTATTGAAAAATATCAGCAGATCGATCGCAAAAATTTCTGGCAATCTAACCCTCCGTTTAGCCCTGACAGTGCCATTTGTGGTGCAAACTATCGCAGTAGTTAGCCTGGTTGGATATTTATCTTTTAGAAATGGACAGAAAGCTGTTCAAGAAATCGCCGGTAACTTACAAAGTGAAATTAGCCATCGCATCCAAGAACACCTCGTACTGCAACAAATTTTATATAATTTAATTGGAAATGCCATTAAATTTACGGAAGTTGGTACTGTAGAAATCTCAGCAAAAATTGTCAACTTGCACAATCAGTCTAACACGAAAGATGGGGAAGCATCTTATTTATTGTCAGTGTTAAATAAGTTGTCCTCAATGCCCGATCGCGTGCAGTCAAGCCCCGATTTTCAAATAGCGATCACAGTCTCTGATACAGGGATTGGAATCCCAGCTAACTTGCTCGATTTCAGGCATATAATTGCGATCGGCAAAAAAGCGGATATCAGCCGATTCAAGTGGGTGTGGGAGTGCATTTCGGTCATATGATGGTGGGGATAGTTGGGGAAGCGGCGAGAATGCAGGGAGATGCTTTTTCCGATAATGTCAATTTAGCCTCTCGTTTAGAAAGTCTCACTAAGCTTTATGGAGTATCTTTAATAATTTCTGAGACAGTTTTGGAGAATTTGAGTAGTCCAGAACAGTATCAAATTCGTTTTTTGGATAGAGTGATTGTGAAAGGAACGCAAAAACCGATTTCTATCTTTGAAGTCTTGGATGCGGAAACAGAGTTAACTCGGGAATTAAAAGTGCAAACTCAGGTTGATTTTGAACGGGGTTTAGAACATTATCGTCACTACGAATTTAGGTCATCTAAAACCTGTTTCTACAAAGTATTGGCTGTTAATTCAGATGATAAAACGGCTGCAATGTATTTAGAATGAGTCAATCATTTGATGGAAAAGGGCGTACCGGAAAATTGGTCTGGAGTTTGGACTTTAACTGAGAAGTAATATCGTAGTAGCGCTGGATAGTAGATTTGCGGCTGTCAAACAATTTGATAATTGAATCAACGATGATTTCTGTGACATTCGGATTAAAATCGGCAATAAAGTCGTCGTAGGAAAGAGTTTCATTGAAAAACTCCTTAGCCCGATCGCGCTGATATTGCATTTCGTCAAATCCCACAATTTTCACCACAAAAGTGGCCAGAGGCGAATGTTTTAAATCAGTATTATAATTGCTGTTAGCCCGCCCATTTTCTAATAAGTCTAATACTTTCGATTCCATGCTGGTTTTAGGTTCTAAGGGTTTTTCTATTTCTGGAAAAAAGCTTTCCAGTCGCACACCTTGAGAAACTAAATTTGGCAGTTCACCCATCATCATTGCCATAGAAACATCTAGTCCTAAACCTGAAGAAAGCGCCTCAATCAGGGCAATTGCGGTCAGTTTGCAGCCCAAATAAACTTTTGCAATCTCGATATTATTCCTAGCAGTATTTTCCCAATTTCGATAAGTATGATCGTCTGGATATCGATCAAATTGACGAAAAATGACATCAGGATTGAGATGATTCATAAAGCCTTCCATCTTCACCAAGGCTACTCGGTATTCTCGAATGGTGTAAAAACCGCAATCGGTAAGATTGTGATTAGTTTCCGGCAATAAGTTCCAGGTATTTGCCAAAAAATCAGCAGAACTTTCCTCAGCAAAACTAATTACGTCGCGATTGGCCATTCTGACGGATTTTTTAATTGTTTCCCGGATTTCATCGTCTATAAAATTTAGGTTAAACAAGCTATTTATTGTTTGCAAACGGTTGTATAGTCGTTCGCTGGCTGTGACTCCCCATTCTGGGGATCGAAATGGAATTGTTGCTTCAATGCAGGCGGCAATTTGAATTAATTGGTGGCGTGTCAGGAATGGTTCGAGAGCTTTTACTGCCACCAAAGCGCTCAGAAATTCATTTTGTCCGGCGAAAGGTTTTAGCACTTCCCCTGGAACAAAACCAAATATCATCATTACGATCTCGAAAGTAGTATCCGTAGGCAACTCAGATTGTTCTCGAATGAATAGCTGTTTATTGAATTCTTTTGTATAAGGAGTAATATAGTAGCTGACGTTAAAGCTAATGCTGCGATCGACTTGCACGTAGACAATATCATGAAATAAGGCTGCCAAAACTTCGATCGCATCTTCGTTTCCCCCCACGTCAAAAATATGTTCGGGAGTGTGAAAAAACCGCCAGGGGCCTGTCATTGGCTGAACTATCAGTTCGGCAATCCGAGCGAGTTGAGTTGATTCTATTTCTGTATCAAGCTGATTGGTTGCCCAAATCAGTTTTTCTAAGCACTGTAAATATGCCTCTTTGCTATCCATCAAAATTTTCCCTAATAACATTACTGTCATCTTCTCAGCCCTCGTGTTTAAAATTTTTATTGTTGCTTAAAGATAC
The DNA here is from genome assembly GCA_043742065.1 of Oscillatoriales bacterium. Lineage (GTDB taxonomy): Bacteria > Cyanobacteriota > Cyanobacteriia > Cyanobacteriales > Microcoleaceae > Microcoleus. The sequence goes on from JAYTZD010000256.1 coordinate 12,125, forward strand.
GCCGTTTTTTGTGAGTTGTGAGATTGTTTAGTAACTTGTAATGTTAGGTAATTAGTTAGTTTCAGGATTGAGCTTTGATTTGGTAAGCTGTCGCGCATCTCATTTAAACAATCCCATTTCTGATAACTCTTGTGGGGTGGGCAGGAGAACCCGCCCGAATGTTAAATTTAATGCTCAACAACTTAGGATGCAGTTCCTTGCTTAAAAGTAATTTACTGGCCAGTAGCCGATCGCCCTTGTTTTCCGAGTCTAATTAACACAAAATAGGATAAGTAAACTACATAAATTCCTAAACCTGCCAGAGCTAGAAAGCCCAAGAAAGTTGGGTTGGTAGTAGCGTGAAACATTTGTTTGTACAGCCAAGGCGGGTCAAGCCAAATGCGGCAAAATGGTTCGTCAATCACCTGATTTTGAGATTTGAAGGCACAGGTTAGGAAGGGAATTTGTACGATCGCACCAACACCGCTGTAAACAGTAATCGCCCATCGCCAAGCGGTAAAAGCTAGCTTGAGGGGGGATTGTGGGCGATCGGCAATTTCTTCATTCAAATCCGCCCAAAACCACAAACTAGCAGGAATCAAAGCTCTCCCGATCACCGAGGACACAAAGCTCACAGGCACCGCAGCCATCATCAGGTAAAGTGTAATTGTCAGCAAACTCGCCACTCGCCAATAGATCATTGACAAACGGACGATCGCATCAGCTTTCTCAACAACAGCCCAAATCAGCACTACCAGCGGGATCGAAACCGTTAACAACACAGACAACCGATAATCCATCCAGACTAGGGGTTGAAACCAAGGCCCGGTGGCTGCCAATAAAAGACTTAACATCTTTGGGAAAATATACTCACTTAGTTTGTGGAAAATTTTACTACAAAACAGCCAAAAAATCAGCAACTGGGACATCTTTTTATGTTCCAGTTGCTGCTTCACTTTTGCCAGATGTAGGCTGCGTAGTTTAAAAGGTACATAAAAAAAGATAGAGGACAAATTTTGTCCTCACCTTTTGGTTCAACTTCTAAATTGCGCCTTTATTCGTCGTAGATGCGGCACTCAGCAGCGTCAGGGTTGTCGTCGCAATATTTTTCAAAGGAATTCTTGGGTTTAACTTGCTTTTGATGGGAAGCTTCTGCTTGAAGTTCTTCCACTGCGTCCCAGGCGGCCGCACACTCGCCAGACGTGTTGCCACTGATGTCGCAGACGGTACGAGCGTTTTCGAGTTCTTCTTCAATTTTTTCTTGGATGTTGCCAGCGGGTGTTGTTGTCATACTTACTGATGTCAATACTTTTGATCAAAACATTACATGGAATTGTGCTGTCAAACTGTATCAATCTTGATCTTTTAAGATTTGGTCGATCGCACAGTTGACAGCAAACTAACTTAATTTTGGATCCATGTTAACTTATGTTAACACAAGAATGGCTCATCGATCGCAAAGGAAGTGCCTGTGATGTGGGATGCCGATGCAGGTTAACGTAATGTACAAGATAGTTTTATAGAGAATTTTGTCAGATGTATGATCAAAACGAAATGCAGTGGGTCAGCGCTTTATCAACCCGTCCCTCTTTGGAGTCCGCCCTCAGAGAAGTTATAGAGCAAGCCGATCGCCTCTTAGAAGGCCCCGCAGATTTAGGGCTGATATTTATCTCCTCTGCCTTTGCCAGCGAGTATTCTCGGCTGATGCCTTTACTCAAAGAATTACTGCCAATTCCGGCTCTGATTGGCTGTGGCGCGGGAGGGGTAATTGGTACGAATCGGGGAGGTCTGACACAAGAAGTAGAGGGTTCTCCAGCCATCAGTTTGAGTCTGGCACGCTTGCCCGGAGTAACTGTCAGAACTTTTCACGTCGAAGCACAAGAACTACCGGATTTGGATAGTCCCCCTGATACTTGGGTGGATTTGTTGGGTGTGCCGGCCCAGGAGGAACCGCAGTTCATCATTTTAGCGGATCCCTTTTCCTCAAAGATTAACGACTTTTTGCAAGGACTAGATTATGCCTATCCGGGGGCACCGAAGGTAGGGGGGCTAGCGGGTGGGGACGGTACTAGGGGTGCGGCGCTGTTTTGTAACTATGAACTTTACCGAGAAGGGACGGTTGGGGTGGCTTTGACTGGCAATATAGTTTTGGAGACGATTGTGGCTCAAGGTTGTAGACCGATCGGGCATCCGTATCGGGTGACAGAAGGAGAGCGCAATATTTTGCTCAAAATCGCAGAACAAACCGACGATTCAGGGCTTGAGAAGACTGAGCAATCGCCCTTAGAAGCTTTGCGAGAGTTGGTGCAAACTTTGAGCGAAGAAGACCGAGAATTGGCCCAACACTCGCTATTTGTGGGGTTAGTCAGTGATGAATTCAAACTTTTACTAGAGCCTGGAGATTTTTTAATCCGAAATCTGTTGGGAGTGGATCCAAAAGTGGGAGCGATTGCGATCGGCGATCGAGTCCGTTTGGGACAGCGCATCCAATTTCACCTGCGCGATGCCCGCACCTCCGCAGAAGATCTAGAGATGTTGTTGGAACGTTATCAGCGAGCGATCGAGGACAGGGG